>CAZIGT010000111.1:0-9285 GCA_964538465.1 uncultured Thermoleophilia bacterium | reverse complement strand
ACTGCGAGCGGCGACCGCTCGACCGCACAGCCGCCCGGCTCGCGGGACTCACCGACTGTTGGCCGGGTCGACCTCGCCCGCACGGCTTCGGGTGTCACCGCGCTGGGCGGCGGGCAGCGGCGGTCTGTGGTACCGTGTACGCCCGTCGTCCGCGCCGGCCCGCCGCCGGCGAGATCAGACGACCAGCGTGCCCCCATCGTCTAGCGGCCTAGGACACCGGCCTTTCAAGCCGGCGGCACGGATTCGAATTCCGTTGGGGGCACCATTCCCCCCTCCTCCATAGTCCCTGCGGCCTGCTTCAGAGGTCGCTGCTCAGAGCCGTTTCCGGCCGTGCACCGCTTGTCGCTCCGATTGACGAACACGCTGCTTCTGTCAATGAATGCGAACGGACCATTTCAGTACACATCGGGAACCACGGCCTCGGCGAAGTCGCTGGCAAGGACCTCATCCTGCTTCCCCAACTCGTATTCGTACACACTGACGTCAGCGTCCCAGCACGTGGTGGATGAAGCGATCGAACAGGGCCGCTGTGGTCGCCGGCGAGGAGTCGGGCGCCGCGGACGGCATGGGATTCGCTACCACGGTGCGGAGCCGTCTCACCGTTGTGCGCGCCGGATCGCATCGCCGATCCGGCAGCGGGCGGCGCAGCAGAGGGAGCGGCGGAGACACGGCAGGCGCTCCGCCGCCCCCTCCGCTCCCGCGCCGGCCCACCGCGCGCGGCTGTCAGTCCGCGCCGCCACCTCCGCCGCCGCCACCACCTCCGCCGCCGCCTCCGCCGCCACCACCGGAGAAGCCGCCTCCGCCGCCACTTCCCGACGAGCGCGGGGTGCCGGCGACCACGGCGGCGCTCAAGCCCCCGGTGAAGGACGACAGCGCGTGCGCAGCGCCGCCGAAGGTGGCGGCGTAGGCCGGCGTCGTGAACCAGAACACGTTGTGGAAGTCGGTGCTCTCCGCCACCTCGGGCACGTACACCTGCATGTTCTCAATCACCTTCTGCGCGATGCCGAAGACCACCGCCAGCACCAGGTACTGCTCCCACAGCGCCACCGCGGTCGGCGGCTTCTCGTGGAGGCGGCCGAAGTCGCGCAGGTACCTGTACAGGCCCCGGTACTGCGCATGGAACTCGGCCGCCTGCTTCGAGCGCCGCCGCATCACGGGGCAAGCGATCGTGAGCACCACGCAGAGGCCCACGCCCACCAGCATGAGCCACTCCTGACTGAGGATGAAGAGCACCCAGTCGGCGACGCCGGCCAAGCCGGTGGCAACGCCCGCCTTCGCGGCCCTGCCGCCACCGCCTTTCTCCAGGAAGCCCAGCTTGTCGGCCCGCGCCGTGATGCCCGCGCGCCAGCCCGCGATCCCGGAGTAGAAGGTCGCCGGGTGCTCTGCCGCCCACTCCTTGAGCTCCTCCATCGTCACGGCGTCGCCCTCGGCTGCCCGGTCGAACAGAAGGGCGATGAGCGGCTGCGACGAGTCGTCCGCCCACGCCAGCTTGTCGCGGTTCAGGATCACCCTGAACGATCCCTAGCCGGCGCGCTTTCCGCCGGCCTCGGCGTCCGCCAGCCCCTCTCCGCTCCCCTCGACCGGCTCGATGCGCAGCACACCTTTGACCGCCAGGTCGAGCAGCGTCGCCGAGATGTCGTCGTTGTTCAGCTTGCCCATGCGCCAGAGGGCGCCCACGAGCGCCGGCGGCATGTCCGTGGGTATGTCGCGCACGTACCTGGCACGGAACGTGGGCCGGTACTCACGGCCGCCGCGGAAGAACAGCGTGAACCACACCAGCACAGCGAGCCCGGTGACGATCCCGAACACCACCCAGGCGATCCGCTCGTTCCGCCGCTCGGCGGCCAGCCGGTCGCGCGCCAGCGCGCGCTGCTCGTTGGCCGCCCGCGCCCACTCGGTTTCCTGCTGGACCCGTGTCTCGCGCATGTCCGCAGGCACCGGCTCCATGCCCGAGAGCAGCGACGGCGGGAACAGCTCATGCACCTCGACGTAGGTGTTCGCGGCGAGTTGGTCCACGGTCAGCACGACCGTGCCGTCCCTTCGTATGCGCACCACGCCGTTGAGCGGCCCGTGACCCCACGCCCTCACTTGCCGCTTGGGTACCGGCTTGGGCAGGCTGACCACCGCCCGGACGTGTCCCATCGGCACGTCCCACCCGCTGCCGATCAGCTTCCACCAGAACTCTCCGGCATCCGCCCAGCGCGCCGCCGCGTTCACGGCCCGCCAGTGGAAGGTGAACGTCGCCGATCGGTCGGAGAGGTCGGCGAACGCCTCGATACGCACGACGGGCAGGCCGACACCATCGACCCCCTGGGTGACGCGGTAGAAGCCGAAGGGGCGCTGCTCCGGCGCTAGCGACATCCACGGCGAGGGCGTGGCGTCGTCGGCCGCCGGCACCGGCGTGGGCGAGCCCATCGCGGGCACCCAGCCGGACGGCAGCCGCCGCAGGGAGCCGCCCGGCCCATCCACACCCAGGACGGTGATCGGCGAGTCGGGATCGATCGGGATGTCCCTGAACACCCGGGTGAAGTCGCCGTGGAACGTGTAGCTGAAGCGTTCGGACACGGTCAGCGCGCCGGTGGCGCGCACCCGGGCAGCGATCGCCACCGTGTCGATGCTGTATTCCTTACGCGCCGACGGGATGATCCAGACGAACACGGCGACCACGAACGCGGCGATGACCACCAGCACCGTGACCGCGCATCCGGTGGCGCCCCTGCATCCGCGCATGCGATCCCCCCGCTCCGGGCGACGCGGCACGGAGCATGCGCACCGCCGCGCCGCCGGCCATCCCTGGTCCGTGATGCTAACAGAGGAAGGCAGCTCCCGGACCCACGCACGCCGAGAACGCGCCGCGACCTGGGCGGGCTCAGCTCTTGCGCCAGGCCCGGGGCCTCCGTAGAGTCCGCCCACACAAGGCGCCAACGTCGACGTACGTGGGGGACCCATGAGTAGACGCATGCTGCCCGCGGCTCTGTTGATCAGCGGACTCGGCCTGGTGATCGGGGGTCTGGTCGTGCTGTTCTTCGTGGCACCGGCTATGAAGAAGCTCCCGGCGGACATGGCCGTCGAGCGAACCTACACAGGCCGCATCAAGGAGATCCTCGACCCCACGAGCTTCATCTTCAATCGGGGCGTCCCGATGACCATCGTCCGCTCTCTGAAGGTGCAGGAGTCCACCGGCTCCGCCGCCCTGGTCCGCGAGGAGCGCACCATGACGGCCATGGAGTCGTCCGGGGGGAGCGGTGAGCAGCTCGAGCAGCTCGTCTCCGGCTACGCCGTCGATCGCCACACGATGTTCGCCCTGCCGAAGGGGCAGTACCCCGCCGAGTGGAACGACGCCGAGGGCCTGTGGCCGCGAGAAGGGATCGTGTTCAGCTGGCCCATCGGCACGGAGAAGAGGGACTACATCGGCTGGAGCGACGACTACCGCGACACCGTCCCGCTCGTGTTCCGCGGCGAGACGAAGCACGCCGGCAGCGAGATGGATACTTACAAGTTCACTTCGGCCGGCGAACCCAAGCCGATAGCTGCGGAGCAGGTCGCCGAGATGGGCCTGCCCGAGGAACTGAGCGTGGACGAAATCCTCAGGCTGGTGACCGGTTCGGATCTGGGGGCCTTGGGCGCCATCGTCAAGGAACAACTTCCCGAGGCCTTGCGGAAGTGGGCCAAGAAGACGGTGCCGCTGCAGTACTTCTACGACTACAGCGCCGAGTACTGGATCGAACCGGCCAGCGGCATCATGATCGACACGCGCAAGCATGAGCGGCGCACCGTCGGCCTGGGCGAGGAGTTCATCGCCACCACGGCGCTGGCGCTCCTGCCCGAGTCCACGCGGGCCCAGCTTCGCGTGCCGGTCTCGGACTTCACGTACAAGACCTCGCCGCAGTCGGTCGCCGATGCCGCCGAGGAGGCGCGCAGCGCCGCCGACAAGCTCGACATGTACGGCCTCTACCTCCCCATCGTGCTCGTCATCGCCGGCGTGGCGGACATCTGCGCGGGGGGCTTCTTCCTGACACGGAGCCGCACGCAATATAGTTGAGGCGGCGGCCGGGCCTACGGCACCGCCGCTTCTGACCCACCGGCGCGAGGAGCCGCATGGAGCACCGTGTGGTCGGTTCCGTCATCGTCGCAGTCGGCGCACTCATGGTGGTCGCCGGACTGGTCGTGCTGCTGGGAATAGCCCCCAGCTTCCGCAGCCTGTCCAGCGGCGAGGAGTGGACCCAGCGCTACGAGGGCCGCATACGCACCTACATCGACCTGGCTTCGCTGGAGTCCCTCAGCGGCAGACGCCTCACCGTGCAGCGTACCGTGAAAGTGCAGCAGACCGCCGGTTCCGCCGCCCTCGTGCGCGACGAGACCGTGATGCGCACGCCCGAGGGCCGGCTACTGCGCACGGTCGAGCACTGCGCCCTCGACCGCCGAACCATGGAGGGGACCAGCGACGGCCTCTCCTCGTGGGAGGACACCACCGGCTACTGGACTCGTCGCGGTCTCGTCTGCGGTTGGCCGTTCGATGTCCGCCAGGGCGACTACTGGATCTGGGTCGACGCGTACCGTCGCGCCGTGCCCGTGCGGTTCGTGGGCGTGGTGGAGCATGCCGACAGCGGCGAGACCGCCTATCGATTCGCTGCGTCTGGCTCGCAGGAGGCCGTCACCGAGGAGGAGGTCGACTACCTCGGTCTGCCGACGATCGTGCCCAAGACGCTGCTGCTTGCACTCAGCGACAGCGGCCAGATGAACCCGGTCCTCAGCCGGCTGCTCCCGGACGTCCTGGCCGCCTGGCCTGGCCCGAGCCTGCCCGTGGAGTACACATGGGAGTTCCACACCCAGTACTGGGTGGAGCCGCGTACCGGTGTGTTGCTGGACATGCGCACCCGGCAGATCCTCCGCGTGGGCTTGGCGGACGAGGTGGCCATAGCCACGCCGCTGGCCACACTGCCGGCCACACAGCGCAACGCTCTGCAGATCACGGTGCAGGACATGCAGTACGAGGCCAGCGCGGCCACGATCGCTGCGTCCGCACAGTCGATCGAGCACCAGCTCCGGCCGCTGAGCCTCTACGGTACGACCTTGCCAACAGCGCTCGTGGTGGCCGGCCTGATCGTGGGCACGGCCGGCAGCCTTCTCGTTAACTGGCGAAGGTACAGGTAGCCGGACGCGGTAGGGGCAGCCGGGAATCCTCGCGACCGCCCCTAACGGCGTACCATCAGCGAGCGCACGGCCGCGGTGAGGCCGTCCACGGTGAGCTCGTACATCGGGAAGATGCGCCGGATGTCCGCGATGGTGTGGTGGCCGTACGTCCAGTCCCAGTCGTCCTCGGGGATGGTGTTCAGCCACACCGAGTGGCGGAAGTGGCGGCGCAGCCGCAGCAGCCACTCGATGCCCGGCTCCTCGTTCGCCTGGCCCCACCAGATGACGCCGTAGCGGGCCTTCAGCTCGCTGGGGGCCATGGCCGCATCTCCCACCAGGATCAGCTTGTAGTCGCCGCTCAGCTCGTTGAGCACGCGTGAGGTACGGACGGCGTTGCGCGTGCTGCACGACGTGTCGTTGAACAGATAGTCGTAGACACAGTTGTGGAAGTAGTGGAAGCGCAGGTCCTTGAGGTGAGTGGCGCGGTTGAGTGCGGTGAACAGCTGGCTACAGATGCTGATGTACGGATGCATCGAGCCGCCGACGTCCATGAGCACCATGACACGCACGTTGTTACGACGGCTCTTCCGATACTCCAGGCTGAGGATGCCGCCGTTATCGGCAGTGGACCTGATGGTCTCGTCCAGGTCCAGCTCGTCCGGCCGCTCCTCGTTCTTCGTCGAGAGCTGGCGCAGACGGCGCAGCGCCAGCTCGAACTGCCGCACGCCGACCTGCGCATCGGTGCGGTAACCGCGGTAGCGCCGCTCGCCGGCCACCTTGACCGCCGAGCGGTGCCTGCTCTGCCCGCCGACGCGGACGCCGCCCGAATGCCAGCCCGAGTGACCGAACGCCGACGTGCCGCCGGTGCCCACCCAGTAGTTGCCGCCGTGGTGGGCTTCCGTCTGCTCCCTGAGGCGCTCCTCGAAGCTACGCCGCAGCTCGTCCAGGTCGATGTCCCCGAGCGCCTCGAGGAGCTGCCGCCGCTCCTCCTCGCCGAGGTACATCATGGTGAGCGGGTCGGCGAGCCACTCCCACACCTCGTCGGCGATCTCCTGCGGGGTCTCGACACCCTGGAACATCTGCTGGAACGCCTGGTCGAACTGGTCGAAGTACGCCTCGCTCTTGACCAGGCAGGCACGCGCCACGCCGTAGAAGTCGGTGAGGCTGGCGCCCACCAGTCCCTCCGCCAGGGCGCGCGAGAACGTGAGCCACTCGGTCACGGTGACCGGTACGCCGTACGCCCGCAACAGATAGAAGAAGTCGACGAACATGATGCCCTGCGCCTCCGGATACTTCTTCGGCCGCGGCCGTCAGGACCGGCCCGACGGCAGCTCGTGGGACCCCCTGCCGCCCGTGCCGCGCGGCGGTCACTTCCCGCGGCCGAAGCGGCCGCTGCCGCTCATGGCCCGCTGGGCCGTCTCCACGTCCTTGTCCTTCTTGAGCAGGACGCCGAGGAACGGCATGCGGGCGGCGATCTGCTTGGGTTCCACGCCGCCTATGGCGAGGGCCTGCACCCAGTCGATCAGCTCGCTGGTAGACGGCTTCTTCTGTAGGCCCTGCACCTCACGCAGCCAGTAGAACGCCTCCAGGGCCTTCTCCAGGAGCTTGTCCTCGAGATCGGGGTGATGCACACGCATTATGGTGCGCATGGTGTCGGCGTCCGGGAACTCGATGAAGTGGAACACGCAGCGCCGGAGGAACGCGTCCGGCAGCTCCTTCTCGGCGTTGGAGGTGATGATGACGATAGGCCGGTGTACCGCGCGCACTGTCTGCTTGGTCTCCGGGATGTGGAACTCCATCTGGTCCAGCTCCCAGAGCAGATCGTTGGGAAACTCCAGGTCTGCCTTGTCGATCTCGTCGATGAGCAGCACGACGCGCTCCTCGTGCGAGAACGCCTCACCGAGCTTGCCGAGCTTGATGTAGTGGGCTATGTCGCTGACGTCGTGGTCGGCGAACTGGCCGTCGTAGAGCCGCTGGACGGTGTCGTAGACATACAGCCCGTCCTGCGCCTTGGTGGTCGACTTGATGTTCCAGACGATGAACGGCTTGCGCAGCCCGTCGGCGATGCTCTTCGCCAGCATCGTCTTGCCCGTGCCCGGTTCGCCCTTTATGAGGAGCGGGCGCCCGAGGGCCACGGCCACGTTGACCGTCTGCGTGAGCTCGGGCGCGGCGATGTAGTCCGCAGTGCCGCGGTAGGTCGTCGAGGGGTCCATGGGTCTCGCTTCCGGAGATGGTCGACGGTCCGGTGCGATATTCGGCCCGTCGCGGCCGGCTGCTCATTGTAGCAAAAGGTGCCCCTCGCCCTGCGCACCGAGCGCGACGGTTGTGCGGAAGCCGTACAGAAAGGTGCGAAGACGGTACGAATCCAGCTGACCGGATGACTTGCCCTGCACTGACGCGCATGCATATCATCGTGGCCATAGAGCGGCTACTGCCGACCAACATGGGGGGGACCATGGCGGAGCAACTTGCGTACGCGCGCAAGGCCAGCGGCCTTGTGCGCGGTCTGTCTTTCTGGGACGCCTTCGGCGTCGGATTCATGAATCAGGGGCTCACGCCAAGCATCTTCGTTGTGTTCAGCCTGGGCCTCGGCACCTACGTGGGCGGCAACCTCTGGCTGGTGTCCGTCATCTCGCTGGTGCTCGCCGGCATCGGCTTCCCGCTCGTATACGGCATCCTGTCGGGGAGCATGCCGCGCGCCGGCGGCGAGTACGTCTACAACTCGCGCATCCTGCACCCGATCGTGGCGTTCGCCGAGAGCTTCGGCAACGCGTTCGTCATGATCTTCTGGGTGTACATCCTGGGGCCGTGGATCGCCGACCCCGGCTTGGCCATGCTGGCGCAGTACCAGGGCTGGGACACCCTCGCGGACATCTGCACCAGCACGTGGGGCGTCTTCCTCATTTCCTCGGTGGCCAACCTGCTCGCCTTCCTCACCATGGTGTTCGGCGTGAAGCTGTTCGCGCAGATCCAGCGCGTCATCATGATCATCGGCATCGGCGGCACGGCGATCGTGTGCGGCGTCCTCACCTTCACGAGCAAGGCCGAGTTCGCCCACAACTGGAACGTGCTCGCCGACAAGTACGACTCGATCAGGTACGGCGCGTTCGTGCACGCCGTCTCCTCTGGCACGGAGACGATCATCCCCAATACCTGGAACTGGGTGGACACGTTCGGCGTCATGGTGGCGGCCTCGTGGCTGTTCGCGTACGCCTACTTCTGCGTCTTCGTCGCCGGCGAGGTCAAGCGGCCTGACAAGGCGCTCCTGGGCGCCAACTTCTCAGCCGTCATCCTGCCTACGGTCTTTCTTCTATGGGCCGCGCAGGGCGCCTACCACGCCATGCCGTTCGACTTCATCTCGGCTATGGGCGTGGCGGACAACTGGGGCGTCTACGACGCCGTCAAGGGCTACAGCTTCCCGTTCTCTACGCATTGGGGCACCATGGCCTACATCGGCTGGCCAAGCTGGGTCACCGCCTGGGCCGTGGCGCTGTCGTACATCGCCTTCGACTTCTGGTACATCGCACTCTCCTACCTGGCATTCCCACGCATCCTGTTCGCCTGGGGCATGGACCGCATGGGGCCCATGTGGTTCACCGACGTGAGCCCACGCTGGGCCTCCCCGGTCAAGAACTTCGTTCTCTGCTTCGTGCTCTGCGAGTTCGCCATCGCCCTCTACACGTTCTGGCTCGGCGAGCACATGCAGGGCCTCACGGTCACCGGCATGGAGATCGTCTCGGTGTGGGGCGTCACGGCGATCGCCGCGTTCCTGTTCCCGTGGTCCAAGCGGGCCAGGAGCATCTGGGACAGTTCGCCCTATCGCAACTGGAAGTTCCTGGGCGTACCGCTGGTCCAGTGGGGCGCGTTCGTCAACTTCGTCTACCTGGTGATCCTCTTTTGGTTCCTCATCGTGCGGCCCGAGATGCGCGACTTCACGTGGATGTCGCTGGGCGTGTACTGCACGGTCTGGGCTCTGGGCATCATCTGGTACTTCGTCTACAAGGCCGTCAACAAGTCGAGCGGCGTGGACCTCTCCGTCACCTATACGGAGCTGCCGCCTGAGTGATGCTCGCGAGGCGACGCTGCGCGCCGCGCCGCATCGTCACCCCCAGAGGACGCGTCAACGGGCATCACGCCCGTCCTGGAAGAGAG
>CAZIGT010000110.1:0-9301 GCA_964538465.1 uncultured Thermoleophilia bacterium | reverse complement strand
CACTGCAGGCTCCCTCGCCCCGCCCGCGCCTATGCCCCCGTCCCCCGCGCCCGCCCCTCGGCGCGCGCGCGTCAGAGATGACATCCTTCGGAGAGCGAGCCACGTGAAGTCCCATGCAACGGGACAGCTCACTTCGCCGGCCTCTGACTCCTACCCCATCGATCGACCATGGCGCCGGTCTTGACCGGCGCCATCGACGATCGCTCGAAGCGACCCACAGCCGGCTCTCAGTCGGCGCAGAGAAGGTTCTCCGCTTCCTCGGGTACAAGTATGCGTGGCAGAAGCGCCGTCGACCACTGATATCGACTGCGACCACACGTGTATGCGCTCGCAAGCTGCCGTTTGCGGCGTTGGAGGAGGACACCACGATGCAGTCCGCAGTGCACCACACGCAGACAGAGATGCCGCGAGACGTGACTCCGGCCGGTGCCCCGGACGAAGGTCCGGCCGAAGGCATGTCGCGCCGCGACTTCCTGAAGCGGGCGATGGCCGCCGCCTGCGTCCTGGCGGTGCCGGCCGCGCTCACCGCCTGCGGATCGAGCTCCAGCTCAGGAGGTAGCGGGAGCGACACAAGCAGTGGACCCAGCAGTGCAAGCAGCACGAGCTCCGGAAGTGCGTCGAGCGGCACAAGCACCGCCTCCAAGATCAGCATCGACTCCGGCAGTTGCGAAGGCTGCGGGCACTGCGTCACGGCGTGCCGATCGGGCGTCATCGGTTTCGACCCGTCCAATCGCAAGGCCTATGTGGCCAACGCCGACTCCTGCACCATGTGCGGCGAGTGCCTCAAGCGGTGTCGCCCAGGCGCGATCACCCTCGGCGGCTGAGCGCCCTCGGATGCGAATGCAGGTCTGGAACCGACCGCATCTCGGCCCGGCGCGTCCAGCCGGTCTCTGCCCACTGTCGACCTACGCCACCGTGGAGGGAGCTGAGATCCGCCCCCTCGCGTGAGCAACGAGGTCGCGGGCGCCGCGACTGCGGTCGTGAAGACCGCAGGTGCACGAGAGGCCGCTGGCCGGTGTCGACTGCCATCACTGGCCACCCGGACGCTTCCCGCAGCCGCCGCCAGGGGCATGTGCGCTACCTGCGCCAGTATGCCGGCGTGAACAGCAGCAGGAGCGTGAAGAGCTCCAGCCGACCGGCAAGCATGCAGAACGCGAGCACCACCTTGGCGAACGAGTGCACGGCCGCGTACGTCTCCGTGGGACCCACCTCCCCCAGTCCGGGCCCTACGCCCCCCATACAGGTCGCCACCGACGAGAGCGCGGTCGCGAACTCCATGCCGGTGAACGAGACCGCCACCACGCACACCATGAAGGTGGTGAAATAGAGCACGATGAACGCCCCGCTGCCTCGCAAGGTCTCGTGCACCACAGGTCGCCTGCCCAGGCGAATCGCCGCGACCGCATTAGGGTGCACGATCCGGTAGAGGCCTCGTACCGCATACTTGAGCGCCAGCTGCACACGGACCACCTTCATCGAGCCTGCCGTGGAGCCAGCGCACCCGCCCATGAACAGCAAGAGGAACAGTATCAACTGCGTGACTGGGACCCACGTCTCGTAGTCAGCGAGCGCGTAGCCGGTCGTGCTCGCTGTGGACACCACCGCGAAGGCGGACTCCCGTATCGAAGTGCTGACGGACACATCCCGTGTGAGACAGTTGGTCAGCGCGATGATCCCCGTGAGGCCGACCAGCGTGATCCAGAAGAAGCGCCATTCAGGGTTTCTGACGAGCCGGCCTGGCCTGCCCGTCAGGACAGCCCAGTAGAGCGCGAAGTTGGTGGCGGCCAGGAACATGAAGGCCGTGATCACCCAGTCTATGTACGAGCTATGGAAGCCGCCGATGCTCGCGTTGCGCGTGCTGAACCCCCCGGTGCCTATGGCGCCGAACATCTGGCACAGAGCGTCGAACCAGTCCATGCCGCCCGCCAACAGCAGGATCGTCAGGATGACCGAAAAGCCCAGGTATATGGACCAGAGGATCTTCGCCGTCTGGCGCACTCGCGGCGTGAGACGATCCTTGTCCGGACCAGGCGTCTCCGCCTTGTACAGCTGCATAGCACCCACGCCCAGCAGCGGGAACAGGGCGATGTAGAGAACCACGAAGCCCATACCCCCCAGCCAGTGGGTGAAGCTGCGCCAGAAGAGGATGCCGTGCGGTATGACCTCCACGTCGGTGATGACGCTGGCGCCCGTGCCGGTGAACCCGCTGACGCTCTCGAACCACGAGTCCAGGAAGCCCAGCTGGCCCGAGAAGAGGAAGGGCAGCGAGCCGAGCAGGCATGCCAGCGCCCACCCGGCGGCCACCACGGCGAACCCCTCGCGCCGCTGCATGTGGCGCAGATCGGCACGGAAGAGGAGCAGGCCGGTGACCCCCGTCACCACACCGATGATGATCGTGTAGGTGAACGCCGTAATCGACCTGATCTCTCCGTAGCCGATCGACACGGCCAGCGGCACGATCAACGTAGCCGATGTGAACAGCAGCAGGCTGCTCAGCAGGTAGCCGACACGACGGCCGCTACCCAGCATCGGGTGAGCAGCGATGCGCAACTCCCTCTCGGACGGCGCCATCGACATCATGTACCTCTCGCCCTCACTCGCGCCCGGACACTCTGGATTCTCGCCGGATCATGGCACCCTCTACCTGCGCCAGTACGCGGGCGCGAACAGCAACAGGACGCTGAAGAGCTCCAGCCGCCCGGCGAGCATGCAGAACGAAAGGATCAGCTTACCCGCCGGATGGATGAAGCCGTAGGTACACGTGGGACCCACATCGCCCAGGCCCGGCCCGATGTTCCCGATGCAGGCGACGACTGCCGAGACCGACGTCTCGAACTCCAGCCCCGTCAGCGACATGCCGCATATGGCCACCACGCAGGTCAGTAGATAGAGAGCGATGAAGGCAAGCACGCGACGCACCATCTGCTGCGTCACCGTCTTGTTCCCGAGGCGAGCGGGCGACACGGCGTGTGGGTGGATCACACGGAAGAACTCCTTGAGCGTCTGCTTGAGGAGTACTTGCACGCGGACGCACTTCATCGCCCCCGCGGTAGAGCCCGCGCACCCGCCCACGAACATGAGGACCAGGAGGATGAACTGCAGCAACGGGATCCACGTCTGGTAGTCGGCGGTGACGAAGCCGGTGGTGCTGCCGATAGACACGACGGTGAAGACGGCCTCGCGGATTGACGTGCCGGCCGGCTGTTCGGTCGTCAGGAGTAGTACCAGGATGAAGACGGCCGAGCAGACCATCAGCAGCGACGTGTAGAAGCGCCACTCCGGATTGCCGATCATGCGTCGCGGCTTGCCGGTCAACACGGCGTAGTGCAGCGCGAAGTTGCAGGAAGCGATCCACATGAAAGCAGCGAGCACCCATTCGACGAACGGGTTCCCGAAACTGGCGATGCTGGTGTTGCGAGTGGAGAAGCCTCCGGTGCCAAGAGTGGCGAACATCTGACAGAGCGAATCGAACCAGCTCAGGCCGCCAGCCAGCAGCAGGATCGTCAGCAGCACCGAGATGCCGAGGTAGATCGACCACAAGACCTTCGCGGTCTGGCGGATACGCGGGGTTATCCGATCCTTGTCCGGCCCGGGCGTCTCCGCCTTGTACAGCTGCATGGCGCCCACGCCCAACAGCGGGAACAAGGCGATGTAGAGGACCACGAAGCCCATGCCACCGAGCCAGTGAGTGAAGCTGCGCCAGAACAGGATGCCCCGCGGCAATGCCTCAAGGTCGCTGACGACGCTGGCCCCCGTGCCGCTGAAGCCGCTGGCGCTCTCGAACCAGCCGTCGAGCACACTGAGCTCGCCCACAAGGGCGAACGGCAGCGAACCGAGCAGGCAGACCAGCGACCATCCCAGGCCCACGACTGCGAAGCCCTCGCGCCGGGTGAGCGCGCCGAGGTCAGTGCGGAACAGCAGCACGCCGGCCAGGCCCACGACCGCGCCGATTATCATGCGGTACACGACGGCGGCTCTCGCCTTGGGCTCGCCGTAGCCGATGGACACCCCCAGCGGGACCGCCAACGTGCCGGAGCTGAAGAGCAGCAGGTTGCTGAGGAGATAGGCTACGCGCTGCGCGCCGCCCAAGAGCGGGTGCGCTTCGATGGGCAAACCGCTCTGGGTCGATTCAGCCACCGACGATCAGGTTCTGCAGGCGCGGGATGAGGTGTGGACGAGCGAAGAGGACGACACGGTCGCCCGGCTCGATGACGGTGTCGCCGCGCGGCATCATCACCTCGTTGCCACGGATCAAGGCCCCGACCAGGGATCCCCGCGGTAGCCTGAGCAGGGCCAGCGGCATGCCGACGATGTCCGACGCCTCCTCGGCTATGAACTCCAGGCCTTCGACAACCTCCTCCTTGAGTGTGCCCACAGACAACACCTGGCCGCGGCGTACGAGCTGCAACACCGGACCCAGCGCCGTCAGCATGGGACTGAGCACGACGTCCACGCCGGTGGTGGATGCGAATGGGATGTACTCGGGCGTGTCGACCAGAGCCACCACGCGCCGCGCCCCGAGCCTCTTCGCCAGCAGCGCGGCGAACACGTTCTCCTTCTCATCGCTGACCGCCGCTACGAACATGTCCAGGTTCTGCACGCCCTCATCCGCGAGCAGCGCCTGGTCCAGGCCGTCGCCGTGCAGCACCACGGTGTCGCTGAGCTCGTCGGCCAGCACGGCGCAGACGGCTGCGTTGCGTTCGATGATCTTCGTGTGCACGCCGACGTCGGCGAGGCGTCGTGCGACAGCCACGCCGTGTCGGCCGCCGCCGAAGATGATCGCATGCCGCGTGCGGACCCACGGTACGCCCAGCCGGGTGAACACCTTGCGCACGGCATCCGGTGTGGCGATGAAGAAGACTGTGTCTCCCTCCGAGAGCGAGACGACATCCTGCGGAGCCGTTACGCGCTCGCCGCGGTAGATGCCGGCCACCAGTGACTTCTCGTTCTCGGGGCCACGCAGTTCCACGAGCGGTCGGCCGATCATCCGCGACCCGGCGCCGACCTCGACACCCACGGCCCGCACACGGCCGTCGGCGAACTGCAACACATCGCTGGCACCGGGCGTGGCGGCCAGAAGCGCCACGCTCTCGGCCATCTCCTCTTCCGGGCTGATGACCAGGTCGATGCTTAGTGAGCTCTTGTCGATGATTCCCGAGGCGCCGCGGAACTCCGGGTCTCGCAGGCGGGCCACCCGCGTCGTCTTGCTCGAGAGTGTCTCCGCCAACAGACAGGCGACGATGTTCGTCTCGTCTGAGCCCGTGGCCGCCACCAGCATGTCCGCCGACTCAAGGCCGGCCTCCCGCAGCACTGACGGCGAGCTGCCCCTGCCACGTACAACGCCGGCATCGAGCAGTTCCTGCACGCGATCCAGCCCCAGCTCATCGGGGTCGACCACGACCACGTCATGGTCTTCGCGCGAAAGCCGCTTGGCGACGTTGAAGCCGAGGATACCGGCGCCGACAACGATGATCCTCATGACGCGCCCACGTTCACTCGCTGATCATGTCGATGCTGGCCTCGGCCTGCACGTCTTCCGGCCGCTCACTGGGAAGGAAGGCCTCGATCAGATGCTTCTCGCGGCCCGGCTCCACCAGGCAGAGAACGTGGTCGTTGGGCTGGATGACCTCCTCGCCCCGCGCCAGTAGGGCCTCGCCGCCGCGCAGGATGGTCGTGATGAGCACGCCGCTCGGCAGCGCCAACTCAGCGACCGGCTGATAGGCGAACGGCGAGTCGTCGCTGACCTCGAGCTCTACTATCTCGACCTTCTCGCGCTTGAGCCTGAGCAAGGGGACGTACTTGTGGCTCGGCAGCTCGTGCTGGATCATCGAGATCATCATCGTCGCCGCGCATACAGTGGCGTCGATATCCAGCATGTCGAAGGTGGGCTGGTTGCGCGGGTTGTTCACGCGCGCAACGACCTTGGATACGCCGTATTTGAGCTTGGCCACCTGCGAGATGATGATGTTGTCCTCATCGTCGCCCGTGACTGCCACGACCATGTCGGCTCGGGCGATGCCGGCCCTGTCCAGCACGTGGATCTCGGTGCCGTCGCCGAGCATCAGCTTGTCCTCCAGCTCTTCGACCAGCAGGTTGAAACGCATGCGCCGCTGCTCGACGACGATGACCTCGTGCCCCATGTGCACCAGACTGCGAGCGGTGTTGAGGCCGACTTTGCCCGCGCCGATGATCACGACGAACATCGCTCACCCCCATGCCCGTTGAGCCGGCACATATGGACCGCATCCAGCATCATCGAACGTGTGTCCTGGGTCGGACACACGGTGTTGATCCCGGTGCCCCTGAACAGCTCGGCACGCGCCGGGTCGAAGACCCTCGCCACTACGCACCCCACTTCGAACCCCTTCTGTGCGATCTGCGCGCAGGTGATGTTGGTGTTGTCGCCGTCCGTGCAGGCTACGAACGCGTCGGCTCCCTCGATACCGGCAAGGCGCATGATGTCCCAGTCAAGCGCCGCACCAGTCACGAGTTGCCCGGGGAAGTCCTCGCCGAGCAGCTCGAACGCGTCCTGGTCCTCGTCGATGACGGCCACATCGTGGCCCTCCTCGACGAGCTGTCTGGCCACACCCGCCCCCACGCGACCGCAGCCGGCAATGACCACATACATCGTTCCTCACTTCCTTCGTGAAGTGCTCACGGCACCGTAGTCGTCGATACTGTCGCTCGATGGGTCGCGCACCTCGTCGGCCGATCCCTCCATTGGGTAGTCTGGCTGCACGAGATTGACCAGCACTTCGTTGGGCGCGTGACGCAGCACGTATTCCACTGTGGGACCCAACACGCTCGATCCGCGCTTCCTTTTCACGGCTCCCATGATGATCACGTCCGAGTTCTGCTTCTCGGCCAGCTCGACGATGGAACGACCAGCGTGACGCGCCGCGACCACGTGCTGGTTCAGCGTCACGCCGAAGTCGGCGGCGACCACGGCTGCCAGCCGCAGCACCTTCTCCGCGCGCTCACGCTCGGCCGGCAGCAGACCGTCCTCGAGCGGCCGCTCCATGGGCACCTCGACGGCATATACGGCGTCGACCAGCGACTCCTTCTCGGTGGCCAGCTGACAAGCGAGAACGAGCATCTCGTCGGTCAGGCGCGACCCCACCACAGGGACGAGGATGCGGTGGTAGTCGACGTCCACCTCGGCGGTGCTGGGTAGCTGCGCGATCTCGGCGGGCCGGCGCAGCGGGAGGCCGCTGAGATGCCGGGAGACCGCGTACACGAGCAGTCCTGTGGCCAGCCAACCCACGCCCACGAGCGCCCCCCGATAGTGTGTGATGACCATGGCCGCCCAGACTGCGGCCCCGAGCACTATGCCCAGGATCGCCGTCATGGGCACGGAGCTGTTCCGCCAGCGAACACTCCACGGCATGCGCCACGGGCGCGCCAGACCGGGTTGCCTTCGGCGCAGCATGATCACGGCCACCTGGACCATGACGAAGACCCCCAGCACGCCGAAGCCCAGGATCTCCACCAGCAGCGTCGTGCTGCCGGGGATCAGGAGCCCCACGGTGGCCACACCACAGACGAGAATGCCTACGTAGGGCGTCATGCGCAGGGCGTTGACCCGCCCAAAGACCGAGGGCAGCAGGCGACGCCTGGAGAGCGCATACAGGCGCCGCGCCGAGCCCGCCACCTCCGCGTAGACAACGACCATCAGGAGGAGAGCGCCCAGCACGGCGATGACGGGCCGCATGGCCTGCCGCAACCATGCGGCCGAATCCGGCAGCTGGGCTACGATCCCCTCCACCGGGTTCTCCAGGTACGTGCTGCCCAGCCGTGTGCCGAAGAGGCGGGTGACCGGACGTCCCCCGCGCTGAAAGACGGGTCCGGTGGGGTCCTGCTCAGGGATCACGTAGTACCCTGCACTGAGTTTCTCCACGGTGACGTAGACCGGTACCCCGCTGGGCATCTTGAATGTCTGCGGCTCGGTGCCGGGCACCACGCGCACCGCGACGGTCTGACCGGTCGCCGGATCCACAGGCACCACGTTCCCACGCACCGGCAGCGTCGACAGGCCCACCGCCGCCAGTCCCGCACCAACGACCACGACCGCGAGTACGAGCAGGTTCAACGCCCGCGGGAGCTCGCCGGCCGGCGTTCCCATCTCCGGCGCCGCAGCCACGATCGCGTCGATACCCACGTAGGCAGCCGCCGCGAACGGGATCGCATACAGGAGCTGGCGCCATGTTGGAGCTGCGCCGAGGTCGATCTGATCGATGAGCGTGCGATGCTCGAACAGCAACACGAACCCGGCGACCATCACGACCACCACGGCCAGCAAGCCGAGCACGCCGATCAGAGCCATGAGACGGACCGGCGGCCGCGGAGCGACTGCGCTCGCGAGCATCACCGCAACGACCACTGCGGCGGCCAGCAGGACATCGTACGGTCCCTCGGCGAGACTCGGCCAGAACGTGCTCAGGTAGTGGGGCACGAACAGGGCCGCCAGGGCGGCCACGATAACGGAGTCGAGCGTGAGCGCCCACCCGGTACCGAACCCCACCACCTGGTCGAACGCCCGCCGGTTCAGGCTCGCGGCGCCGCGAAGCTCGGGGATCGCCGCCCAGGCCTCAGCATAGGACCAGGCGACCAAGAGGAACAGAAAGCCGACGATGAGATAGACGAACGGTGCCGCCCCAAGTGCATAGAGCGCCACCTGGCCCAGCGAGAAGAAGATGCAGGCACCCACGGCCGCATATGCGCTTCCGAAAGCGCCCGGAACGCCTAGCGGCCGATTGACATACCACCTGTACTTACGCCGAGCCATTCCTGCACGCCTCTTCTGCCCTCTCGCCTTCCAGACACCCCGGCACACCGATGGCCGGTCCGAGACCGATCGCATCCCCCTCCGAGACCGCCTGCGAACGGTGCCATCTTCGCGCAGTCGGGGCACGTGCCCTGCCTCACCGGCACCGCGCTCCGTGTCACGATCACACCTATCCGTCTCGCGGCGCCTGCGGGAAGCGACCCGCTCGACAGGGCGTGCCCTCCCGCGGTCGTCGCCGCCTTGTGCGCATAGCCTGGCCTACTCCATCTTGTACAGTGAGGGCCGGGTCTCCGGGGCAACTACTCGCCCGACAGGCGAACGTGAGCATCTCGCGGCACAGTAGCACTGCGATAGTGCCCGCACAAGCCGCCGGAGTGCCTTTCGGCACCACTGTTGCAGTCGGCTTCAGCCGCGATCGCAGGCGGAGGTCAATGAAGCCCGGGGACGCCCGTCAACATGCTGCAGGTGGCCGCGGACGAGCCGTTCCCTGCCTGAGTGCTTTTGTGGAAGGGGCGG
>CAZIGT010000109.1:0-9324 GCA_964538465.1 uncultured Thermoleophilia bacterium | reverse complement strand
GGGTGGGGCCGCCATGGCGGCCCCCGTCCGTGTATCTCGCGCAGTAAGGACCGCCTTCCTGATCATGACAGGCCCTCAGGACACATCGCCGCTCAAGGAGCGCACACGCTACGAGCCCGCCGCCGCTGAGGCGCGCTGGACCGCCCGCTGGCTCGCCGATCGTATCTTCCACGCCGAGCCGGACGCCGGCCGCGCCCCGTACTCCATCGTCATCCCGCCGCCCAACGTGACCGGGAACCTGCACATGGGCCATGCTCTGAACGGGACGGTGCAGGACGTGCTCATCCGCTACAAGCGGATGAGCGGCATGAACGCCTGCTGGCTCGTGGGCACAGATCACGCCGGCATCGCCACGCAGAACGTGGTGGAGAAGATGCTGCGCGCCGAGGGTACTACCAAGGAAGCGATCGGCCGCGAGGAGTTCACGCGGCGGGTCTGGGCGTGGCGCGAGGAGTACGGCGGCAACATCATCCAGCAGCTCAAGCGGCTCGGGTGCGCCTGCGACTACGAGCGCGAACGGTTCACCTTCGACGAGGGCTACGTGCGCGCCGTCAACCGCGTGTTCGTGAGCCTCTACAACAAGGGCTACATCTACAAGGACCACTACCTGGTGAACTGGTGTCCGCGCTGCGGTAGCGCCATCAGCGATCTGGAAGTGGCGCACGAGGTGCAGCCGGGCAAGCTCTACCACGTCCGCTACGAGCTCGAAGGGGGCGGGTCGGTCACCATCGCCACCACCCGCCCGGAGACTATGCTCGGCGACACGGCCGTTGCGGTGAACCCCACCGATGAGCGGTACGCCGCCATCGTCGGCCGCACGGCGATCCTGCCGCTGCTCGGCCGTCGCCTGCCGGTGATCGCCGACGAGCGCGTCGAAAAGGACTTCGGCAGCGGCGGCCTCAAGATCACACCGGCGCACGACATCACGGACTTCGAGATAGGACGCGACCACGATCTCGATACCGTCCAGGCCGTCGGCCCGGACGGCTGCATCACGGAGGCCGGCGAGCAGTACGCGGGCCTCGATGTGCTCGAAGCGCGCGATCGCGTGGTCGCCGATCTCGAGCGGCTCGGCGTGCTCGAGAAGGTCGAGGACTTCCCGCATAGCGTGGCCACCTGCGACCGCTGCCACTCCAACATCGAGCCGCTCATCAGCCTGCAGTGGTTCATGCGCATGGATGAGCTGAAGCGCCCGGCCATGGAGGTCGTCCAGAGCGGCCGCGTGCGCTTCGTGCCGGAGCGCTGGGCGCGCGTCTATCTCGACTGGATGGAGAACCTGAGGCCCTGGTGCATCAGCCGCCAGCTCTGGTGGGGACATCAGCTGCCGGTGTGGCATTGCGATGCCTGCAAGAACACCGTGGTCCAGGAGTCAGAGCCGGCCTCCTGCCCGAAGTGCGACGGACCGCTGCGTCGTGAGACAGACGTGCTCGACACGTGGTTCAGCTCGGCTCTGTGGCCGTTCGCCACATGGGGCTGGCCGGACGACACGGACGATCTCCGGGCCTTCTACCCGACGGCTGTGCTGAGCACCGCGCGCGAGATCATCTTCCTCTGGGTCGCGCGCATGGTCATGATGGGCCTGGAGTTTGTCGACGACATCCCGTTCTCGGACGTGTACATCCACTCAGTGGTGCAGGCGCCGGACGGACGCCGCATGAGCAAGAGCCTGGGCACCGGCATAGACCCGCTCGAGCTCATCGAGCAGTACGGCGCAGACGCCACGCGCTTCGGCCTGCTGCTCATGAGCAGCATCCAGGACGTGCGCTTCTCGGAAGAGAAGATCCAGATGGGGCGCAACTTCGCCAACAAGTTGTGGAACGCCTCGCGGCTGGTCCTGTTGGCGGCTCAGGCAGCCCGCGAGAACGGAGATGACGCCACCGCGGCCAGCGCAGGCGGCAGTCGGTCGGCGACCGGGATCACGGCGCGGCGCTCAGACGCGCACGTCGTCGACCGCTGGATGACCGCCCGGCTGGCGCGCGCCATCGAGCAGACGCAGAGGGCACTCGATGAGTACG
The DNA here is from genome assembly GCA_964538465.1 of uncultured Thermoleophilia bacterium. GTDB lineage: Bacteria > Actinomycetota > Thermoleophilia > UBA2241 > UBA2241 > UBA6103. The sequence goes on along the minus strand of CAZIGT010000109.1, from coordinate 7,309 downwards.
ACTTCTCCGCGGCGGTCGACGGTCTCTACCATTTCGTGTGGAACGAGTTCTGCGACTGGTACCTCGAGATGGTCAAGGTACGGCTCTACGGTGACGACAAGGCTGCCGCTCGCGAGGCCGCCGGGCACGCGAGCTGGGTGCTGGACTGCGTCGTGAAGCTGCTGCATCCGTTCCTGCCCTTCGTCACCGAGGAGATCGCCGATCTGTACGGCGCAGCCCCGCTGCTGTCGGCAGCCTTCCCGGCCGTGGAGGCTCCGCCGACGGCCGCGGCCGACGCCGCCGTCATGGCCGCGCTGCAGGGCGCAGTCGACGCCCTGCGTCGCTACCGCGCCGACCGGCAAGTGGCGCCCGGCGAGATGCTCGATGTGCGGGTCGCGCCCGACGACGCGGCACATCTCGATCTCTACCGGGAGCATGCGGGCCTGGTGCGCGCACTGGCGCGCGCGCAACTCGCGATCGCGGACGCCGGCGCAGCCGGGGCCGAAGCGGCGGGACCGGCCGCGAACGCGGATGGAGGCCACATCGTGATGGTCCCGGGCGCCACGTTCTGCGTCGTGGTGGCGGCCGCGGACAGAGAGGCCGAGCGCGAACGGCTCCGCAACCAGTTGAAGAAGCTGGAGGCCGAGGTCGCCCGCGCGCAGACCAAGCTCGACAACGAGAAGTTCGTGGGCCGCGCTCCCCAGGCGGTGGTCAAGAAGGAGCGCGAGAAACTGGCCGCCTACAAGACGGATCGCGACGAGCTGGCCGCGCGGCTGGCTGCGCTCGGCTGATCTCCAGCGGGCGCCCTCGCGGAGGGACGCGCGTGACAGACGACTGGATGGAGTACCTCGACTCGCTCGCCGTGTTCGGCATGAAGCCCGGGCTCGAGCGTGTCGAGGCACTGCTCGATGCGTTGGGGCATCCCGAGTGCGCCTTCCGATCGGTGCACATCGTGGGCACCAACGGCAAGTCTTCGACCGCGCGCTACGCGGCAGCCGTCCTCAGCGCGCATGGGCTGGCCGGCGCCGCCTATCTGTCTCCGCACATCAGCGGCTACCCGGAGCGCCTACAGCTCGACGGGTCGCCGGTGGACAGCGGCGCTTTCGGGCACGCTGTGGAACGGGTGCGCACCGCCGCCGACGACCTGCCGTTCGCTGTCGGCGAGGCTACGCAGTTCGAAGTCCTAACGGTGTCGGCGTTCCTGGCGATGGCCGAGGCCGGAGTGCAGGCGGCGGCCGTGGAAGCGGGGCTCGGCGGCCGCCTCGACGCCACCAACGTCTTGCGCGCCCCCGTGGTGGCGCTCACGAACATCGGCCTCGAGCACACGGGCGTGCTGGGTGACACCAGGGAGCAGATCTTCGCCGAGAAGGCGGCTGTGATCGCCTCCGGTGCGGATGCCGTGTTCGGCGAGCTGGAGGGGCTGGAAGACCTCGCCGCCGCCCGCTGCGCGCAGGTGGGCGCGCGACCGCACTACGTCGGTCGCGACGTCCTCATCGAAGGCGGCCCGGGGTCGCTGAGCGTGCGTATCTCGGCGGGCGACAGGCGTGGCTCTGCGGCATGCTCGGGACCGCACGACGCGATGTGTCACGTCACGGAGTACGGCGGCCTGCGTCTGCCGACGGAGGCCGCGTACCAGGCGACGAACGCGGGCCTCGCCGTGGCCGCGTGCCACTACCTGCTGGGAGAGCTACGGCCGGAGGCAGTGAGACGCGGCCTCGCCGCCGCCGCCGTTCCAGGCCGCCTGCAGATCGTGCGGCGCCGTCCTTTGGTCATCGCCGACGGCGCCCACAACCCGCATGGCGCGGCTGCGATGGCCGCCAGCCTGGCAGCGATCCAACGACCTCGTCCGAGAGTGGCGCTGCTGGCCGTGATGGCCGACAAAGCGGTCGACGACATGTTGCGTGTGCTGCTGCCACTGGCAGACGCCGTGGTCTGTACGCGCGCGCGAGAGCCGCGTAGCCTGGCCGCGGAAGCGCTGGCCACCCGTGTCGCCGCTTCCGGCTTCACGGGGCCTGCGGAACCCGTCGACGATGCCCGCGAGGCGTATCGCCGCGCTCTCGCGCGCGCCGGGGAGCACGGGAGCGTGCTGGTGACCGGCTCCCTCTATCTGTTGGAGGATCTGGCCGGCGATATGGCTGTCGCAACGGGCTGAATCCGCGGTTCACAGCGGCGCATGCTTCTGTATACTGTCGCGGACGTGGAGCGGGGCAGCAGCAGAGTAGTGAAGAAGGTGCCTCGGCGCGAGAAGCCCTCGCGCCGCGCCAGCCTCCCGGTCCGCATCCTCATCGGCTTACTCATCGTGCTCGTGGTGGGCGGTGTGTCGTTCGCCATCGGCTATCTCATCGGTCTGCAGCTCGGCAACCTGCCGGCCGCCTTCTGAACCGGCTCTCAGGCTCACGCCGCACTGTGGTCGAGGTGCCGTGTGGCCCACGGGGCCGTCTTGTCAGGTATGATGCCTTGACTCGCCGAGACGGCTGAGCCCGCGGGGGTTCACTCTGTGTGAAGCCTGCGGCTACGGGCCGGCGCATCGGGTGCGCGGGATCGCGGCGCCCGGTCCCGGTCGGTCGCCCGGCTCGCACACGCAACTCGTGCCGCTGCGGCGGTGCATGCAAGGAGGAATGCGGTGTCGATCTGGACACTGATCGCCGCAACGGACAGTAGTCCGTTCAGCGCGTTCAACGACTTCTTCAGCTCCGGAGTCTGGCGACTCATCGTCCTGCTCTTCTGGTTCATGCTGGGCGCTTTCTGGCTGGCGTGCACCTTCTGGGTCTTCAAGGACGCTCGCCGTCGCATAGAAGACAAGGTCGTGATCGTGGTCGCCGTTCTCACGGGCCTGGTGTTCGGGCCGGTGGGAGCGTTCATCTACGCGATCGTGCGGCCGCCCGAGTATCTCAGCGAGGTCCACGAACGCGAGCTCGAGATGGAGGTCCTGGAACGGCGGCTCGGCGAGATGCAGGTGTGCCCGTACTGTCATGCGGACATCCGCGAGGACTTCCTGGTCTGTCCGAGCTGCACGGCGCGCATCCGCGGCGTCTGCCGCACCTGCCGCCGGCCGATAGAGCCGGGATGGCGTATCTGCCCGTACTGCGAGACGCAGATCGGCCCGGCGGCGGGATCGTCGTACGCCGCCAGCGGCCGCTGACCGTCCCGCCCAGCTTCGCCGGCCGCCGCTCGTCCAGCGTCGCGTGCCTGCGAGCGAGTGTCCCGGCATGCCTGCTCACGAGCGTTGCACGCGAGCCCGCTTTCTCTCTGGAGGTATCTGTGGAACGTACGTTCATCATGGTGAAGCCGAACGGCGTAGCCCGCGGCCTGGTCGGTGAGATCATGACGCGGTTCGAGCGTCGCGGATTCACTCTACGCGGCATGAAGCTCATGACGATAGACCGCGACCTGGCCGAGCGGCACTACGCCGAGCACGTCGGCAAGCCGTTCTTCGAGCCCCTCGTGGCGTTCATCACTTCAGGACCGGTCGTCGCGATGGTCTGGGAGGGGCGAGAGGCCATCAAGGTGGCCCGCACCATGATGGGCGTCACCGATCCCGTTGACGCAGTCCCGGGGACCATTCGCGGCGATCTCGCCCTCTCCAAGGAAGAGAACGTGGTGCACGGGTCAGACAGCCCGCGGAGCGCCGCCCGTGAGATCGCGCTGTTCTTCACGGAGCAAGAGCTGGTCTGAGCCGTGCCCGGCGAGCTTGTGCTGGCGTCGCGCTCGCCGCAGCGGCGAGCCATCCTCGAGCAGCTGGGGATCCCGTTCCGCATGGTCCCCAGCACCCATGTCGAGGAGGTCGTCCCGCGCGATCCTGTCGCGACCGCGGAGCTGAATGCAGCCGGAAAGGCCGCTGAGGTCGTCCGGCGCGGCGCCGCCGCGCGCAACGACCTCGTGCTGGGCGTGGACACCATCGTGGTCGTAGAGGAGGAGATTCTGGGCAAAGCCGGCGACGAGGCGCAGGCCACCGGCTACCTGCGTACGCTCTCCGGCCGGTCCCACGACGTGGTCAGCGGACTGTGTCTGAGGCTTGGCGCGGAAGAGCGGGTCGGCCACTGCGTGACCGCCGTCACCTTCCGCGCCCTCAGATCCTCCGATATCGAGCGCTACGTAGCCACCGGCGAGTGGCGCGAGCGAGCCGGCGCCTACGCCATCCAGGGCTTCGGGTCGTCTCTCATCGCGGGTGTACACGGCGACTATTTCAACGTCGTCGGGCTGCCGGTGGCATTGCTCGCAGAATCGCTGGAGGGCTTCGGCCTGCCCGCCTTCGCCTGGCCCGAGGCGCGGTTGTGAGCATGCGAAGCGGAGAGGGTGTCGGGGCCCGGCGGTGGGCCGGTCTTGGACCATGCCCTATACTGATACGACCCGTCCGCTCCCGGAAGGAGTAGACCCATAGGTCCCTTTGCATCCGTGACGGGCTTCGGTGCCCGTGACATGGCCGTCGATCTCGGTACGGCCAACACCCTCGTCTACGTGCGCGGCCGCGGCATCGTCTTGTCCGAGCCGTCCGTAGTGGCCATCGACCATCGCACCGGCGAGGTCCACGCCGTTGGGTCTGAGGCCAAGCGCATGCTTGGCCGTACGCCGGCCAGCATCAGCGCCGTGCGGCCGCTGAAGGACGGCGTCATCGCCGACTTCGACGTCACCGAGGAGATGCTGCGTCACTTCATCCGCAAGGTGTCCCAGAACCGCTGGGCGCACCCGCGCGTGGTCATCTGCGTGCCGTCGGGGGTCACCGGCGTCGAGAAGCGCGCCGTGGAGGAGGCTACGTACTCTGCCGGCGCGCGCTGGGCCACACTCATCGAGGAGCCGATGGCAGCAGCGATCGGCGCCGGCCTGCCGGTGGCCGAGCCGACCGGGAGCATGATCGTGGACATCGGCGGCGGCACCAGCGAGGTGGCGGTCATCTCGCTCGGCGGCATCGTGGTAGCCCAGTCCATCCGCGTGGGTGGCGACGAGCTCGACGAGGCCGTCATCAGCTGGGTCAAGAAGGAGTACAAGCTACTGATCGGCAGCCAGACGGCGGAGGAGATCAAGCTCGAGATCGGCTCCGCCGCGCCGCTGCCGCAGGAAGAGCAGGCCGAGATCCGGGGTCGCGACCTCGTCACCGGCCTGCCCAAGACGATCGTCCTGTCATCGGAAGAGGTCCGCGTGGCGCTCGAAGAACCCACCACGGCCATCATCGATGCGATCAAGGCCACGCTGGACAAGACCCCGCCGGAGCTCGCCAGCGACATCATGGATCGCGGCATCATGCTCGCCGGCGGCGGCTCGTTGTTGCGCGGACTGCCTGAGCGGCTGCGCAACGAGACGCAGATGCCCGTGCACCTCGCCGAGTCACCGCTCACCTGCGTGGCCGTGGGGTCCGGGCGCTACCTTGAGGAGTTCGATGTACTGGCTGCCGGAGGACGGCGCAATTCGTCTCGCGCGAAGCGCCACTAGGCCGGTGAGCGCGCACATCGCACATATCGCGTGAACCGCAGCAAACGTGCACTTTGGCGGCGACTGCTGGTTGCCGCCCTGCTGGTGCTTTCGCTGGCGATGCTGACGCTCTACTTCCGCGAGTCGGACAGCGGACCGGTGCATCGTGTGCAGCGGGCTGGCCTCAAGGTACTCAGCCCGCTGCAGTCCGGCGTCTCGAAGATCGTAGAGCCGTTCCGTGACGCCTGGAACTGGGTGGGTGACCTGTTCAGCGCGCAGAAGCAGAACAAGCGCCTGCGCAAGGAAGTCCGCAAGCTCCAGGGCCTGATCGCCAACCAGCTGCTTCTCAAACAGGAGAACCAGCGACTGAAGCAGCTCCTGGGAGTGGCCGACGACGAGGTCTACCCAGCCGACACACAGTTCGTCACGGCGCGCGTCATAGCGCAGCCCACCGAGGCGTGGTACTCGGCCGTTACCATCAACGCCGGCAGCTCCAAGGGCGTTGAGCTCTACGACCCTGTGGTCAACGAGCAGAACGGACTGGTAGGCCGCGTCACGTCGGTGAGCTCGAGCGCATCGCAGGTCACGCTGCTTACGGATCAGGAGAGCGCCGTGGGCGCCGAGGTGCTTCCCGGGAAGGCCCGCGGCGTGGTCGCGGGTAGCCTCACCGGCGACCTCACCATGGACTACGTCGACCGTTCAGAGAAGATCATTGCCGGGCAGGTGGTGGTGACGTCGGGCGTGAGCAAGACGATGCCCATCGCCGGCATCCCCATCGGCATCGTGGAAGACGTCGGGTCGCAGGATGTGGAGCTCTACCAGAGCGTGTCCGTGGAACCGCTGGTGGACTTCAAGCGGCTCGAGTGGGTACTGGTGGTGGTCGACTGATGGCCGGGGGCAACGGCGGCAGCCTGCAGAGGGTCGAAGTCACACAGGCCGAGCGCCGGGTGCAGTCGCGCCCGCTCGTGGCCGCCACCCCCAACACCGGCCGGCTGGTCGCCGCAGAGATCGGCCGCCTAGCACTGCTGCTCCTCGTGACCATCCTCCTGCAGACCACGATCGCCGCGCACGTCAGGGTGTTGGGTGCCGGACCCGACTTCGCCCTCTTGGCCGTCGTCGCCGTTGGCCTGCTCCGCGGCTCGGAGATCGGAGCGCTGTTCGGGTTCGTAGTCGGCATAGCGGTGGCCGTCACGGTCTTCACGCCGCTCGGCCTGAGCAGCCTGGTGCTGGTGATCATCGGCTACTTCGCCGGCCGCTACGCCGAGACCGCCGACACGGCATCGGGCTGGACGCCGGTGCTGGTGGTGCTTTGCGGCACGGTGGTCGCCCAGTCCATGTCGGCGTGTATGCAGTTCCTACTGGAGCGGGAGGTGCCGCTGGGCTTCGTGTTCCTCCGCGTGTTCCTGCCCAGCCTGGTGCTGAACGGCCTGCTGGCGGCCCCTGTCTACCTGCTGACGCGCTTGTGGCTACGGGAAGGGGTGGGCGATCGTGGCTAGGCGCACCTCGCGCTCGGGCCGCGGCCGCTGGAGTCACGGGAGCGGACTCGGTCCTGCACGGCTCGTACCGCACAAGGACCACAGCCAGTTCCGCAGACAGCGGATGGGCCGCCGCGACCGCCCGGTCACGCAGTTGCCGTCCGTGGGGACACGCATCCTGGTAGTGGCGTGCCTCGGCGTCGCGGTGTTTGCCGTCATCATCTTCCGCCTGTGGTTCCTGCAGATCCTCACTGGGCAGCAATACGTCGCGGCCGCGAACGAGAACCGCCTGCGCACCGTCAAGCTCGAGGCGCGTCGCGGTCTGATCTACGACCGCCACGGCAAGGAGCTCGTTGGCAACAAGCCGTCGCTCGCGGTCGCCATCAGGCCGATGGATGTACCTGCAGACGAGCTCGGCGGCGTGATCCTCGAGATAGCGCGGGTGCTGG
>CAZIGT010000108.1:0-9359 GCA_964538465.1 uncultured Thermoleophilia bacterium | reverse complement strand
CCCCCCCTCACCGAAGCGGAGCGCCCGGGCGCGGCCGCCGTAGCCGGCCGCGCCCAACCCGCTCCTCCCCGGGCGACCCGGTCAAATGGCCGGGCCTATCAAGGGGCACACTGCTCCCGCGGACCTCAGAGCTTGCCGAAGTAGTCCGCGATGCCCGTGCCGAGGGCGTACATCAGGGCACGGAAGGCCACGCCACCGCCGAGGACGGCGAGCAGGCCCACCGCTGCACCGGCCAGTGGCGAGAGCCCGCCCTTGCCTTCCTTCCTGGCGCGGATCAGCCAGGCCACCACAGCCGGGATCACCAGGCCACACAGGACGAGGCCTGCCCAGAACAGCGGCGCCAGGCTACCCGAGAGGACGCGACCGGCCGAGCGGCTGGCGTCCTCGAACGGCGCCCAGGTCAGGCTGGCCACATACAGGATGACCAGCACGAGCTGTATCCCGAGCGAGATCAGGGTCGCGAAGGCGTTGCCCCTGGTCCTCTCCTCGCTGTCCCTGACAGCGCTCACGACCGTCATGGCGGAACAGCCCATGACGGCCGCCGTCGCCATGTAGAGCAGCGGCAGGATCAGGGTGTTCCAGGCCGGCCGAGCCAGCATCACGTAGCTGTTGCCCACCGCGAAGGACAGCACGATGGCCGGCAGTGCCGTGACGGTCACCATGGCCTTGCGAGCGCCTTCTGACGTACGGGTCTTCAGCATGATCATGTAGGCGATGATGCCGATACCGGTCAGGCCGATGAGCAGCATCTCCAGGAAGATGCCGGAGCCCGGATGGCCCAGGGCGCCGAAGATCCTCTCGGGATGCCCCAGGTGGAAGACGCTGGCTATGCCGCCGATGGCGAGCGCCACGAGCGCGATCACCGCAGCGGGGAACCGGACGGCCTCAGCCTTGCCCAGCCACTCGGTCACGGCGACGGCGACGATGAGCCCGACGCCGAGTCCCGCGAACAGAGTGAAGAATACGAGAGCCCACTGGACATCCATGTTTAGCCCTCCCTCCACGTAGCGGTGCTCTTGTGCAGGATGTAGCGGGTCGACGGCTTGTTCCCCGCGTCCGGCAGCGAATGGACGTTCTCCTCACCCGCAGCCGCGATCGCCTTCGACACGTCGCTCTCGGGGTCGTCGATGTCGCCGTACATGCGAGCCGCGGTGCAGCAGTTGTGCACGCAGGCAGGCTTCTCGCCGGCGCTCGTGAGGTGCGTGCACAGCGTGCACTTCTCCACGACCTTCTCATCCTCGTTGCGCCAGCGGACCCCGTAGGGGCACGCCATGATGCAGTACCTGCAACCCAGGCACTTCTCCTTGTCGATGAGAACGATGTTCGTCTTCTCGTCGCGGTAGCTGGCGCCCGTGGGACACACGGACACACACGGTGCTTCCTGGCACTGCTGGCACTGCACCGGCAGCCAGTACCCCTCGATGTCGGGGAAGGTCCCCGTGGGGCCGACGGTGATCACCTTGTTCCAGTACACGCCGAGCCCGATACCGTTCTCCATCTTGCAGTGCACTTCGCAGCTGTGGCAGCCGCTGCACCGATCGAGATCTATCACCAGGCAGTAATGCATCAGAACACCGCCTTCGTGTTCGGCTCGTTCTGGAGCGTGGGCATGAACGGCTCAAACTGCTTCGGCTCGTACCAGACGTTCTCAGGCGGTCCGTCGGCCTTGGCGATCTTCACCGTGAACCCGCGGTTCGTGTACGAACCGAAGACCTCGTTGAACGGCGCGGTGTTCTTGGTGAGAATGTTGACGTTGCACTGACGCCAGCCGCCGTCCATCTTCTTCTGGGTCTTGTCGTAGGCCTCCGGATTCCAGAAGCGCTCCATCCAGATGACGCCGGGGTTGACGCCTTCGGTGACGTAGGCGCGGCCGGTGATCTCGCCGCGGCGAGAGGCGACCTTGACCCAGTCGTCGTTCTCGATGCCGTACTTCTTGGCCGTCTTCGGGTTCATCTTGACCGGCGGCACGGGGCAGATCTCGCGCGAGAACGGCGCGTGCCGCATGGTGCCGTGATGGAAGAACGGCAGACGGCCGGACGTGAGGACGAGCGGGTACTCCTTGTCCGTGAGCGGGCTCTCGACCGGCTCGACGGCCCGGCAGATCGGCGAGTAGTCCTCCGGCGCAGCCGGGATCGTCTCAGGATAGACGAACGGGTAGCCGGTACGGCTCATCCGCAGCAGCAGGCTGCAGTACACCTCGCACTTGCGCGACTCGGTCCCGAACCCGGCCGGCAGACCGTCATCCACGATGGTGAGATGCTGGTCGTACAGCCAGTACTGCTCGTCGGGGATCACCAGCGGCACGTACTTGTCCTGGTTCTCCAGCAGGTCCTCCCAGGACTTGGCGCCGAACGTGGCGACGTTCGCCGCGTTGACCGCTTCCTGCGACTGCTCGCCGCCCATGAAGTACGGCGGCATCTTCTTGCCCCAGATCTCGCCGCACTTGTCCAGCACCTTCTGGGCCGGGACCCCGTTGGAGACGGTCTCACCCAGGTGGATCACCGGGGTGGTCATGAACGTGTAGTTCATCTGGCCCATGTTCTGGCCGCCCCATTCGAGCCACTCCTGGATGGGGAACACCAGGTCGCAGGCTTCGACGTGGAACGAGGTCATCATCGGGTACTGGCCGATGATGAAGTCGACCTCGGGGAAGACCTCGTACCAGGACTTCGCGTTGCCGAGCATGGCCAGCTTGTTGCCGGACATGTCGAACCAGACGCGCGGCTTGTACGGCTTGCCGGTGGCGATCGCCTCGCGGACCGTGGGGATGTGCGAGTGCCACCAGGTGTAGAAGCCCTTGTGGTCGACCATGCCGAGCCGGTTCTTCATGAGGTTCAGCATGTACTTCTGCGTGGCCTTGTCGGGGAACGCCGCTATGCGTGCGGCGTTCTCCTCCTCGGACATGCCCACGCCGGCGCCGATACCCCACATCATGTCGAACATGCCGCCGAAGCAGTTGTGGAAGGTCACCGGGCGCGACTTGGGGATGGACTGCGGACCCTGCTGGGCGAGCGTCACACCCTGCTTGTTGACCTTGCCCATGATCATGTCGAGGCCCATGAGGCCGAGCGGCACCTGGGATGCGCTCTCGGTCATGTCGAGCGCGACGCCCTGGGCGATGCCCGAACGCTCCGTGCCCGTGTAGATCTTGATGGCCTCTTCGATCTTGTCGGCCTGCAGCCAGCAGTTCTCAGCGGCCTTTTCCAGCGTCCAGGGGTCGGCCTCTTCCTTGTAGATCTGGCCGGCCGTCTTGCACTCCTTGCCCTTGATCTTGGCCGTGGCGAAGATCTCCGGGTCCACCGGCGACTTCTGCGGCAGGCTGAACGGGAAGGGCTTCAGCGAGTTGGTCTTGTTGTCCCAGCAGACATAGACCGGCGTGTTGGGCGGGGTCGTCTGCTTGTAGTCTGGCCAGACATCCTTCGCCAGCATCGGCATCTTGGTGTCCGGATCGATGAAGAACGGCAGGTTGGTCCAGTACTTCGTGAACTCCTCGTCGTAGAGCTTGTTCTCGAAGATGTAGCGGAACCACGACAGGATGAGCGTGGTGTCCGTGCCCGGACGGACCGGCAGCCACACGTCGGCCTTGGCCGCATCCGGCGAGAAGTTCGGGTCGACGACGACGGTCTTGACGCCGCGGGCGCGGAGCTCGGCGATCATGCGCCCGGACTCGGACGTCTGACTCACGCTCGGCTGGGCGGCCCAGAGCACGATCGCTTCCATGGCCTTGTTGGGGGCCCACGGCTCGATCGTGCCGTTGTCGGCGATGGACTGGTCGTTACCGCCGTACATGTACTTGCTCATCGCGTAGCGCGGCAGGTAGCACTGCGCGCAGCCCGGCTCGAAGCACGTCGGTGAGCCGAGGGCCGCCGGAAGCGTGATCGTCTGGATGAACGAGTAGGCGCCACCGCCGCCGACTGTCGCGAAGAATGCGAACGGACCGTACTTATCGATGATGCTGGTGATCTGCGTGGCGGCCAATGTGATGGCCTCGTCCCACGAGATACGCTCCCACTTGTTGCTCCCGCGCTCACCCGCGAGCTTCATGGGATAGAGCACACGGCGCGGGCTGTAGGCGGTGTGCAGCTGGTTCATGCCCTTGAGGCACAGGCTCCCCTGGTTGAGGGGTGCCTCAGGATCGCCCTCCAGCTTCACGGCCACGCCGTCTTCCAGGTACACATAACATGGACACGCCTGGATGCACCCGTGGCACGTCGTCTTGTACTTCTTCTTCTCCGTGCCCGACGCGGCGAACGCCTCGTCGGCCTCAACGAGTGAGCCCGTCGTCGCCGACGAGCTCAGCGCTACGGCCGCACCTGATACCGCTGCGACCTTGAGAAATGTGCGCCGAGTCAAGGTGATCTCTTCTAGCACAATCACTCCCCTCCTTGACGTCACTGTGGTCGGTTCCTCTGCTGCTTACGACTCCTTCCTGATGCTCTCCAGCATCACGCTCCCTTCCTCTGTCAGCAGCCACCCGTCGTCCCAGACGAGTGCGCCTGCTTTCTCCAGGCTGCCCACGAGACTGCTCGGATGGAGGGCATCCTCGTCCATCGCCGATTCCCACTTGTGGATGCCCGACTCCTCGAGGTACTCCTCGATCTCCGTGTACGCCCGCGATGTCTTGCAGAACTCGAGGATCGCGGCCAACGCTTCCGTGCGCTCGGGCATGCTCTCGAGCAAATCACTCATGCGCGCGCGGGGATGGTATTCCTCGAACACGGCAACGCCGGCGTCCGTGGTGACGTATGCGTACGAGGCCACAAGGTCGTCGATCTCGTCCTCCGAGAGGCCTGCCTTGCGCTCCTCGGTGACGACCCCACCGTCCTCGTCCAGCTCGATCCGCTCCAGGCCGCCGGCCTCGGTCAGGAAGCTGATGAGGTGGTACTGGTCCTGACCGCAATGCTTGAACTCGGGGTACGTCGCGATCTCGTTCTCGACATCGGTCAGGGAGCGCTGCTGCCGGCAGAACCCGAGCGTCTTGTAGTGGATCTCGCGATGGAGCGGCTGCTTCAAGACCACAGCCATGACCTTCTCCGCCCGGCTTGCGAGCGATCCGGCGTCGGCGGCCTCGACCTGGCCGCCGGCCCCCTCGGCTGTCGCTGTCATACGTTCTCCCTCGGATCGGCACAGGTCGGCACGGACCTCCCCATTCGCCCGTGTCGACGTCTCGCCTGTTCTTGCTGCTTGTCGAGAATAGGAGGGTTTTCGTCCGCTGCCATCGCTCGGAGTTCTCGAAAACGGAGGTATGGACATCAACCGTTTCGGGTGATTTGCTGCAATCGAGCGAGTCGAGCGTCTCGACGCGCGAGCTGGATGCGCGTTCCCCGGGCATTTGCCAGAATGGCGACATGTGGGTCAGCATCAGGAATCCGGCAAGGCGATCGCTCCGCATCGAGACGGAGCTGAGCCGACACGCCCTCGGGCCGGGGGCTCGGTCGTGACCAGGTTCGCGCTCCCCTTCCGTTTCCTCGGCTTCGGCGTCTACTGGGCGTGGATGACCACGTTCTGGACCGGCACGCTGCGGTCCCCCCTGTGGATGCCCACCGTGGAGCAGACGACGCTGGCGCGAATCACCGTCCAGGCGGTCACAGCTCTGTCGTTCCTCGTCGCCGTCCTGTTCGCGCGCAGGCTGATGTCGGCATCCGGCGAGAGGCTGCTCATGGTGGGAGGAGCCGTCCTGGGATGCATAGGCACAGTCGTCGCTACGCTCGGACAGGACCAGACCGGCGGCGGCGCGCCCGTCTATCTCATACTTGCCTGGGTATGCCTGGGCGTGGCCTGCGCGTTCATCACGCTGCTCTGGGGCCGCTTCTACGCGACTGTCGGGCTGCAACGGGCCAGCTTGTACACGCCGCTGTCCCTGGTCCTCGCCGTGGTCGTGGGATTCGTCCTCTCGGTCATGCAGCCTCTGGCCGCCATCGTCGTCATCGCGCTGCTGCCGCTGGTCACGGTGGGGATGTATGTCCTGGTCGCGCAGGAGCTGCCGGCGCCCCACGAGCAGCAGGCACGGTCGCCCCGGGCGAACGCGGCACCCGGCCACAGTCAGCCGTACGAGGTGCTCTGGCGCATCATGGTGGCGATAGGTGTCTACGGCGCCACCCTCGGCTTCTACCTGTATTCGCAGGGGCTCTTCGGGGAAGGCGGCCCGCCGCCGTCGACCGGCAGGATCGTCGCCTTGTGCGTCCCACTGCTGACCATTCTGCTGCTCCAGCGGAGCAGCTTCGGCCTGGTCTTCCGCATCACCCTGCCGCTCACAGCCGCCGGGTTCATGCTGCTGCCGTTCCTCGGCATGGACGCGGGATGGATAGGCGCGGCCGTCGTCTCGGCCGGCGGCACGCTGTTCGACATCCTCATGTGGATCGCGCTCTCCGAGATCGCGCACCGCGGCACGCTCTCCTCGATCCGGGTGTTCGGCCTCGGCCGCGCCGCGAACGCCGGCGGCATAGCGCTCGGCTGGGCGGGAAGCTACCTTCTTCTGCGTACCAGCGGCGTGGAGCCGACTGCCGTGCTGGCCTTCTCTCTCGGCATGGTCTTCATACTCATCCTGACGACCACGTTGATCTTCAAGGAGGGGGACTTCCCGGCCGAGGAGGCCGTAGCCGGGGCCGCTCTTCCCGCCGGGGCGGATCCGGATGAACCGGTCACCCGTCCTGCGGCCGGGCGCTGGCGCCGCTGCTGCGCGACGATAGCCCACGAGTACAGCCTGTCGCCTCGCGAGGAGGAGGTCATGGTCCTGCTCGCCAAGGGCCGCAGCATGAAGCACATAGAGGATGAGCTCGTCATCAGCTACCACACGGCGAAGTCGCACGCCAACCACATCTACAGGAAGCTGGGCGTGCATTCCCGCGAGGAGCTGATCGACATGGTCGAGAACAGGACCTGGCCCGGATCGACATCAGGGCCGGGCCCGGCGAGCGAAGCGCGGCCGGCAGCCGAGGCACAGGCGGAGGCCGAGGCGCCCTCCGCGACAGAACCAGAGTCGGCGGCGGAGGTCTTGCCTGCGCACCACGGGAACGCGGCCGCCCCATGAGGTGCCGGCCCGCCGCTTCCCATGGCCGGAGCGACGGGACAGAGCGCCTCGGCGCCGGCCCCGCACATCCTTGACAGACACGTCCTCGCGCTCTAGCCTTCTCCCGCATCGTGGACGCGGCATCCGCGATGTGGTGGCCCTGTAGCTGCAGACGACGCAACGGCGCGAGCGCGCTTGAAACGCACACCGCTTAGCTGTAGTTTCTGCGCTTGGCCTTGGCGCGCCGCCGAGGGCGCGCTGCCAGGCGTGGCACGCGCTCCAATCTGTACCCACCCAGGGCCGACGCATGGCATTCCATCAGCCCGTCAGTCAAGTGCGATCAGTAGGAGGTGAGCAGGTTGGCGACCACGTATCCGCCTAAGCCTGACTACCAGAAGAACTCGCGTCTAACAGATATCGCCGAGTTCGAGTCGATGTGGAAGCGCTCCGTCGACGACCCCGAGAGCTTCTGGGGCGAGATGGGCGATAAGCTCGTCACCTGGACCAAGAAGTGGGACAAGGTGGTCGAGTGGGACTTCCAGGTCCCCTATCACCGCTGGTTCCAGGGCGCCCAGCTCAACGTCTGCTGGAACGTGCTCGACAAGCACGTCGAGGCCGGCTGGGGCGACAAGACCGCGATGATCTTCGAGGGCGACCAGGGCGACAGCGCCTCCTGGACCTACAAGGAGCTCCTCGACGAGGTCTGCCGTTTCGCCAACGTGCTCAAGAAGAACGGCATCAAGAAGGGTGACCGCGTCGCCGTCTACCTCCCCATGATCGCCGAGCTGCCGATCGTCATGCTCGCCTGCGCGCGCATCGGCGCCATCCACATGGTCGTCTTCGGCGGCTTCAGCGCCGAGGCCCTCAAGGCCCGCATCGACAACTGCGGCGCCAAGCTGCTGGTCACCATCGACAAGGGCTGGCGCGGCGGCAAGCACACCGCCGGCAAGGTCAACGCCGATGTCGCCCTCGAGGGCGAGACGTCGGTCGAGAAGGTCATCGTCGTCAAGCACATCGACGGCGACGTGAGCATGAAGGCCGGCCGCGACGTGTGGTTCCACGAGGAGATGGCGGCCGCCGACGTGCAGGACGGCTGCGCGTGCGTGTCCGTCGACGCCGAGGACCCGCTCTTCATCCTCTACACCTCCGGCTCAACCGGCACGCCGAAGGGCTGCATGCACACCAACGGCGGCTACCTCACCTATGTCGCCGCCACCATGAAGTACATCGTCGACTACCAGGACGACGACGTGTGGTTCTGCTCCGCCGACATCGGCTGGGTCACGGGCCACAGCTACGCGGTGTACGGTCCGCTGTGGGCCGGCATCACCACGGTCATCTTCGAGGGTCTGCCGACCTATCCCGAGGCCGACCGTTACTGGGCCGTCTGCGAGAAGCACAACGTGAACCGCTTCTACACGGCTCCTACCGTCATCCGCATGCTCGCCGGCCAGGGCACTGAGTTCACCGACCGGCACGAGCTCAAGTCCCTGAAGTGGATCGGTTCCGTGGGCGAGCCCATCGACCCGACCGCCTGGGAGTGGTACTACAAGAACGTCGGCAAGGAACGCTGCCCGCTCTGCGATACGTGGTGGCAGACCGAGACCGGCGGCCACCTCATCTCGCCGCTGCCCGGCGCCAGCACCCTCAAGCCGGGTTCAGCCAGCCGCCCGTTCTTCGGCGTCAAGACCCTCGTGGTCAACGAGAAGGGCGAGGAGTGTGCGCGCGGTGAGGACGGCGCCCTCTGCATCACCCAGCCTTGGCCCGGCATGATGAAAGGCATGTGGGCGGATCCGGACGGCAGCCGCTTCAAGGAAGTCTACTTCGGCATGTTCCCCGGCCTCTACTTCACCGGCGACGGCTGCATGGTAGACGCCGACGGCGATCACTGGCTGCGCGGCCGCATCGACGACGTGGTCAACGTGAGCGGCCACAGGCTCGGCACCGCCGAGATCGAGGCCGCCCTCATCACCCACCCGGCCGTCGCCGAGGCCGCCGTCGTGGGTTACCCGCATCCCGTCAAGGGCACGGGCCTCTACACGTACGTCACGCTGACCGAGGGCTATGAGGGCAACGACGAGCTGCGCAAGACGCTCGCCGGCCACGTCCGCAAGATCGTGGGCCCCATCGCCACCCCGGATAAGATGCAGTTCACCCCGGCTCTGCCGAAGACTCGTTCCGGCAAGGTCATGCGCCGCATCCTGCGCAAGATCGCCGAGGGTCGCGGCGACGAGCTCGGCGACGTCAGCACGCTGGCCGACCCGAGTGTGGTGGACGAGCTCAAGGCCAACGCCCAGGTCTGAGCACGTAGAAGACTCAGACCGGTCGAGCACCCGGGCTTGGGCGCTCG
>CAZIGT010000107.1:2498-9374 GCA_964538465.1 uncultured Thermoleophilia bacterium | reverse complement strand
TCGTCCTGGGCCTCACCGCATGCCCGCTCGGCGACCTGCTGGCCGTAGAGTGTGGCCAGCAGGTCGCGAGAGAGCCCGGCGCCCACGTAGAAGGCGACGAACACCGCCCGCGGCACGATGATCCGACCCTCGCCGGCGCGGATGCAGGGCACCGCGTCGCGCATGCCGGCGATGTCGTTGTGCGCCTTGGCGGCCAGGAAGCGGTGTGCCATCGCGTAGGCGGTGGTCACCGAGACGCCCATCACGCGGGCGACGTCGCGCATCGGCACGGGATCCTTGAGCTCGGCCTCCAGCTGCTCGGCGCAGCGATCGAGCGGGGAGAGGGAATCGAGCGTGCCCATCAGGCCGCCTCCTTGTCTGCCTTCTTCTTGCGCAGGCCTTCGACCGCCGAAGCCCAGCGGTCGATCAGCTCCGAGGCCTGCTGCTTGGAGAGCTGCTTGCGGCTCTCGCAGCCGGTCTGCTTGAGCATGTCCGCGCGCCAGACCTCTTCCGGCTTGCCGAGCTTCTCGAGTTGGCCGGCCAAGGCTCCCAGCCGCGTGAGCTGGGGGCCTGTGACCTTCGGGCCGGATGCGGCCTGCTGCGGCTCCTGCTGGGCCCACTCGGGCTCAGGGAACATCTGGCCGATCTCGTCGTCGCTCGGCTCCTCGGACGTCGGGACGTCGGCCGCCTGGCCGCCGTCAGGGTCGTCGTCGGGATCGCCGTCGCTGCCGCCGCAGGACTGCTGCATGGCGGTGCGCAGCCGCTGGGCGATATCGCGCGGCATCTGCTCGCCAGGGCCGGCAAAGCCCAGCGCCTCGGCGTTGGCCAGCAAGACGCCGGCGGCATCCTCGTAGCCGTAGCCCTCGGCGATCGCGACGAGCTGCTTCCAGCCGGCCGCGCCGATCTCCACGATCTCTTCGGCCTCGACGTCGAAGTCGTAGCTCTGCGACTCGACGATGCGCTGTGCCTCGTCCTCGTCGTAGATGCCGGAGAAGCCGAAGGCGATGCGGCGCGCCTGGATGCGCGCCTTGTGCTCCAGCATGCGCTTGGTGTGGCTCTGCCAAGGGCCACAGATCTTGTAGGCGCCATTCTTGCCCTTGCCCTCGAACGGCGGCCGGTAGCACTCGTCAAGGTACTCTGTGTGCTCCGTGGCATGGGCGCGGTCCTTGCGATGCACGCGCACGGTGATCCAGGGCGGTGCCGGCTTGGCGTCCTCGTCGATCTGCAGCCACTCGTCGCGCGGGGCGACTTCGATCTCCTCGCCATCGAACTGCGGATGCTCGTTGGCGATGCGGTTCCAGCCGTCGATGCCGACGACCGGCACGATGCCGTTCGCCTTGTCGGGGAAGGCGAAGATCTCCTTGGTGAACGGGTTGAGCCCGTGCTGGTCGGCGACGATCAGCAGGGCCGCCATCTGTTCGTTGGAGGGCGGGCCGTCCTTCGTCTTGAAGGCGGTCGCCTTGAGGATGGCGCCGACCTTGGCCGGCTCGACGCCGTAGCGACCGCCGAACCGCTGGTAGAGCACCGGCACTCGCGCCGGTGCGTCGCTCTTCTCGACTGCAGTTCCCACGGCGCTCACCCCCTCACCACGGGCTCTTCGGTGATCCAGATGCGGACGCCGGGGATGGGGTTCTCCGGCGTGGCGATGCCGGCGCGCACCGCGGCGCCGACCTTCTTCTCGTCGACGGAGAGGTACTCACGCGGCACCTGCGCGGCATCGACGATCTCGAAGTGCGTCTGCTTACGGTAGGTCACCTTGGCGCCAGAGTCGGTGGCCACGGTCTTGGCCGGGGCTTCGACCTTCGGCACGATCGGGATGACCGGCGGCGGATCCTCGCCGCGCTCCTCGGCGCGCAGCGCCGCGCGCTCCTGGCGACGTGCAGCCAGGGCGTTGAGCCGCGCCTGCTCCTTGCGGGCCGCCTCGGCGACCTTCATGCGGTAGGCGCTCGTCTTGCGCGTGAGGACCGCGTCGGCCTCCTTGGCCGGTGCGGCCATGGCGTCGAAGTCGGCGCGGATGAGCTTGACCTGCTTGTTGATCGGGTCGAGCCAGCGCTTCTTGAGCGCGTCGATCCGCTTGACGGTCGTGCGCACCGCCGTGAGCATCTCCAGGGCGGTCGCGTTCGAGGCCTCGTCGACGACATCGAGCTCGCGCGCCTCGTCGGCGACCGTGCGAGCCAGCGTCTCGGCGGCCACGACCTCTTCGTCGTCCCGGTAGGGAGCGACATCGAGGATTCGTGCGGGGGTAGCCATCAGTGGATTGCCTCCTGTGAGCGGCGCCAGAGCACGATGAGAGCGTGGAAGGCCGCCTCGTCGGCCGCATGGCGCGTGAGTGGTATCTCGGTAAGTCGCGGTGCCTCGCCGTCTGCCGGCGGAGGCATGTGGACGATCAGGCGATCGCACGTGAGCCCCGCCCACTCGCGGGCGAGGATGCGATAGCCGGACTGCTGCAGCACGGAGCCCAAATAGACCCCGTTGCCGCTCTTGTAGTCGACGATCACCGGCCGCTTGCGGCCGCGCAGTTGCGCGACCAGGTCGAGCTTGCCGGCGAAGCGCAGCCGCGGGGAAGCCATCGGCTCCTCCACGAACATGG
Source organism: uncultured Thermoleophilia bacterium (assembly GCA_964538465.1). Lineage (GTDB taxonomy): Bacteria > Actinomycetota > Thermoleophilia > UBA2241 > UBA2241 > UBA6103. The sequence goes on along the minus strand of CAZIGT010000107.1, from coordinate 6,805 downwards.
CTTCGGTGACGTTGTCGGCAAGCCAGTTGCCGAGCATCTCCACCGCCGGCACGAATCGCTCGCCCACGTCGAGGGGCAGCAGCGGGATGTCGCGCACGATGGCGGCCGCCGCGGCGTGGATCGCCGTGCCCATGTCGGCCGCCTCCCGGGCGATGCGCTCAGCCTGTGCGTAGCCGATGCGGGCGCGCCAGGCATCGAGCGCCGGTGCGTCGAGCATGCCCTTGATCGTCGAGACGCCCGGCACCGGCCGGCCGTCCAGGCTGTAGGCATGACGCTCGGCGTCGAAGGTGAGCGTGTGGCTGTCGCGAGCCGGCGTCATGCCCACGACCTCCTGCGATGGTTGGTGGCCGTGTAGGCCTTGCGCCGGCACTCCCGGCAGGCCGATGTCAGCCCGTCCCTCTTGGTCACATCGATGCCGAAGTACTGCGTGTTCGCCGGCCAGGAGCGGCCGCAGACGGTGCAGGTCCTCTCGCCGAAGATGTACTCGCGGCCGACCTCGTCGTCCTCGAGCGGTGCTGCCTTGGCCGGGCTCATCACGCGCTCACCGCCGATGCGCCCTTCTCTGCGTGCTGCGCGCCGGCGACGAGCGCCGAGCGGATGGCGGCATGCGGCACGCGCGCCGCCTCGCCGTAGAGCTCCTCCAGGCCATCGGCCAGAGCCTCGGCGAGCGCCTCGATGATCTCAGCGCGCGGGCGCACGGAAGCGATGCGACAGGCACCGGAGAGAAACGAGGCGGCCAGCCCGACCTGTGCCTCAAGCTCGCGCAGAGCCGGTACATCGACTGGGCAGGCCTCGGCCACACAGACCGCGCTGGGTGGCTCGGCGGCACCGCTGCCGGGATCGAAGTAGCCCGGCGTGGAGCCGAGGTCCGAGCAGTGGCCGCAACACCACTCGAACCCGCGATCGAGGTCGGCGCTCATGACGTCGCCTCGCCTTGAAGCGCCGTCTCCATCTCGCCGGCCGTCATCCGGCCGGACATGAAGCCGTCGACCAGGTGACGCAGGCCGCGCCGGCCGGCCTCGACGACCATGGCCTCGACGCGCAAGCCGCGCTCGTCGCTCATGCCGCCGTGCGCATCGACGCAGCGGTCGTAGTCGTCGACGGTGAAGGTGGCGAGGCCGTTCATGACCGGCCTCGCATGGGAAGCAGCACCGCGATCAGCGCGGCGGCTGCGAGGATGACGATGATCGCCATCCAGACGTCCTCGCCACGTGCCAGACTCCTGGCGAAGCCGGCCGCTACGGCCAGCACGGCGACGGACGCGGACACCCGAGCGAGCTGCGCGATGGGCCGCGTGTTACGATTCGGTGGCTCGGGTTCTACCTGGGTGTTGGGCGCTGGACCTTGGCCGGGAAGGCGCCCTTCTTCGTGGTTCACTTCTCCCCTTTCCTCGTACTTCCGTTGTCACTGCTGCGAACAGCGGCCTCCTTTCAACGCGTGTGGTTGCAGTGGTTTTAGTTTACTTAATGGGCTCGTTCCGTCAAGACCTAGCGGTCCTTGCAAACCCTCCACTTCTGGTGGAGGCTGAGGCATCTACATATAGTCCAAACAAAGCGAACAAAGGGAACGACTTGGGCGAACAGATGATGCGCACCGGCGACGCGCTGAGGTACATCAGAGAGATCTACGGAGTGCCAATCAGCAACCCGACCCTGGTCCGCTTCATCAAGATAGGCCGGCTACGCGGCGCCCAACCGGGTGGACCGCGCGCATGGTGGGTCGTCTCGAAGCAGTCGATCGACGAGCTCTTCGGCAGCTCGACGTCCGAGCAGCCTGACCAAGGCGAGGCTCACCCGCCGCCCTGATCGCGGGGCCATTCGCAGCCCCCTTCAGGTTTCCGTGGTATCTGTCGAGATACCCGATGGAAGCCACCGGGGAGGGGCAATGGAAACGAGAACCTGCCCGAACTGCGGTCGCACGATCTACGGGGCGACGGATTGCGCCTTCTGTCGGCTGGCCAGCTCCCGGCACGTTGTGGTTGCGGAGCACGCCAAACCACCGCACCCGCGTCGTCCACGTTGGCTGCTGCCAGCGCTAATCGCGGCCAGCGTCCTTGCTGGAGCGGCCGTCGTCGGCGCGGTGTGGGCGATGGTTGAGCATGACTCCGCTGTGAGCCAGGCGGAGGCGGCATATCAGGAGGCGGTCGACACCCTCGATCAAGCGCAATCGCAACCGGCAGACGAGGTCAGCGAGGAAACCGAGAAGGCACGACGGAAGACCGTGAAGGCCGGCATCCGTACCTTGCAGATCGCTGTCCAGACCTATGCGGTAGATCATGGTGACCGCTATCCTCGTCCGAGTTCCGGCAGGCAGCTGCTTCGCATGTTGAGACCGTACGTCGACTCCTGGCCCGACAACCCTTATACGGGCGAGCCGATGGGCCTCGGCTCCGGCAGCGCGGCAGCCAACAAGTCTGCCGGCGACTTCAGCTACGGTGTCTCGGAGGACGGCAGGCACTTCAGACTGATCGGTTGGGGGCCAAATCAGACCAAAATCATCGTAGTACCGTGAGCATCCTCATCATGAGTCGACCACGCCGCCGGACCCTCCGTCCGGTGAATAGCGTCGATCGCTGACGCCTCGATCAGAATCCCACCGCTCGCACTTCGCACCGCGCGCAGTCTCCCGGTCCGCACCCAACGGCGAAGTGTCTCCACCGAGACAACGTATCCGTATTCGGCCCGGATGTAGGCGGCTGCAGCGGCTGGATCCAGCAATGGGCGCTCCTCTTCTCGTGCCTCAGTCACGCTCGAACACGAACATATGTTCGTAGCAGGGCAGTGTACTACTTCGACCAGACGCATCGGGGGCCTCTCAGCCCCTGTTGGGCCACTTAGCGAGCTTCTTCATCCAGGGAACGTCAGCGAAGTAGAGGGCGTAGAAGGCCTGCGCCGCCGCCCAGACGAGTCCCACCTGGGTGACGACCTCCAGGGCCGTCAGCGTGCCCCAGCGATCGAACAGCGCACCCAGCGTGCCGTTGATCCAGCACTGCGCGAGGCCGACGAGGACGCCGACGACGACAGCGAGCGACCAGCGCCAGCGCGGCTTCCACGACAGGCGCTTGATGGCCTGGGTGACGATCAGCGCGAACGGCGCGCTGAGCAGCACCAGGCAGACGAGGTTGACGATCTCGGTAATGGACATGCGGATGGCCTCCTAGTCGGCGGATGGCGGGGGAACGGTGGGGACCGCGTAGCGCTGGCACGCCCAGGAAAGTACGCGCCGGCGGGCGGGCGGATCGAGGGATTCGAGAGCGCGGGCGACCGTCTCGATCGCGTGCAGCTCGTCGTGGAGCGCCGGACGGGCGCCGGCGAAGGGCACATAACCCGGCGTGCTTGCCTGCTCGGCGCCCATCAGTAGGCCGTCGTCGCCCAGGGCGCCCAGCCGCGGCGCACGTAGAGCATGCCGGCCAGGCTGATGTTGGTGATCGGGTTGAAGGGATCGAAGCGTCCTCGCCAGTGCCCAGGGACCAGCTGGAAGAGGCCGGCGCAGCCGCTGGTGGGGTTCACTTCACCGGGCTGGCCGCCGGACTCGCGCCAGATGATCAGTAGAGCCCGGTGCAGCTCGGCGACGGTCAGGCGGCGGTGCAGGTAGCGCCATAGCCAGCGCGACCAGTAGCGGTTGACCTGCGGCGCCCAGCGCGCGGCCGCGGAGTGCACGCCGTGCTGCGCTGTGCGCACCTGCTGTCTGGTGAGGGTGGGGTGTGAGGCCGCCTGCGCCGTCGGTATGTCGGCCAGTGAGACGGTCAGCGCCGCAAGGAAGGCGAGCAGCGCCATGACGATCGCGTGTCGCACATCTGCTCCTCGAAGTCGCCTGCAGAAGCGAGGAAGCAGCGACTCCGAGCCGCCTGGTCGCGCGGCCGGCGAAAGGGGGTCAAAGACCAGCCTGCGATCCAGGCGACTCGCGGTCGCCGTTCGCAGGTCTGAGGGTAGCTATGCGAGATGTGCGAGGTGGGTGCGTCTTAGGGGCAAGTGGACGGGCCCACGTTGACGGGGGCAACCGGCGGGCATACTCTTGATGTTGGCGGCAACGCCAGGAGGCAAAGGTTCCACCCCGGCGACAAGAGCTCATGGAGCTCTTCCGAGAGGATAGCCGGGGTGGTCATTCTGATTCTCAGTAGTACTCCGTGTCTCCGTTCCTGAAGAGATCCCCCTCGCCGCCGGATGGAATCGCTGCCCGGACAAGGTCGTAGGAACGACAGTCGCCGCTGTTCCACTTCTTGTAGATGGCCCAGCAGAAGTAGTCAGCGATCTGCAGGTTGAAATCGGCCTTCGAATCATGGTGATACCGGCGGTAGCTCACCCCTG
>CAZIGT010000107.1:0-2488 GCA_964538465.1 uncultured Thermoleophilia bacterium | reverse complement strand
CGCCGCTTCTTGTTCACGGGAATGCGGTCCGTGCAGATGACGACGTGCTTCGCCCCGCTGCCAGCAATACAGCGCGGCACGGCGTACTTCGTCAACCAGGCGAACACTCTCGGGTAGATCACCTCCGGCGCCCGGATGGTGGGGTTCGTCCGGTTCTTCCGGATGATCACGCTGTAGACCTTGAACGCCGACAGATGACTTGTGATCGCGCCGAACACACGGTTGCGAACGGACTGCCTGTCCTCAGCCGCGTGGAAGTACTCGATGTCCACTCCCTGCTCAAGCAGATCGTAGCGCACGTTCTGCAGTGCTTGATGGGCCGCGAACGGTCGCGCCGTCGCAACGCAGGTCAAGACAAGGACCTTCGTCCCAGTGGGCGAGAAGTCGAAGTTGCCCGCCTCGTCAATGGACATGTAGAGCGTATCCATCCCGTCGTCCTTGGCTGCCAAGCCTCCTGGTCGGTAGTTGCCTCTTCATCATAGTACCCCTCACCTCCATCGGAACAAGCGAGATTGACTAGAACCCACTCATTTGCAGGGTCTTTGTTCTGTACGAGTGTCCATACCACCCGGATGTGCTCTGGGTGAACACCACTCGTGCTTGTACCAGCGCCACCGGACCTCTTCCAAACAGCGGCGTCCATTCAACAGAGAAGCCCCGGGGCCTTGGCCGCCGGGGCTTCCTTCGCGAACGAAATCGCACGCCACGGGTCAGCTACAGGTCCCTGCCTTCTTCTTGGACAGGCACTCGTTGCACAGCTCGCGGCGAAGGCGAAGACGCTCAAGGCACTGGCGACGACACCAGTCTCCGGGTGGGATCAGCTGGCCGCCGACTGCCCGGTCTGCGGGAGCAGTGCCAGGCTGAGAGGAGAGACTGGGCTCGAGGCCCCCCTGACCCTCGATGAAGACGGTGTCACCCCGTCGATCCACAAAGAGGATGCGATCCTTGCGTTCTACGCCGACACCCTCGACTGCGATGGCTGTGGTCTTCGCCTCGATGGTCCGGAGGAGTTTGGCGCGGCAAGGGTCGAAGACTACTACGACCGTTCGGACGAGATGGCTCAATGGGTGCACGACCGCCTGCCCGACGGCCACGCCCCGGCAAGTGGTGTACGAGGAAACCCACAGGGTCACCCTCGCTCCATGACGCCTTTAGGCTGCGATCATCGCCACCTCCACGGCGCTCTCTTGGCTTTCAGGGCAGATCGTCTTGGCGATGACGCCGAGGCTGATGTAGCGCCGCCCTGAGTCGGCCCACTCATCGTTCTGCTCGGCCAGCACGGCGCCGATCAGGCGCAGGGCGGCATCCCGGTTGGGGAAGATGCCGACCACGTCGGTGCGCCGGCGGATCTCGCGGTTGAGCCGCTCGAGCGGATTGTTGGACCAGACCTGGCGCCAGAGCTCCTTGGGCAGGGCGGCAAAGGCCAGGATGTCGGGTCCCGCCTCGGCCAGCAGCTCGGCGGCGGCCGGGAAGCGTCCTGTCAGCTGCTCGACGATGCGGGCGTGCTGCTCACGTACCGAGGCGGCGTCCGGCTGGGCGAAGATGGAGCGCACCATGGTCGCCACCGCCGGCTGGGCGGCCTTCGGCACGCGGGTCAGCAGGTTGCGCACGAAGTGCGTTCGGCAGCGCTGCCAGCTCGCTCCCGGCAGGGTGGCGGCGATGGCGTCCACCAAGCCCTGGTGGGCATCGCTGGTGACCAGCACGACCCCCGAGAGGCCACGGGCCACCAGGCTGCGCAAAAAGGCCGTCCAGCCGGCGCCGTCCTCGGCGGTGATCAGCTCCAGGCCGAGGCTCTCACGGCGGCCGTCGGCGTTGACGCCCACGGCATGCAGGGCGGCGATGTTGCAGATGCGCCCACCCTCCCTGGCCTTGACGACCAGGGCGTCGAGCATCAGCAGCGGGTAGGGGCCTTCCAGGGGCCGGTCGCGGAAAGCGCTCACGATCTCATCGAGCGAGGCCACCAGCCGGGAGACCTCGCTCTTGGAGATGCCCTCGATGCCCAGGGTGCGCACCAGCTTATCGACGCGTCGGGTAGAGACCCCAGCCAGGTAGGCATCGGCGATCGCCGCCACCAGGGCTTGCTCGGAACGCTTGCGCGGGCTCAGGAGCCAGTCGGGGAAGTAGGAGCCCTCACGCAGCTTGGGGACGGCCAGCTCGATCGTGCCGGCACGGGTGTCCCAGGCGCGCTCGCGGTAGCCGTTGCGGCGGTTGGCGCGCTCAACGTGTCGCTCGCCGTACGGCGCCCCACAGATCGCATCGACCTCGGCGCTCATGAGCGCCTCCACGACCTCCTTGACCAGGCTGCGCAACAGGTCGACCTCGCCCTCCGAGAGCAACTTGCGGAACTGCTCGAAACCGTTCATCGTGACCTCGACCACCGGGACTCTCCCTTCATCGTCTTGCCAGGACTTGAAGAGGATGACCCCGGTGGTCGCTTGCCTTCAACCGGTCGGCCGCGCCGTGGTCGCTGGATCCTCGCCTACGGCTC
>CAZIGT010000106.1:0-9444 GCA_964538465.1 uncultured Thermoleophilia bacterium | reverse complement strand
GGGGGGCGCGGGGGGCGTCGAACCCCGGGGGCGGGGGGGGGGGCGGGGTCGGGCGGGGGCCCGCTTCCCGGGGGCCCCGCGACCTGTCTCCCACTCTCGCGCCTGTCGCGGGCCGTCTCAGCCGAATGCCGGCACCGGCGTCAGGTGGCTCTTGAGGCGTAGCTCGCTGTCCGGGATGCCCAGGGCGCGACCCACGAGCTGCGAGAGGTAGTAGACCGGCATCTCCTGCCAGCCCGGGTCGGCCTTCTTCATGTCGTACTGCCGCGTGTCCAGGTTGACCTGGCAGAGCGGGCAGGCGGCCACGATGGCCTGGGCGCCGCAGGCGCGCGCGTCCTCGATGATCTTGCGCGAGAGCTGACGCACCACCTCGGGCTCGCAGAGCGACAGGGAAGCGCCGCAGCAGTCGGTCTTGTAGTTCCAGTCCACGGCTTCGGCGCCCAGGGCGCGCACCACGTCGTCCATGCGCGTGGGGTACTCGGGGTCCTCGGCCAGGGTGACCTTGGGCGGCCGCGTGAGCAGGCAACCGTAGTAGCAGGCCACCTTGAGACCGGTCAGCGGACGCGTCACCTTGGCGGCGAGCGCCTCGACGCCGACGGCTTCGTAGTAGACATCGATCAGGTTGAGCACGCGGACGTTCGTGTCCACCGCGCGACCGACCACCTGCTCCACGTCGGCGCGCATTCCCGCATCCTGCATCTCATGGAGCGTCGTCATGAAGCGGCTGTAGCAGGCCGCGCACGGCACCACGACGTCGTCCAGCTTCATGTCTGAACGGACCTTGGCGATCTCGTTGGCCGGCAGCGCGTTGGCCAGCAGCCGGCTGGTGGAGTGGGCCGCGGTGTTGCCGCAGCACTCCCAGCCGGCGATCTCGGCCAGCTCGAGGTCGAGCAAGGGGGCTGTGGCCTTGAGGGAGACATCCATCTCCTTGGCGGTGCTCAGCAGCGAGCAGCCGGGGTAGTAGGCGAGTCTGGCCACGTCACTCACCGCCCTTCTTCGCGGCGTCGATGCGCGCGGCTTCGGCGAACATGCGCTTCATCTGCTTCACGTCGCCGCGATGGGGAAGAAGGCCGATCTTGCCCTTCATGAACATCTTCATGCCCATGCCCATGTCTGTCATGAGGTTGCTGGGCCGCGAGATCTTGTCGATGCCGATGAGCTCGATCTCGTACATGCGGCCCCAACGCCTCATGGAGTCGAGGTTCAGCTTGAGGATGTTCTCGAACGGGGCGTCCTTGTGGACCATCTTCTTCTCGTGCGCGATCTTGCGCAGCTCGTCCATGACGGCGGCTATGTCTATGCCCTGCGGGCAGCGCGTGGTGCAAGTCTCGCAGCCGGTGCACAGCCAGATGAACCGGCTGGCCGCGGCCGCGTCGACGTCGCCGAGTTGCACGGCGCGCATGATCTGCGCCGGGTGCAGGTCGGCGAACTGGGCCACGGGGCAGCCTACGGAACAGCGCTTGCACTGGTAGCACTTGTTCGCGTTGGTGGCTGCCCTGGCGTTCACCCGTTCGGCGAGGGCGGCTGTTATGGGGGTCATAGCGCCTCCCTCACACGCTCGGTCGCGGCAGGAGGCCGGCCATCTCGGCGATCTCCGGCACGGCCGACTCCCACTCGACGGCCATGATGTGCACGCCGCTGACGCCCTCGACCTCGGCCAGCTCCTTGATCATCTCGGCGCCCAGCTTCTTGCCTTCTTCCTGCTGCGGGGCGCCCTTCTCCTGAGCCGCTATGCGGTCGACGATCTCCTGCGGCACGTCTATGCCGGGCACGAACTTCTGCATGTAGCGGGCCATGCCGGCGCCCTTGATGGGCGTGATGCCGGCCATGATCCGGATCTCCTGGTGCAGGCCCTCCGCACGCACCATCTCCATCCACTTCTTGAACTTGGGGATGTTGAAGATGCACTGGGTCTGCACGAAGTCGGCGCCGGCCTCGACCTTCTTCTTGAGCCGCAGGGTACGGAACTCGAACGGGTCGCCGAACGGGTTCTCGGCGCAGCCGATGAAGAGGCGTGGCTCGACCGCCATCTCTTCGCCACACTGGAACTTCTTCTCGTCGCGCATGTCCTTGAACATGCGGATGAGCTGGATGGAATCGATGTCGTGGACGCCCTTGGCCTGCGGGTGGTTCCCGAAGCTCACGTGGTCGCCGGTGAGGCAGAGGATGTTCTTGATGCCCAGGGCCGCGGCGCCGAGGATGTCGGCCTGGATGGCCAGCCGATTGCGGTCGCGGCAGGTCATCTGCATGATCGGCTCGCAGCCGTTCTGCATGGCGACGTAGCCGGCCGCCATGGAGCAGATGCGCACCACGGCCGTCTGGGTGTCGGTGATGTTGACCGCGTCCGTGACGCTGGCCAGCGACTTGGCCTTCTCGGCGACGACGGAGGCGTCGGCGGACTTGGGCGGGCCGCACTCGCCGGTGACGGCGAAGTTGCCCGCCGCGAACATCTTCTCCAGGTTGGAGCCGGCCTTCAACTCAGTACCGCTCATACCGGCTTCGCCTCCTCCTTGACCATCTTGCGCGGGCCGCCGCTGTTGCTCTTGCTCCAGTCCTTGGGGGGCGTGTACGCGAGGAGAAGGTCCTCACGCCCCTGCGCGTAGAGCTTGTCGTGGATGAGCTGCCAGGCGCAGTCGATCTCTTCCTTCTCCGGCGTGGTGACCTCGCATTTGCCGTCGTGGCTGCCGCCGCAGGGCCCGTTCATGAGGCTCTTGGAGCAGCGCACCACGGGGCAGACGCCGCCGGTGACGCCCAGGACGCAGTCGCCGCAGGCGGCGCAGCGCTCGTACCAGACGGCATGCTCCTGCGGCATGCCGAGCATGTTGGTGTTCACCGCCGGCAGCACGAGCTTCTCGGGGAAGCGCTCGGCCAGGCTCTGGATGCCGATGCCGCAGGCCATGCTCAATATGACCGGATACTCGTTGACCTTCTCGGCGATGGCGTCGAGGTACTCCCACTCGCACTGCCGGATGGCGGCGTTGTGGTCGATCTCCACGTCCCGGCCCTCTTCCTTGGCCTTGATGCGCAGCTCGGCGGCCAGGATCTCGGCCTCTTTCTCGCCGCCGGTGAGGCAGACGGCGACGCAGGTGTCGCAGCCCGCCACCAGCACCTTGTCGTGGCCCTCGAGCAGCTTGAGGATCTCCTCGAAGGGCTTGCGTTCAGCGGTGATCATCCTTCGGTCCCTTCCTTTGCCGCTGCGGCCGGCTTCGCGCTCTTCACCGGGTTGGGGCCGAGCTGCTTGATGCGCTCGGTGAACTCGGTAGCCACTTCAGCGAAGCGCGGCCCCATGGCCGACGACATGTTGTACATCTCGACGCGCTCGGGCTCCATGCCCATCTCTTCGAGAAGCTTCTTGGTGTACTCCACGCGCTTGCGCGCCCAGAGGTTGCCTTTGAGGTAGTGGCACTCGCCCTCCATGCAGCCCGCCGCGTACACGCCGTCCGCGCCGGCCTCCAGGGCCTTGAGCAGATGGATGATCTCCAGCTTGCCGGTGCAGGGCAGCTTGATCATGCGGATGTTGGCGGGGTACTGCAGGCGCATGCTGCCGGCCAGGTCGGCGGCGGCATAGGCGCAGTAGTGACAGGCGAAGACGATGATCTCCGGCTCGAAGTCATTCTCTGCCATGTCAGCTCACCTCCCCGGCGTTCTGATCGAGGGTGGGACCGGCCGGCTGATCGTCGCCCAAGGCCACCCCGGCGGCTATGTCCGCCTCGGTGAGGAACAGCGCCTCTTCCTTGGCGAACCTCTGCGCGTCCGTGTAGTGGTGCAGGACGATGGCCTTGGCTGGGCACTCGCTGACACACACACCGCAGCCCTGACAGGCGGCCGGCTCGATGTAGGCCTTCTTGGCCTCGGGATCTATGCGCGGCACCTCGTAGGGGCAGACGCGCACGCAGGTGAGGCAGGCCGCGCACGTCTCCTGGTCGACCTCGGCGACCACGCCGCCGGCCTTGAGCGCCGGCTTGGCGAGGATGGCGGCGGCGCGGCCGGCGGCCGCGTAGGCCTGGCTGATGCACTCGTCCAGGCCCTTGGGATAGTGGGCCGCCCCGCAGAGGAAGATGCCCTCGCTGGCGAAGTCCACCGGGCGCAGCTTGACGTGGGCTTCGAGGAAGAAGCCGTCCGCCTGCAGCGGCACCTTGAGCAGCTTGCTGAGCTCGCTGTTGCCCTCGTTGGGCACCGTGGGGGTGGCCAGCACGAGAAGGTCGACCGGCACCTGCATCTCCTTGCCGGCGAACGCCTTCTCGTTCCAGGCCACCGTGACCGGGCCGCCGTCGGCGCCTGCGGTCACGCGCGGCTTGGCGTCGTTGTCGTAGCGCGCGAAGACCACGCCGAGCTCGCGCGCCCGGGTGTAGTACTCCTCCTGCAAGCCGAAGGTGCGGACCTCCTTGAACCACACGTAGACGGGACGGTCCGGGTCGGCTTCCTTGAGGCGGATGGCGTTCTTGATGGACTGCGCGCAGCAGGTGCGCGAGCAGTAGCCCTTGTTCTCATCCAGCGAGCCGGCGCAGAGCACGAAGCCCACGGCGCCGGCCTTGGCCACCTTCTCGTCGCCGGCGGCCAGCAGCTTCTCCAGGTCCAGGCCGGTGACGATGCGCTCGCTACTGCCGAGACCGAACAGCTCCGGCCGCTCTTCCCTGGCGCCGGTGGCCACGATGACCACGCCGTGGTCGACCGGCGTGCGCTTGTCGTCGGCGTCGCGGATGACGCCGCTGAAGTTGCCGATGAAACCCTGGAAGTCCACCAGCTCGCTCTGCAGATGGATGCGTACGTTGGGGTTGTCGATGAGCTTGCGCTCGAGCTCGGCGACGAACTCGGCGGGCTTGGAGCCCTTGAGCGTCTGGTCGATCTCGAGGGCCAGGCCGCCGAGCTTGGCGCTGCGCTCCACGAGGTGCACTTCGTAGCCCATGTCGCCGAGCGCCAGCGCGCTGGTCATGCCGGCCACGCCGCCGCCGATGACCACCGCGGCGTGCGTGAGCTGCACGTCGACCTTGTAGAGCGGCTCCAGCAGCAGCGCCCGGGCCACGGCCATGCGGACCAGGTCCTTGGCCTTGTCCGTGGCCACGTCCGGTACGTCGCGGTGCACCCACGAGCACTGGTCGCGGATGTTGGCCATCTCGAAGAGGAACGGGTTGAGGCCCGCCTCGCGCAACGTGTCCTGGAAGATGGGCTCGTGCGTGCGCGGCGTGCAGCTCGCCACCACCACGCGGTTGAGCTGGTGCTCCTCGATCTTCTCCTTGATCAAGGAGAGGCTGTCCGAGGAGCACGTGTACATGGTGTTGGTGGCGTAGGCCACGCCGGGGAGCGTAGCGGCGTAGTCGGCCACGCTCTGTACGCCGACCACGCCGGCGATGTTGCTGCCGCAGCTGCAGACGAACACGCCCACCCGCGGCGCCTCTTCGCCGATCTCGCGCTCCGCCGGGTACTCCTTGTCCACGGTGAGCGTGCCGCGCGAGTCGGCGAGCCGCGTCATGACCTGGGCGGCGGCGGCCGAAGCCTGCGCCACCGAATCGGGGATGTCCTTGGGCTCGCCGAACGGGCCGGCCACGAAGACGCCCTCACGGGAGGTGTTGAGCGGCTCGTAGTCGTGCAGCTCGCAGAAGCCGTGCCTGTTCAGCTCTATGCCGATGGCGCCGGCGGCCTCCTGCGCCTTACGCGCAGGCTCCAGGCCGGCGCTCAGAACGACCATGTCGTACTCACTGGTGTGCAGCACGCCCTGCTCGTCCTCCCAGGTGATGAGGAGGTTCTTGGTGAGCGGGTCTTCCTTGATGGTGGACGGGCGCGAGCGGATGAACCGCACGCCGCGCTCCACGGCGCGCTGGTAGAAGGCGGCGAAGCCCTTGCCCTGCGCGCGCATGTCCATGAGGAAGACCTCGGGCTGGCAGTCGGCCACGTGGTCGATGGTGAGCATCGCCTGCTTGTTGGCGAACATGCAGCAGACGCTGGAGCAGTACTCGTGCTCCTGGTCGCGGCTGCCGACGCACTGGATGAAGGCGATCTTCTTGGGATGGCCGCCGTCTGACGGGCGCACCACGTCGCCCACGGTGGGACCGCTGGCGCTGAGCATGCGCTCGTACTCGATGGCGCTGAGCACGTTCGGGTAGCGGCGGTAGCCATACTCGCTCTTGCTGCCGGGGTCGTGCGCGTCGAAGCCCGTGGCCAGGACCACAGCGCCCACCGGCACGTCGAACTCGGTGTCCACCTCGTCGTGCTTGAGGGCGCCCGGACCGCAGGCGCGCACGCCCGCCATGCATTCGGAGCAGACAGCGCAGTCGAGGCAGCGCTTGGCCTCAGCGACCGCCTGCTCCTCGGTGAAGCCCTGCTTGACCTCGTCCCACGTGCTCCGGCGCTTGAGGCCGTCTGCGAGAGCCATGATCGAGCGCGGCTTGGGTTCGGTGGCCGCGAGGACCTCCGGCTCCGGCTTGGCCTCGGGCAGGCTCTCCTCCCAGACCGGGAGCAGTTCCTCGCCGCGCAGGTAGTTGTGGATGGAGCGGGCGGCGCGGCGGCCGGCGGCCCCGGCCCCGAGTGGCGGGCAGGCCGCCCCAGCCGACCCCGCCCCGCCCGCGCCCCCGGCGAACACGCCCTCGCGACCGGTCATGAGTGTCTTCTGGTCGGTCGCGATCTGGTTCTTCTTGACCTCGACCCCGGTCAGGCCCTCCATGAAGTCCGTGACCAGGCCCTGACCGGTGGCGAAGATGACCGTGTCGCAGGCGAGCTCGCTCGCCGTGTTCTCGATGGCGATCGGCGGGCGCCAGCCGCGCTCGTCCGGGTCGCCGAGCTTGCAGGCGGTGAACTCGACCTTGCTCGGCCGCCCGTCGTCGCCGGGCACGATCGCCGTGGGCATGCAGGAGCAGATGAAGCTGATGGACTCGCCGAGGCCCTCCTCGATCTCGTCGGCCGAGGCGGGCATGGTCTCGTCATCCTCGATACAGGTGAGGGTGACCTTCTCGGCGCCTAGACGCAGGGCGGTGCGGCCGGCGTCGAACGCCACGTCGCCGCCGCCGATGACCACCACGGTCTTGCCCATCTCGATGGGCTTCTCGAGGGTGACGTCGCGCAGCAGGTCGACGGCGGTGAAGACGCCCTTGGCATCTGCGCCGGGGATGGGCAGCGGCTTGCCGCCCTGCAGGCCGGTGCCCAGGTAGACAGCCTTGTAGCCGTCTGCGAGCAGGCCGTCGATGGTGAAGTCCTTGCCGGCGGTCTGGTTGAGCTTGAGCTCCACGCCCAGCGCCAGGATGCGGTCGATGTCCTGCTGCAGGGCGGCCTTGGGCAAGCGGTACTCAGGGATGCCGAAGCGCAGCATGCCGCCGGCCTCGCTCTTGCTCTCGAAGACCGTGGTCTTGTAGCCGAGCCTGGCCAGGTCGCGGGCGCAGGAGAGGCCCGAAGGGCCGGCGCCTACGATGGCGACCTGCTCCTCGAACTGGATCTCCGGTACCTCCGGTTGGGGGACGTTCTCGACGGCCCAGTCGCTCACGAAGCGCTTGAGTCCCGCGATGGATATGGGTTCGTCGACCTCGCCGCGGGTGCAGTCCGTCTCGCACTTGTGCGTGCAGATACGGCCGCAGACGGCGGGGAAGGGGTTGGGGTCGCTGGCTACGGTATAGGCCTCGGCGAAGCGACCGTCCGCAATGAGGGCCACGTAACCCTGCGCGCTGGTGTGCACGGCACAGGCGCGCTTGCAGGGGCTGTGGCCCTTCTTGGTGATCGCATATGTGTTGGGAATGGCCTGCGGATAGAGCTTGAAGATGGCCTTGCGCTCGTCCTGGCCCTCGTTGTACTGGTTGTCGACATGCACGGGGCATACCGGCGCGCACTCGCCGCAGCTGGTGCAGATGGCGGGGTCCACATACCTGGCGTAGTGGTGGACCTTGGCCTGGAAGTCTCCCGGCTCGCCCTCAAGCCCGATGAGCTCGGAGTTGGTGACGATCTCTATGTTGAGATGCCTGCCGGCCTCGACGAGCTTGGGGGCGAGCGTGCACATCGAGCAGTCGTTGGTGGGGAAGGTCTTGTCGAGCTGCGCCATGTGCCCGCCCAGGGCCGGCGCCTTCTCGACGAGGTAGACCTTGTACCCGCCTTCGGCCAGATCGAGGGCGCACTGGATGCCCGCCACGCCTCCGCCGAGGACCAGGGCAGCGCCGGTCGTGGTGCGTGGAGTACCCGACGGCATACAGTCTCCTTCGTACGGCAGTACGGCAGTCCCGTGCCGCTTGGAGACACCTGTACCGCCGGAGCCGCCGTACGGGGTACGTCGCCGAGGTGGCGGGACGGTCCGATGGTGACAACTGCGGGGCAGAGCCCCCTCCCGGCATATGGGCCCGCCCCTTTCGAGGCAGACCCTGGTGGGTTGACGACAGACTCAGCTACCCACCCGGGTGCGGCAAGTATAGCGGCCGGCTTGTGCACGCGTCCACACAGCGGCGTAGGTGCGCCTCCGGCGTGCGCACGCGGCCACTAGCGTGGGGGCGCGGGCGCTGGCCTGTGCGGACGCACCCACAAATGTTCGGACGCGCGCGAGGGGGGATGCGGGCGTACTACGCCCCGGCGCGCGCGGGTGCGCTTGCCCACGCGGACGGCTGCGCTCGCGGCCGCGCCTCTCCGGCTAGCAGCCCACGACGGCCGCGAACAGGACGATCATGACGATGAGCAGCGCCAACATCGCGAGGAACTTGACGGCGCAGACCACGAGCTCCGCCACGAGCATCGCCGTCCCCCCTCCGGCCCACTGCTCGCCGCAGTGCGGACAGCAGGGCGCCGTGGACGACACCGGGTAGCCGCACACAGGGCAGGGGACCAGCCCGGCGGTCTCGTGGTCGTAGTCTGCCTGCATCGTGATCTCCCCCCGTCCGTGCTCCACCGTGACGCCTGCCACGATAGACGCGCGAGGGGACGGAACCCTTGTGCTGCAGACAGTGAGCTCGACGGGGCTGGGCATTGCGGGGCCAACGGCACCTGTGTTATAAGAATTGCGAACTGATCCTCAGTAACCATCGCCTTGTTTGCGATGGCGAATGCTCCAGCCGGGCCTTCGTCTTCGGACGGAGGCCCGGCTCTTTTCGTGCACGTACGTTCAACCTCGGTGGCTGACGCCGTCACGCGTGCTCAGTCGTGCTGGTCTTCCGTCTGACCCACGTCGTAGTATTGAGACAACGCGTCGGCGGAGGAGGGGTGTATGGACGCCGAGACTCCCAAGAAGTACGGCATCGGGATCGACGTCGGTCTGAATTCTGTTGGCCTCGCGGCAATCGAGGTGGACGACTCCGGTACGCCGGCCGAGATCCTGTCGCTGCAGACCATCGTTCACGATGGCGGAGTGGATCCGACCGCCAACAAGACGGCGGGCACACGCAAAGCGGTCTCCGGCGTCGCCCGGCGCATGCGCCGTCTCGTCCGTCGTCGCAGGCAGCGCTTGCTCAAGCTCGCCGAGACACTGCAATCCCTGGGCTGGCCAAG
>CAZIGT010000105.1:0-9478 GCA_964538465.1 uncultured Thermoleophilia bacterium | reverse complement strand
CGGGAGTGCCGGCGTCGACCGACCCGCCTTCACAGGATGCGTCCGGGCGCCTCAGCCGGAAGGAACGACGCGAGGCCGAGGCAGCCGCACGAGCGGCGCTGACTCCGGAGCAGCGGCGCGCCAGGCGTCGCCGGCTCGCCATCGAGTACATCGTCATCGGCGCCGTGGCCGTCCTGGTGGCCGTCCTGGTCCAGCAGTTCATCGTCAAGCCCTACCGCATCCCGTCCGAGTCCATGGAGACCACGCTGCAGCCGGGCGACCGCGTGTTCGTGAACCGCTTCATTTACCACTTCAAGGACGTCGACCGCGGCGACATCATCGTGTTCAAGGCGCCGGATACCGGCGTGGTGCTCATCAAGCGCGCCATCGGGCTGCCTGGGGAGGTCATCACGCTCAAGGACGGACGGGTCTACATCGACGGGAGGCGCATCGAGGAGCCCTACGTACGCCGCATGGCGGGCGACCAGGTGCCCACCGACCCCTTCAGCAACGGGCGACCATGGAGCCTGGCCGAGCCGTACACGATACCGGCCGACAGCTACTTCATGATGGGCGACAACCGCATAGACAGCGGCGACAGCCGCGAGTTCGGCCCGGTGCCCAAGGACGACGTCATCGGCGAGGCCTTCTTCATCTACTGGCCACCAAGGCGCATCAGCACTCTGTAGGGATGATGACGGCCGCTGCCCCGTTGGACACCACCGCGCGGAGGCAGGCGTGAACGAGCGGTTCCTCTTCGACCTCGAGCGGGCCACGGCCGCGGGCGCGGCGCCGGTCGTGGGTGGGGCCGACGAGGCCGGCCGGGGAGCCATCGCGGGGCCGCTCGTGGCTGCGGCCGTGGCGTTCGACTACTCGCTGTTCGATGACGACGACTACGCCGCGCTCGCTGACGTCCACGATTCCAAGCGCCTCACGCGCCACCGCCGCGGGCAGCTCTACGACGAGATCCTGCTGCGCGCTCGCCAGACTGTGTGCGTGGCGTGCGCGCCCGCGAGCATCGACGGCCGCGGGCTGCAGGCCTGCAACGTCGGGGCGCTGGCCGAGGCGCTGCGGCGACTGCAGCCGGCGCCGCCGGTACTGCTCGTGGACGGCATGAGGCTACCTCCGGGGTCGCCGCCGCATGAAGTGGTCGTGGGCGGCGACGGCCTCTCCGCCGCCGTCGCCGCGGCGTCCATCGTCGCCAAGGTGACGCGCGACCGCCTTATGGCGGCATTGCACGACCTCTACCCGGCGTGGGGCTTCGCGGATCATGTGGGGTACGGCACGGCGCGTCACCACGACGCCATAGCCGTGCACGGCGTATGCGCCCTGCATCGGCGCTCGTTCCAGAGCGTGGCCTACCGGCAGCTCGACCTGGGCCT
This sequence comes from uncultured Thermoleophilia bacterium, assembly GCA_964538465.1. Lineage (GTDB taxonomy): Bacteria > Actinomycetota > Thermoleophilia > UBA2241 > UBA2241 > UBA6103. Next base: position 8,117 of record CAZIGT010000105.1, on the reverse strand, counting down.
GTGGACGGCGGAAGCCGCCGGCGCCGGACCGGCCGCGGGCGGTTCCGGCGCAGACGGACCGGCCGTATCCGGGGCGGCGCCTACCTGAGGCTGTCGCGGATGGCCGAGGAGATGCCCTCCAGGCCGCGCTTGAGCTCGCTGATGGTGGGCCAGCCGTAGCCCACGCGCATGCTGCGCCGCGGCTGCTCGAACCAGTGGCCGGGACCCACGTACGTCCCGTACGTCTCCAGCAGCACCCGGTAGAACCGGTCGATGTCGACGTCGGCGACGATGCGCGGGAAGCAGACGACGCCGCCCTGCGGTTCCACCCATTCCATGATCTCCTCACCGGCCATCCAGCGCTTCGTCACACTGAAGGCCTCGGCGATCCGCTCGCGGATCAGGGGCAGCCATTCATCCCGCTTGCTGAAGGCCTGGTAGCCGATCTCCTCGTCGACGACACTGTTACAGATACCGATTTGCTCCTTGGCGGAGAGGAAGCGGTACATCAGCTCCTTGTCGAGGCAGACGGTCCAGCCCATGCGGATACCCGGGATGCCGTAGGTCTTACTGAGCGACGATACGCTGACGGCGCGGTCGGTGAGGGTAGCCGCCACCGGCAGGAGGTCGCCGTAGGTCATCTCGCGGTAGGTCTCGTCCATGAGAAGCCGGCAGCCGTGCTTGTCGACGATGCGCACCACCGCGTCGAGCTCGTCGCGCGTCATGCACTGGCCTGTGGGGTTATGCGGCACGGTGAGGTTCACGTACCTGGTCTGGGGGCGCAAGAGGCCCTGCAGGCGCTCTGGGTCTACCCGGTAGCCCTCGTCGAACGTGAGGTCGTAGTAGGTGATGTCGGCGCCTATCGAGCGCGGTACCTCGATGTTCGTGGCGTAGTTGGGTCGCACGACGACCACGTGGTCGCCCGGCTCCAGGAGCGTGGTGGCGATGATGAAGAGGGAGTGGGCGGCGCCGGCTGTCACGAGCGTGTCGTCGGCGGTCACCGGGGCGCCGCTCTGCGCAGCGATGAGGTCGCGGAAGGCGAGGTGTCCTACGTGCTCGCCGTAGAACAGCACCATGTCGGGCAGCTCTACGCCGATCTCGCTGAGGGTGCGGTCGCGGACCGAGCTCTCTGAGAGGTTGTAGGAGATGGTGCTGTAGCCCATCTCCTCGGGTGACTCTTCCTCCATCGGCATACGCGCGTACTTCACGGTGCCTCCCTGCCGTGTGGTGGCGGCTCGACCGGCCGGGGCGTCCGCCCCGGCCGGGTGCTGCGTTCCCTCACCGGCCCTGCTCTGCGAGGGGCCGGGCGGCCAGCATAGCGCAGATGCGCGATCGTGGCCGCCCGCGAGGGTTGGCAGGGATAGCGCGACAGCGCGGACGTTCACCCCGCCACCGCATCGTCGACCGCGGCGCTGCGGCCAACGTCAACCCCGCGAGGGCATCGTCCACCTTCCTCCAGCGCTCGTCGCGCTCGTAGGCTTGGCCCCATGGACGCACGGCAGAGATTCGGCCGCGCCGCGGAGCAGGCCGCGGCCGCGCACTTGGAGCGCGAGGGCTACCACATCCTAGCCAGGAATGCGCGGGTGGGCCGCGGCGAGATCGACATCGTCGCTCGCCGCGGGCGAGTGCTTGCGTTCGTCGAGGTGAAGGCGCGGCGCAGCGCCGCCTGCGGCACGCCGGAAGAGGCCGTCACGCCGTGGAAGCAGCACCAAATCGCGCGACTGGCGACTCTGTGGCTGGCGGGACGGCCCGGACTGGAGCGGGCCGTCACCGAGATCAGGTTCGACGTAGTCGCGGTCGATCTCGCGGCGCGCCCGCCCGGCGTACGCCATCTGCGGGCGGCGTTCGGCGGGGAGGCGTGAGGTGCTTGCCACCGTGGGCAGCGTGGCCCTCTGCGGCCTCGACGCCCATCCGGTCAGCGTGGAAGTCCATGTGGCGGCCGCCCTGCCGGCCTTCCACATCGTCGGCCTTCCCGACGCGGCCGTGCAGGAGAGCCGCGAGCGGGTGCGGGCGGCGATCGTCAATGCCGGGTACCAGTTCCCATCGCGGCGCGTGGTCGTGAACCTGGCTCCCGCAGATGTGCGCAAGACCGGGCCGCTCCTGGACCTGCCGATCGCTCTGGCGTTCCTCGTGGCCACCGGCCAGGCGAGGCAGGCCGCGAATGGGCCGGTCGCAGTCGGCGAGCTCGGCCTGGACGGCGCCGTGCGGCCGGTGGGCGGAGTACTGGCCCTGTGCGAAGGCGTACGGCGCTGCGGATCGAGCGGCGTGGTCGTGCCGGCGGCCAATGCGGCCGAGGCGGCGCTGGTCCCGGGCCTGCGGGTGTTCCCCGTGGTCAGCCTGCAGGAGGCTGTGGCTGTCGTCGCCTCGGGAGACGGGCCGCGCGCGGCGACGGTTCCGGCGGAGTCGCTGCTGGCGGTCGCGGGAGGTGCAGACGCCGATATGGCCGACGTCGTCGGTCAGTCCCTCGCCCGCAGGGCGATAGAGGTGGCGGCCGCAGGCGCCCACAACCTCCTCATGGTGGGGCCGCCGGGCTCCGGCAAGACGATGCTCGCCAGGCGGCTGCCGGGCATCTTGCCACCGATGCAGCTAGACGAGGCGCTGGCGGTCACCCGGGTGCACAGCGTGGCCGGGCTACTGCCGGAGGGGCAACCGCTCGTGTCCCGGCGGCCGTTCCGCGCGCCTCACCACTCGGTCTCCACAGTGGGACTGGTCGGCGGCGGCTCCACGCCGCGGCCGGGAGAAGTGAGCCTCGCCCATCACGGCGTGCTGTTCCTGGACGAGCTCACGGAGTTCCGCTCATCCGCTCTGGAGGGACTCCGGCAGCCGCTGGAAGACGGCTGCGTCACAGTCGCACGGGCGCTCACGTCAGTCACCTACCCGGCCCGCGTCATGCTGGTGGCGGCGGTGAATCCGTGTCCTTGCGGCAATCTGGGCGACCGCGAGCGCGAATGCACGTGCACGGCGCAGCGGCTACGCCGCTATCGCGCGCGACTCAGCGGACCCCTGCTGGACCGCATCGATCTGCGCATAGAGGTGGGCCGCGTGAGCTCGGCGGACATGCGCTCCAGGACGGCGGGCGAACCGTCCGCGGCCGTCCTGGAACGCGTCGTGGCGGCGCGCGGTCGGCAGTTGGCCCGGTGTGAAGGCACCGGAGCGTTCGCCAACGCACAACTCTCCTCGCGGCAGGTGCGGCGCCTGTGTGCCCTGACGCCGACCGCGGCGGCCGCGCTCGACGCCGCCTACGTCCGTTTGCATCTCAGCGCCCGCGCCTGCGAGCGTGTGGTGAAGGTGGCTCGCACCATCGCCGATCTAGAGGGGTCGGCGGAGATCAGCGAGAGCCACGTGCACGAGAGCCTCGCCTATCGTGGCGCGTGGGACAGGGCGCTCATCGAGGCGGGTGCCGCGTGAGCCACGCGGGTCGTGGGATGCGTGGGGCCATCTCAGACGGCTCGGCCGGGTGAGAGGCGGGGAAGGCCGAGGCAGACGCATGGGGGAGACGTGCTGACGCACTCCAAACCGGGCACGGAAGAGCGTCGGGGAACCTGCCTGTGGCTTGCGGAACTCGCCACGTGGCACTCAGGGGTCGTCACCAGGCTGACCGACCGGTTCGGATCGCTCGAGGACGCGCTGGCGTATCCGCGGCCGGACCTGGCGAAGATCGTCTCGCCCCGCCGAGATGCCGGGACACTCCAGGCTGGGGCGGGCGCCGGCGTAAGGGACGACCCGATTGGCGACGGGCGCACCGTCCCGGACAAGCGCACGGAGGCCCGGGCGCGGGATCTGCAGGCGGCAAGTGAGGCAGAGGCCTGGAAGGCCGCTCTCGCCCGGTGTTCCCCTTCGCGGGCGGCGCAGATGCCGCCGGGAGGCATCGCGGTGGCGTTCTGCGAATCGGACTACCCTGCCGGCCTGCGTGATCTGCCCGACCCTCCGCCGGCGTTGTTCGTCCTCGCCGGCGCCGGCCAGAGAGCCGCCCGTGATGGCCTTGCGTGCGTGCGCGAGACGGTCTGTGTTGCCGTGGTGGGAACGCGCCGACCGTCGACGTACGGCATGGACATGGCGTTCGCCGTCGCCCGCGACCTGGTGCGTGACGGGGCGGCGGTGGTGAGCGGCCTGGCGTTCGGGATCGACGCGGCCGCGCATCGTGGTGCGCTGGAGGAGGCCGCCTCCCGGAGCTCGCCACAAGCCGGCGCCCCTTCACGGGTCTGCACGGTGGCCATCATGGCCGGAGGCGCGGATGTCTGCCACCCCCGGTCGCACCGTACACTGCGACAGCATGTGTTGGAGCGCGGCCTCGTGGTCTCTGAGTTCGTCTGGGGCGCGCCCGTTCGCTCCTGGCGCTTCCCGGCGCGCAACCGCGTCATGGCCGCCATGAGCCACTGCACGGTCGTGGTCGAGGGGGCTGTGAACAGCGGCGCTCTCATCACGGCTCGCAGGGCCAGGGAGTTGGGGCGTCCCCTTCTCGCCGTGCCCGGAGAGTGCGGCCGACGGCTTACCGAGGGTCCGCATGCGCTGCTGCGTGAGGGAGCTACCCTGTGCGATTCCGGGGCGAGCGTGGCAGGCGTCTTCCGCAGGCTCGGCGAAAAGCCCGGCGCAACGCTCCCGGAGCCGGTGCGGCGCTGGCTGCAATATCAGGACGGGCGAGATGCGATCGCTGCGGAGGGTGTGGAGGGCCGACAGGAGCGGTGTGCGATCCCTTCGGGTCTGCTGAGCGAAGACGAACGGAAGGTGATGGCGGCTCTCGATGCGGGCTCCACCGATCTCGACGAGGTGGCGGCGGTCACCGGCATGCCTTCAAACGCTGTGCTGGCTGCTCTGGGCGCACTCGAGGTACGAGGCCTGGCGTCCGGAGGTGGTCGCGGTACCTACCGAACGGTCCGAGGGGTGGCTTTGTAGGACACGCGCCGACCCGTCCGGCGCAGGAACCTGCCGCGTCGCCGGAGAAGAACGCGGCATCGCCATGGCACACGAACCCTTCACACCGGACCCCGGCGGCTTGACGGCTGCCTATTTGCGTTCGCTCGAGGTGAGCGGAGCCGGCGCCGCCACGCTGCGCGCCTACGAATCCGACCTCGGCCAGTTCCTTGAGTGGCTGGCCTCGCGCCGCGTCGCGGGGGCGGCGCTGGACCGCATGGGCGGGCGGGCGTACGCGACCGATCTGGGCCGGCGCGGATACGCGCCGGCCACGCACGGTCGCAAGCTCTCGGCATTGCGGGGTCTCACGCGCTACCTCTGCGAGAGGGACGTTCTGCCCGCGGACCCGGCGGCGGGGCTGCCCGGCCCGCGCCGCCGTCGGCGGCTGCCACGAGACCTGCGGCGCGACGAGGTGGAGCGCTTCCTAGCGGCCGTCAGCGGGGATGCGCCCCTCAAGCTCCGCGACAGGGCGCTCTTCGAGCTCATATACGGCTGCGGCCTGCGCAGCCAGGAGGCTGTCGACCTGCGTCTCGACGAGCTCGACCTTGGGAACGCGGAGCTGCGCGTGCGCGGCAAGGGCGGCCGCCAGCGCGTGCTTCCGATCGGCGAGCAGGCGACGGCGGCGCTGGACGAGTACTTGCGCCGCGGTCGCGGCCGGCTCGTCGCGAGACGGGGCGAGCTCACGCCGGCCGCGCCCACGGTGTTCGTCTCGCGCAGCGGTCGTCCCCTGCTCACTTCGGACATACGCAGGCTCGTTGTAGAATACTGTCGCGCCGCCGGGCTTGAGGAGGCTTCCCCACACATGTTGCGTCACGCCTACGCTACGCACATGCTGGAGGGAGGGGCGGACTTGCGGGCTATCCAGGAGCTTCTCGGACACGCCTCCGTCGCAACGACGCAGGTGTACACGCACGTCAGCGGAGCTCATCTTCGACGGGTCTATGACCGACACCATCCGCGGGCATGACCAACGGTAGGCGGAGCGGGCAGAGGGAGCAGCGGCCACGATGATGGCGTCACTGAGCGAGGAACGGGTACGCGAGCTGTGGAGCCGCTACCGCAACGAAGGCGACCTGGGCGCTCGCGAGCGGCTCATCCTCGCATACGCTCCACTTGTGAAGTATGTCGCCGGCCGCATGAGCAGCGGGCTGCCGGCGCACATCGACGAAGCAGACCTCATCAGCTACGGGCTCCTCGGTCTCATCGGCGCCGTGGAGCGCTTCGATCCAGACCGGGACATCAAGTTCGAAACGTACGCGGTCAGCCGGATCAAAGGCTCGATCATCGACGAGCTACGCTCCCTCGACTGGGTCCCGCGCTCCGTGCGCAGCAAGGCGAGAGAGATCGAGCGCGCCTGTGCCCGGCTGGAGAACGAGCTGCAGCGGGCGCCCACCGACGAGGAGATCTGCGAAGAGCTGGGAATGACCAGCGACGACTTCCACTACACGCTCACGCAGATCTCGAACACGTCGATTGTGGCCCTGGACGAGCTCTGGGAGATCTCCGGCTCAGACGGAGACACGGCGTCCCTGATAGAGACGATCGAAGACCCCAAGAGCCGCGATCCATCGCGCATGCTCGACCTCACCGAGATGAAGGCGCAGCTGGCCAAAGGAATAGACGCCTTGCCGGACCGCGAGAAGATCGTCATCGCGCTCTACTACTACGAGAACCTCACGCTGCGGGAGATCGGTGAGGTGCTGGGTGTCACCGAGAGCCGCGTGTCGCAGTTGCACACCAAGGCCATCCTACGCCTCAAGGGCCGTCTGCGCGAGGACATAGGGCCCGGCTGGCAGTCCTGACCCGCTCCGGCCACCCGGATGCGAGACCCACGGCGGCCCGATCCCTCGGGCGCCGGCCGCGTGTTTCTTCACGCCTAAGGCAGGGGCGGGGCAAAGCTGCCGCTGTGGTACAATGCCCGGACGTTCGATCCACCCCGACCCGACGGACCCCGGACCGTGGCGGTGCCCGCAAGGGAATCCACGGCGCCCCCGTCGGCATACAGCACTAACCGACACAAGGAGGCATCCGTGCCTGCGCCTACGTCTGCCGGCGCTCCCGCCGCCACGGGCCACCCCGACGAGAAGCACGTCGTCGCCATGCGCGACCTGCTGCAGGGTGGCGTCCACTTCGGCCATCAGACGCGCCGCTGGAACCCCAAGATGAAGCCGTACATCTTCGCTGAGCGCGGCGGCATCTACATCATCGATCTCATGAAGACCACGGAGCTGCTGGATGAGGCGTACTCTTTCGTGCGCGACACGGTGGGTCGTGGGGGCACGGTACTCTTCGTGGGAACGAAGAAGCAGTGCCAGGAGTCCATCAAGGAACAGGCCGAACGCGTCGGCATGCCGTACGTATGCAACCGCTGGCTTGGCGGGCTGCTCACCAACTTCAGCACCATCACGCGGCGCATCCGGGCGCTGCACGAGATGCGCGAGAATCTCGCCGACGGCACCATCGACAAGATGCCGGCGCGCGAGCAGATACGTGCTCGCGGCGAGCTCGCCAAGCTGGAGAACAACCTGGGCGGGGTCGCCGTGATGGAGAGGCTGCCCTCGGCGGTCTTCGTGGTGGACCCGCGCAAGGAGCAGATCGTCGTGCGCGAGGCGCACAAGCTGGGGATTCCGCTCATCGGCCTGGTCGACACCAACTGCGACCCGGACGAGATGGACTACGTCATCCCCGGCAACGACGACGCCATCCGGTCTTGCGCTCTCATCGTGCGCGTCATGGCAGACGCGGTGCAGGAGGGTAAGCAACTCGTCTCAGAGCGTGAGCTCCGCACTCCTGCGGAGGCCATGGCGGAAACGGCGGTCGCGCCGGTAGAGCCGGTCGAGGCGCCCGCTCGCGGCGAGCGACCGCAGCGGGGCGAGCGCGGCGGCTATGGCGACCGCCAGGGTGGCCCGCGCGGTCGCGCCGGCGGCCCCGGTGGTCGTGGCGGTCCGGGCGGCCGCGGTGGCGGCCCCGGCGGTCGTGGCGGCGGTCCGGGCGGCCGCGGCGGCGGGCCTGGCGGGCCGCGGCCCACGAACCTGGGCGAAGCACCCACCGGACGGATACCGCGCGCGGCGAAGGCCGCCACGCGGCGGGCGAAGCGGGAGGCCAAGCAGCCGGAGCCTGAGGCCGCAGAGGCGGCCGCTGCCGCGACGGCCGCAGCCGAGGAGGCTGCAACGGCGGCGTCCGCGGAGCCTGCGGCCTAGGTCGCAGAGGTCCAGGCCGCAGCGCCG
>CAZIGT010000104.1:7121-9490 GCA_964538465.1 uncultured Thermoleophilia bacterium | reverse complement strand
CGCCCGCCGTAGGATGCAGTTCGGCGGGGCCTTCGTCGGGCAGGCGGGACGGGTCTGAGCGCACGGCTTCCCGCAGACCCTCGAATCCCCCGGCCCGCACCACCGCCAGGTCGCGGCGTTCAGGCGCCCGCGCCGCATCCTCGTAGAAGTACACCGGGATGCCCAGCTCGGCGGCGATGCGTCCGCCGAGCTCATGCGCGGCCGCTACGCAGACCGGCATGTCCTTGGCCCGGATGGGAACAAGCGGTACCACGTCGGCCGCGCCGAACCGCGGATGCGCGCCCTTATGCCCGTTCAGGTCGATGAGGCGCTGGGCGGCTCGTACGCTCCGCAGCGCCGCCTCGATGACCTGAGGATGAGGTCCTACGAACGTCACGACGCTACGGTTATGGGCGGCGTCGCTTTGCCGGTCAAGCACCTTCACCAGCTCGACCCCGTCAATGGCAGCCACGATCTGGTCGATGACCTCCGACCGCCGTCCCTCCGAGAAGTTGGGCACGCACTCGATCAGTGCCATGGTCATCCTCCGGGTTCAGTCATGCCGCACAGTCCTCCAGGCTTCGTCATGATGCAGAAGAGGCTGGAGCCGTCGACCTCGGCGATCTCCGCGTCCGCCCCGACCTGCCGCGCCAGCGCCGCGAAGCCGCCCTCGTCCATGATCGTCGCTGTGAAGCCGTCGCAGCACACGATCACGCCGTCCCGCGTGCGCGCGTGGTCGATGGGACCGACGAGCCCGGCATCCGCCTGCAGCTCGAACCATGTGAGGCGATCAGCCCAGAAGGCCGCCGCATACGAGGAGAAGAGGGCGCGCCCTCCGGGCCGTAGCACACGCAGAGCCTCCCCCACCAAGGCCTCCTGTTCGCGATGGAACGCCGAGATGCCGTTCTGGATGCAGACGGCGACGTCGAACGAGCTGTCGAGGAAGGGCAGGGCAGCCGCGTCTGCCTGCACGAGCAGCACGTCGCGGCGGGCGTGGAGCCGTTCGGCGGCGAGCCGCAGGCTGGCCACCGACGTGTCCACGCCCACGGCGAAAGCGGCCGCGTCAGCGAAGGCCGCCAGTGTCCGTCCGTAGCCGCACCCGAGGTCCAGCACGACGTCCTCGGGTGCAAGGCGGGCCGTGACGAAGTCGATCTCGGCCCGCAGGTACTGCCGCACACGCGGCGGCGCCAGCTCGTAGCAGCGCTCGAGCTTCTCGGCGGCGAGCCCCTCGAGGTAGTAGCCGTCGGCGCCATGCGTGTCCGTGCTCATGTGCCGATTCTCGCCGCGAGCGCCGTACGAACACAAGCGTTTCGCTCGCGTCGTCTTCCGCAACCCGGCTCGCCCGCCCCCGACCCTGCTCAGTCTCAACGCATGATGAGCAGGTTGCTGCCTACCTTGCTCTGCTTGTGGCCGTCGATGTCCTTGGCGTACACCCAGAAGCGGTACGTGCCGCGCGGCAGCGGGCAGCGCCGCTCGATCCAGTAGCCGAGGCGGTTCGTCTCCACACGCGGGTCGCGCATGACCAGCCTGCCCACCAGCCTGCCGCGCGAGTCACGGATGATGATGCGCCCGCTCGCCCACCCGATCGACGGTGCCGGATCCTTGATCCGGAAGTAGATCTTCATCCGTCCCCCGGTCCGGCCGAAGGAGCGATACGCGATCGTCCGCGGTCGCTTGGTGTCCGGCTTGGCCGCGGCATACAGCCACTTGATACCGTCGACGTCCGAAGTGCTCGGGGCCTTCTTCACGATCCCGGGGTCACAGTAGCCGTACATCGCCTTGTGCGCGTCCCAGTCCCCGTACAGGTCGCGCAGGTTCAGCCAGTGTCCCAGCTCGTGCAACGCGATGGTCTGGATGTCCAGGGTCCCGCTGGAACCGTCACCCCAGGCCATGTCGGTGTTCATGCAGATATCGCATTCGACCAGCCGGTTCTTTCGGTAGAACGGCCACGCGCAGCCGTTCGTCATGGGGTCCCCGAGCGAAGCCCAGAAGATGTCGTTGTGAGAGTCGTACTCCGTGTGCGACGACGTGCGGCAGCGCCCGTCGTAGACGAAGCGGAAGGGGGATCCGGCGGCGTTCCACTGGTCCGCGGCGGCGCGGACGGCGGCCAGCGCCGCGTCCGACGGCGCGTTCACGCGGTAGTGGGCGCGAGACGTCGGCCAGCGCAGGCCGTCCGCGCTGAAGGTGGCGTAGAAAGCGTCCTCGTTGCTCTGGGTGCCGGCGGCGTCCAGCACGTGCACCGGTCCCGAGCCGGCAGACGCCGCGTAGTCGTTGATGATGCCCACGGGCACGGTGCAGACGACCGCCGAATCGGTCCAGGAGGACACGGCGCCGCGAATCAACGGCTCGCCGTCCCTGTAGAAGAACTCCACCGCGCCGGGCGCGGCGCC
>CAZIGT010000104.1:0-7111 GCA_964538465.1 uncultured Thermoleophilia bacterium | reverse complement strand
GCGCCGAAGCCGAAGCCGCTCACGGTGACAGCGGTCCCAGTGCCCGCGGGTGCCATCGCCGGCGTCACCGACGTGATCCCAGGCCCCGTGCCGCACACCATGCGCACGTTGTCCACGTAGGCGCCCTCGGCTGTGACCGACGCGTCGCTCACGAAGCAGAAGGCGATGCGCACCGTCGAGCAGCCGCACACGTTGCCGAGCCCGGGGACGTTGGTGAGGTTCAGTAGTCCCCGATTGAAGAAGCCCTGGTAGTCGCCGCTCCAGAACAGTCCCTTTGAGTTGTCGTCGCCCTTGTTGACCATGACCCACAGGCCGTCGGGCCCGTTCTGGCTGTTCATGTAGTAGTCGAAGTAGAGCGTCCCCTGCGTGTAGCCGCTGAGGTCGATGGTGCTCGCCGTCCACATCCAGGCGGCCATGTTGTCCCTGTAGGGACCGGGGGCCGCCACGCCGCTGCCGTTGCAGCAGTAGGCGGCCGTGGACCCCTCACTGCGCCGGACCGTGGTCTGCGCCCAGTTGTAGGGCGCCATGCCCCCGCCGACGGCCGTCCACCATGTGGCGCCCGCCTGGTTGTACGGTTTCACAGCGCCCGCGCCCTCGAAGCCGTTCGACCACAGTTGGGTCGGCTGGCGCGGGGAGACTCGCGGAGCCGGTTCTCTGGCAACGCCCGAGGCATCGATCGTGGCGCCGCTGCCGGCTTCGCCCACCGTCGCTCGGTCAGCTTCGGCCGAGCGGGCGGCCTCGTCCTGCGCCGCCCACGCGACCGCCACGTTCAGCGGCACGGTGAGGTCGGCCACCCGTGTGGGCGGAACGCCACCGAGCGTCGTGCTCGCGTCGGTGGCTGCGTCGGCCGGATGGAGCGTAGTCCCTGCACCGATGCCGGCTTCACCGGTACGGAGCGTCACCGGGCGGCGAGCGATGGGCGGCAGCGGACGCAGTGCGACTGCCGCCGCGCCGACAAGCGCCGCTACGCGGCGCTCAAGTCCGGCCAGCGTGCACCCCATGCCGAGCACGCGACCGCCGACGACGGCTGGGTTGCCCTGACGCCATCCGAGGACGCCGCCAGAGCCGTTCAGGAACACGACGTACGTCGCGCCCTTCGAGAACGAGGCGGCGTCCGGAGGTCGTAGGCTCAGGTCGTCCACGGTGCCGCCAGGCACTGTGACCGTCACGGCCTCGTGCACCGCGCCCTTGAGGACACGGCACACGCGCAGACGGACATCCGTGACGATGAGCCCGCGAAACTCGTGCGGGCGGCCCAGATCGCCCACCCAACGGCAGTGCTGCGCGACGGTCGTGGCGACGACTATGGACTGCGCCCGTCGCGCGAGCTCCTCGAGGCCGGCGCGGCGTTGCATGCCGCCGGCCGGCGGCGGCGCCACGAGCATGAGGATGAGACAGAGGGTGGCCACGGCCAGCCCCAGAGCAGAGAGAGAACAGGCCGGTCTGGCCCGGAGTGTGGCGTCCATGTGACACCTCCCGCCGCGATCGCCGCGGCGACGGAGCCCTCCGTCCGTCGCCAGACGGCCCGCTCTGCCCGAGGCCGCGCCACGGACAAAGGCGGGTCGACCAGTCCCGATTGTCGACCCGCCCGCCCAAGGCTGCAAGGTCCGTGAGCGTTGAGAGCCCCGGCACCCCTTCCGGTACAATGGCGCGAGTCCGTGAACAGACCGCACGGGCGCGCGGCCGGGACCGGCGGCTGTCTTCACCGCCCAGCCTCTCGGTCCGCGCCCGGTCGCCAGCGCTCCCAGGGGGCCCGCCGTCGTGAAGATCCTCTTCATCTACCCCGACTACAAGGTCGAGATCGATCCCGTGACGCACAAGGAGATCGGCGTCGTCAAGGGCGGTTGGTACATGGAAGGCGTGGGCTCCATGACGGCGCTGCTGCGCCAGAACGGCCACGAAGTGGCGCTGTACCACCTCACCGAGCCGGCGCCGGACGCCGAGTTCGTGCGCGAGGTACAGCGCCATCAGCCGGACCTCATCGGCTTCGTGACCATGACCCGCGAGTACCCCGCGGTGAAGCACTACGCCGGCCTGCTGCAGGGCAAGACGGACGCCAAGGTCATCAGCGGCAGCTACCATCCCACCACCATGCCGGAGGAGGTCATCCAGACTCCCGGCATCGACATGTGCTGCCGCGGCGAGGGTGAGTATGCCTTCCTCGAACTGGTGCAGAAGATGAGCGCCGGCGAGGACTACACCGGCGTCCAGAGCATCTGGGTGAAAGAGGCGGACGGCACGGTGCACCGCAACGCCGTCCGCCCGCTCATCGAAGACATCGACGTCCTGCCTCTCCCCGACTTCGACATCTTCGACTTCAACAAGCTGCTGGGCACCCAGATCAAGACCGGCGTGGTCATCCTCAGCCGCGGCTGCCCCTACAGCTGCAGCTACTGCTCCAACAAGAAGATGCGCGAGATCTACCCGGACAAGCGCCACTACTCGCGGTTCCACAGCCCCGAGTACTCCATCGAATACCTCAAGAAGCTCAAGGCCAGCTACCCGGCCATGGAGTACCTCAACTTCAAGGACGACATCCTGCCCTGGAAGAATCAATGGCTGGAGAAGTTCACGGCCGCCTACAAGAAAGAGATCGGGCTGCCGTTCATCTGCAACTACCGCGCCAACCACGTCACGCCGGAGATCGTGCGCATGCTGCGCAGCGCCGGCTGCTACCAGATGTTCTTCGGCGTCGAGAGCGGCAACGACCACATCCGCAACGATGTGCTCAACCGAAAAATGAAGCGCGAGCAGATCAAGGAGGCGTTCGACGCCTGCCGGGCGGCCGGCATCAAGACCGTGGCCTACAACATGGTCGGCCTGCCGTTCGAGGACAAGGCAGCCGTGCTGGACACCATCAAGCTCAACGTGGAGATCAAGAGCACGCACGCCCTGGCGCCGATCTACTACCCCTACCCCGACACGGAGCTGTTCGAGACGGCGGTGGAGCACGGGTGGGTGGAGCCGCTCTACGACTACCGCGAAGACAAGTTCGTCAACCAGCCCAGCCTGCCGCGCGACCAGCTCTACTTCGTGCAGCGCTACTTCCGTACGTTCCTGGGGCTGTACCGCGGCGCGGAGAAGCTGCCGGACGGCGTGCGGAGGCCGGTGGAGCGGGCTCTGGACAGCATCTGGCTGAGCCCGCGCCTGCCCCACCGCACGCTCGTCAAGGTGCAGGATGGCCGCCGCGCCGCCGCCGAGAAGGCCAAGAGCACCCTGCGTGACCGCAATCCGGAGCTCTACCTGAAGCTGCGCGACACCGTGCGCGGCGTGCGCCGCCGCTCAGCCTGACGGCATTCCCGCTCCGCGACGAAGACCCATCTGGCTCCAAGCCGAGCACCTACGGTCACCGCGGCGGGAACTTCGACGAGGCTCAGGAAGCGACGCATGAAGCACGCCACCACCTGCAACAGGCTTTCCAGCACCCTGCCCAGCGTCTGTTGGCGCGAGGTACCCCTCCTGCGCCACCCCTGACGAAGCTCCTGGAGCTCTGCACACGCAAGCTCGCCGCGGGGTAGATCGACCTCCACGTCAACGTTGCCGGCCACTACCGCGACATTATCCTGCTCCCCTGAATCTTGAAGCGACCGATACGACGTGTTCATGATGAACGTGGTCATGGAGGTGGCAGCAGGAACGGAGATCCCGGAGAACGTCCAGCGTTGGACGGCCAAGCGTCGAAGCGCGTTGGTCTTGAGCAGCATCAAGGGTGAGACCTCGGCCGCCGAGGCAGCGAGCAAGCACGGCCTGACCGTGGCCGAGGTCGAGCGCTGGAAGGAGGCCTTCCTGGCAGGTGCCGAGAACGCCCTACGAGTCCGTCCCAACGAAGAGCTCGGCCGCGGTGACCTCGTCGTAGAAGTGCGTCAGCCTGTTCCGGTAGCCGGCCATGTCGTGGAGCAGGGCTCCCTGTGCCTCGTCGACCACGCCGGCGCGGCGCAACGCGAGCGCGATCTGCCGGTACTCGACAGCACCCTCTCCCAGCCCCTTCGCAAGGATGTGGCGACCGAGGTCCAGGAGCGCTTCAAGGGCACGCCGCAGATACGACTCGGCTGCGGCGATGTTCCGCGGATCGCGCATGAAGCTCTGAACTGGCGATCGGGAGCGCAGTCAGGCCGCTGAGCATCTGATCGATCAGCGCCGAGCGCTGGAGCACGGTCGCAACGCGAACCTTGGCGGGACTCACGGCGTGCGTCCCATCACAGCTTGCCCCCCACCTTCGCCTCCCACTCCTCGCGCAGGAAGGGCGCCTCATCGGCGGCGCGACGCAGGTGGTAGAGCTGGACCTCCGCTTCAGCGTCGAGGTCGCTGGCGGCCAGCAGCTCGCCGCGCACGGCATCGGCCGCGAGGAACGCGTTGGCCTCGGGAAGGATGACGAGGTCGACCCTGCCCACGTCAAGGAGTTCCTCAAGCCCATGCATGAGGCGCACGCGATCCCGCGCGGAGAGCGAGCGCCCGCGTTCCGGCTGGACTCCGATGTCCACATCAGAGTCTGGATGGGCGACCGGAGCGGCCCCGCCCCCGACCCGCGCGGCGATCTCTTCCGCGCGGCTGCCGAAGACATACACGGCCACAAGCCCGTAGTCCTGAACGAGCCTGTTCAGGCCGGCGACGAGATCGACGTGCTGAACGCCCATGCGGCCATTATGGCATGCGAGTCCGGTGCCGGGACACGTGGACTTGAGAGTACGGGCTGTCCCTGCGATACGGAAGAGCCAACGCCCCCTCTCCTCGATGTGACAAGATTGCACCCCGGCGCGGGTGGGCCGCGCGACCGGCGTCATCAGACGCGGGCCACGGTGGCCTCGAAGGGTGGTGCAGAACCGGCCGCGATCGAGGCTGTACGGAGGGGTGAAGTGGGCGCAGAGGAGTGGGTGATCGTCGTCCTGGTGATCGGCGCGCGGCTTCTCCTGCCGCTCCTCATCCCGTACTTCCCCATAGTCGGCGTCGTGTCGTGCCTGGTGCTCGACGCCGTGGACCAGACCATCTTCCAGCAGTTCCCGGCCATACCGCTCGAGGGCTATCAGTCCTACGACAAGGCCCTCGACATCTACTACCTCACCATCACCTATCTCTCCACGTTCCGCAACTGGACCAACGCGCCCGCCTTTCGCATGAGCCAGGGCCTCTTCTACTACCGTCTCGTGGGTGTGGTGGCCTTCGAGCTCTCGGGGGCACGTGCTCTGCTGCTCCTCTTCCCCAACACGTTCGAGTACTTCTTCATCTTCTACGAGCTCGTGCGCATGCACTGGAGCACGGCACGCCTCAGCAAGAAGATCGTGGTGGTGACCGCCATCTTCATCTGGGTCGTCATCAAGATCCCGCAGGAATGGTGGATCCACATCGCCCAGCTCGACGTGACGGATGAGATCTCAGCTCATCCGTGGGTGCTGGTGCCGATCATCGTCGTGTCGGCGATCGTGCTGGTGACTGCGTGGTGGTGGGTCACGCGCAAGGCTCCACCCGGTGACCACGGCATCATGCTCAGGGCCGACCCGCTGTCCCCGGAGCTCAAGGGAGCGGAGCTGTACCGGCTGGCTCGAGCAGGCTCACGCGTGTTCAGCTGGGTACTGGCCGAGAAGATCATCCTGATAGGGTTCGTGTCCGTCATCTTCGTCAGCATGCTGCCGGGGCTCGATGCCCAGCCTTTGCAGGTCGTGTGGTCGGTGGCCGTCTTCGTCGCACTGAACACGGCGGTCAGCCACTGGCTGGCACGACGCGGGAGAGGTTGGAGCACAGTGGCTATCGAGTTTGCGGCGATGACCGTCATCAATCTGGGGATCGTGGTCGGCGTGGAGCTCGTCGAGCGCGTCCTCCGAGTCGGCGGCTACCACGTGCCGCCGCTGGCCACGCTCTTCTTCATCTTCCTGATCACCCTGATTATCGTGCTGTATGACCGCTTCCGCACCGTGCGTGTGGTCAGGCGGCTCGAGGGGCCGATGACGACGCGATGAAGGTCGCTCTCTTCGCCATCATCGCGTCGGTCATGGACTACGTCCTGCACCTCGACGTGTACCTCACCGAGCTCGTCTGCAAGCTCGGCGACTGGACGTACGTGGTGATCGCGGCCACGATCTTCTGTGAGACGGGACTGGTGGTGACGCCCTTCCTGCCCGGCGAGTCGCTGCTCATGACGAGCGGCGCCGTAGCCGGCACGGGGATCCTCGACATCGCCATCCTGGCGCCGACGCTGTTCGCGGCGGCCTTCTGCGGTGACCTATGCAACTACTCCATCGGCCGTGCCATCGGCCACCGGCTGCTGAAGAAGCCACGGCGGTATCTGAAGCCGGAGCACGTGGCGAAAGCGCACGAGTTCTACGAACGTCACGGCGGGCTGGCGATAGTGCTGGGCCGTTTCATGCCGGTGGTGCGCACCCTAGCCCCGTTCGTAGCCGGCATGGCGCGCATGGAGATCCACCGCCTCATGTTCTTCGCGGCCGTCGCGTCCGCGCTCTGGGTGGCGATCTTCCTTGGCGCCGGCTACTGGTTCGGCACGGTCGCCTGGGTCAAGGAGTACCTCGCCTTCGTGCTGCTGGGCATCGTGATCCTGTGCATGCTGCCAGGGTTCATCGTCTACCTTGTACGCCGCTTCCGGGGGAAGCGGGCCGACGGGGAGAGTGGCGAGTAGGCTTCTCGGGCGGCGACCGCGCCGCTGTGTAAGCATGCCGTGCGCAAGCTGCGCACGGACCAGCCGGGCCGCCGCGTAGCGTACCTCTAGGGGGCGCCGACCGCGCCAGCCGGCTCAGATGACGGTGCTCTCCCCCGGCTCGACCACGCGCACCTCCACTTCCGGCGCCAGCTCGGCAGCGTGCTGGACGAAGGCCAGCGGCGGCTCAACGTCCCGACCGCGGCGCGCGGCCAAGAGCAGCGGCGAGTGGTAGACGCCCCAGTGGATGGGTATGGCGATGCGCGGCCGCAGCAACGTGAGCGCCTCGGCCGCACTCAGCGGGCCCAAGTGATCGTCGGGCAGGGCCGTGCCCCACCCCGCGACCGGCAGCACGGCCACGTCCACGCGGCCTGCCAAGTCGACCATCCCCTCGAAGAGCCCCGTGTCTCCGGCGAAGTAGAAGGTGTGTCCGGCGGCTCCAGCGGCGCCGGTCGCGGCAGGCGCCGC
>CAZIGT010000103.1:2277-9541 GCA_964538465.1 uncultured Thermoleophilia bacterium | reverse complement strand
GTGAGGATGGTCGGCGTGGCCAGATTTGAACTGGCGACCCCTAGTCCCCCAGACTAGTGCGCTAACCAGGCTGCGCCACACGCCGACCGTGTCCCGAATTCTAGCACGGCTGTGACGACTGCCGTCCCCGTCGGGCGACGTCGCTCAGGGTCGGCTGAACGTTGCGCAACCTGAAACCGGACGCCGCGGGTCGGCTGAACGGCCCGCAGCGTGAGACCGGGCGCCGGGGTGGGCCGTCCTCAGGGACGGCCGCCTGCCGGCGCCCGGCCGCTTGATAGACTCAGGCGCGTGAGTCGCCAACCCGCACATGAGGACTCTCAGGACATGGATCCTTCCCGGTCGGACGAGACTCCGGAGCAGCAGGCCACCGGCTTCGTCCGCTTCGTCCCCAACGCTCTCACATTCTTCAGGCTGGCGTGCCTGCCGGTCTTCTTCTGGCTCTACGGGCTACAGGCGCCCGGCTGCGCGTGGAAGGCCGCGAGCCTCATGTTCATCGCCGCCCTCACCGACCTCGCGGACGGGTACGTCGCACGCCGCTTCCACGCCACGAGCGACTTCGGGCGAGCCTTCGACCCCTTCGTGGACCGTGCGTTCTTCCTCACGGTGTTCGCGGCATACATCTACTACGGCACCATGCCGTGGTGGGCGGCTGCGCCGGTTCTGCTGCGGGACGTCGCGATCCTCCTGGCGAGTGTGGCGCTCTTCGGGCGCAGCAGGGAGCGGCCGCGCGTGCTGAAGACGGGGAAGTGGGCTAACTTCGTGCTGGCGTGGGCCGTGGGCTTCTTCATGATCGGCTTGCCCGCGGTGGCCTGGCCGATCTATGTCGTCGGTGCCGCTCTATACCTGGTCAGCGGCGGGTTGTACTTCGCGCGCTTCTACCGGGAACGGCGCGCGGCCGAGCGGGCGTCCGCATGACGGGCACGGCTGTGCGTACGGCCGCGCGCCGCGCGGCCTGACGGGCGCGGTCCCCGAATCTGCGCACGGTGCGTCGCCGACCCGTCGACTGCGTCTGCTACGATTCCATAGAGGCAGGCAAGCGCGCGCGTGCGTTGAACGGGACAGATACGGCTCATGTCGCCGTGCGACCGGTCGTCCAGTCGACGCACGGATCCACTACCCGCCCATGAGGGAGGTGCCCACCGTGTTCGCAGTCGTCATGGCAGGCGGGGAAGGCACCAGGCTGCGACCGCTCACGAGCAACCAGCCGAAGCCCATGGTCCCGCTCTGCAACAAGCCCTGCATGGAGTACATCGTCGAGCTCCTCAAGCGGCACCAGATCAACGACATCGTCGTCACTCTCGCCTTCCTGCCTAAGCTCATCCGCGGGTATTTCGACGACGGTTCGGCGCTCGGCGTGAGGATCGGCTACTCCATCGAAGAAGCGCCCATGGGCACCGCCGGTAGCATCAAGCTCGCCGAAGAGAGCCTCACCGACACGTTCATCGTGATCAGCGGTGATGCCCTCACGGACTTCGATCTCACCTCTCTCATACGCTTCCACAAGAAGAAGGGCGCCCTGGTGACCATCGCTCTCAAGCGTGTGCCCAACCCCCTCGAGTTCGGGGTCGTGGTGGTCGACGAGGAGGGGGCGATCCAGCGGTTCCTCGAGAAGCCCACGTGGGGTCAAGTCTTCAGTGACACGGTGAACACCGGCGTGTACGTGCTGGAGCCGGAGATCTTCGATCACATGCCGCAAGGTGAGCCGTACGACTTCAGCCAGGACCTGTTCCCGAAGCTGCTCGCGATGGGGGCACCGCTGTACGGGTGCGTAGCCGATGGCTACTGGCAGGACATAGGCAGCCTGCAGCAGTACCTCAGCGCGAACCGCGACCTGCTCGATGGGGCGGTGCAAGCCGAGATTACCGGTCTGCGGCTGCAGAATGACATCTGGATCGGCGACAACGTCAACCTTGACTCGCTCGAGAACGTGCGTGGGCCGGTGTTCCTGGGCAGCCACACGAAGATCGACCGCGACGCACACATCCTTCCGTATACGGTGCTGGGCAACAATGTCGTGGTGAAGGGCTTCGCCGAGCTGGGCAACTGCGTCGTCGACGCGAACACCTACATCGGCAGCACGGCTGTAGTGCGCGGAACCATCATCGGCAAGAACGTGGACGTCAAGGCCGGAGTCACTCTCAGCGAGGGCTCCTCCGTAGGGGACGAATGCGTCCTGGGAGAGCAGGCCTTCATCGGGCCGGACGTCAAGATCTACCCGTTCAAGACGGTCGAGTCGGGCGCCCAGGTCCAGCGCAGCATCATCTGGGAGAGCCGCGGCACGAGCCAGCTTTTCGGACGAGACGGCATCTCCGGCCTGGCCAACCTCGACATAACGCCGGAGCTTGGCGTGAAGCTCGCCATGGCCTACGCGACCACGCTGCGCAAGGGCGCCACGGTCATGACTTCGCGCGACACCGACCCGGTGGCGCGTGTGATCAAGCGTGCCATCATCAGCGGCCTGAACGCCGCCGGGGTCAACGTGCAGGACCTGCGGGTCGCGTCACCGGCACTGAACCGCTACCAGATCAAGAGCGGCCATGCACAGGGCGGTGTCCATGTGCGCGTCAGCAGCTGGGATCCGGAGACGGTGCAGGTACAGGTGTTCGAACCCCCGGGCATCCCCATCCGCGAGAAGACCCAGAAGAGCATCGAGAAGTACTTCGGGCGCGAGGACTTCCGCAGGGCGTACTACTCCGAGATCGGCCAGATCGGCTTCCCGGACAGGGCGGCCGAGACGTATGTGCGGGGCGTGCGCCACGCCTGCGATCTCGAGAGAGTCGCCACCCGCGGCTTCCGGCTGGTCATCGACTACGGCAGCTCTGCCGCCTCCCACCTTCTGCCCGAACTGCTGGACGCGATGAGCGTCGAGGTCCTGTCGCTGAACACGTCCGGTGGGTCGCGCGTACGCGAAGTGTACGACGTCGCCGAGAGTCTGGCGGGTGTCAGGCGTCTGGTGACGGTCATGAATGCGGATCTCGGCGTGGTGTTCGACCCGGCGGCCGAGCTCCTCTACCTCGTGGACGAGCGCGGGGAAGAGGTGCCGCTCGAGAAGGCGCTGCTGCTCTACGTACGCCTTGTGGCCGGAGCGGCCGCGGAGCGTCTGGCGGCGCGTCAGGCACGCAAGGCGGCTGCCACCGACGCGGCCTCGCCGCGCTCCGTCCCCGGCCGCGAGCCCAGCAAGCTGCGCATCGCCCTGCCGCTCACGGCGACCAGCCAGGCGGAGGTACTGGCAGCTGAGCTCGGCGTGCGTGTCGAGCGCACCAAGGTCAGTCCGCCTGCGCTCACGCAAGCGGCGGGCAAGTCCGGGGTGATCTTCGCAGGGACGAATGCTGGAGGGTACATCTTCCCGCAGTTCATCTGTGCCTTTGACGCCATCGTGAGCCTGATCAAGCTCCTCGAGCTTCTGGCCCCCGCGACGGAACCGCTCTCACAGCTCGTAGCCGAGCTGCCCATGAGCACCCTCATCCACAAGACCATCGCCTGCCCGTGGGCGCTCAAGGGCACCGTGATGCGCTCGGTGACAGAGGCCGTGCAGAAGAGCGGGCGGGGCGAGGTCGGCCTGCTCGACGGAGTGAGGGTGAGCACAGACTCCGCGTGGGTCCAGGTGCTGCCGGACGCGGATGAGCCGGTGTTCCATGTCTACGCCGAAGCGGCCACAGCAGTGGAGTCGGCGGCGCTGGCCGACGACTTCGTGGGCCAGGTGCGCGACATCATCGCGAGCAGCGCCGTCTGACCCAGCCCCCACGATGAGCGACATGGTCCCCACGCTGCCGTCCGAGATGGAAGACGTCCCCCAGGGCCGCCGTGCCAGCCGCGCCGCTGCGGCGGAGCGCCGCCAGCGGCGCTCGCGGGCACGGGGAGTCGCGATCACCGCGGTCGTTGCCGCGATCCTCGGCGGCTTGCTCGCCTGGTTCGGGGTGATCCAGGGAGAGCACCAGGGCCGGATTGCCGACGGCGTCACTGTGAGTGGGCTCGATCTGGGCGGGCTTCGGCCGGAGGCGGCGGAAGCCCGCCTGCGATCATGGGTCGAGCGCCGCGGGCTTGAGTCGGTCACCCTGCGCACCGCAGAAGGCGTCATGGACGTGCCGCTGTCGAGCATCGGCATCTCGTACGACGTGTCCGCGACCGTGACCGCGGCCGCTCGCGCAGGCCACGCGTCGATCCTGGGTCTCGAAGTGTACGCAGGCAGCGGCGGATCGGTCGATCCTGTGATACGCGTGAAGGCGCGCACCTATCTGCAGGGCCTGGTCGTGGTGCGCGACCAGGTCGACCGGCCTGCCGTAGATGCGTCGCTGAGGCTGGACGGCCGTCGTGTCTTTGTGGTGCCGGCCGTCGACGGCGTGACTGTCGACGACATCCGTCTGGAGCGGCTGCTGCTGGCGGCGTTGGCGCGTGGGAAGCGCTTCGACGGCGTCGTGCCTGTGCGCAGCGTGTCCGCGGACATCACGACGGCAGATGCCGAAGAACGACGCGCGGCTGCCTCGGACTACCTCCGGCATTCCCTCACGCTCCGACTCCACGGCCGGCGCATCCGCCTGCGGCCGGCCGTGCTGGCGACGATCCTCACCGTCAACCGTGGTGCCGATGCAACCGACTACCCGCTCACGTTCGACAACCGTAGCGCCAGGAGGTTCCTCAAGCGGACGTTCTCTCGTGAGCAGCGCGCAGCCGTGGACGCCCGCGTGGTGGTGCGCGACGGCAAGATCTACATCACCGAGAGCCGCGAGGGTGTGGCCATCGACATCGAGCAGCTCGTGGATGACATGACGGTGGCTGCCGCGGCCGGGGGCTTCGGGACGGTGTCGGTGAGCACGCGGCCGGTCTATCCCAACGTGTCGAGCGACGAGCTCCGGTCGATGGGCCTGAGCGCGCTGGGCTCGGAGTTCACGACCTACTATGGCACTGACAACAAGGCCAGGGCCGACAATATCGCCCTCGCCGCCAAGCTCGTGGATGGGACGATCATCCGGCCGGGCCACACGTTCTCGCTGAACCAGACGCTCGGCCCCCGAACGCAGAACCGCGGGTTCGACTCGGCGCCGGTCATCGTCGACGGGGTACTGCGGCAGGGGGTTGGTGGTGGCGTCTGCCAGTACGCTACCACCTTGTTCAACGCGGTCTTCTTCGCCGGCTTGCCGATCGTGGAGCGGCACACGCACACGTTCGCGATCGAACACTACCCCGTGGGCCGCGACGCGGCGGTGGCCTGGGGGTCCGCGGACCTCCGCTTCAAGAACGACACCGGCCGTCCGCTGATGATCACGTCCTTCACGCGGAAGGGCTCGCTGACGGTGGTTATCGTGGGAAGCACCGGGCGCGAGGTCACCTACACGACCGGTCGCATGCGCGCCTTCCGCTCGCCCGCCACCTCCAAGGCGCACCCGCGCGTCATCAGCGACGCAGACCTCTCGCGTGGGATCATCAAGTGGGAGAAGGGCTCTCGCGGCTACACCGTCACCGTCGTGCGCACGGTCCGCAGCAACGGCAAGGTCCTGTTCCGGGACCGGTTCGTGAGCACGTACGCGCCGCGTGACTGGGTGAAGCGGGTCGGAACGCGTACCTGAGGGGAGAGGGCTGCGGCGGCCGCGCGGCGGTGGGTAGCGAGGCAGACGCGCTCAGCTTGTCTTGGCGATCACCTGCTTGCAGACGGCCTTGAGTGTCTCGAACACGCCCTGGCCGTTGATGGCGGCAGCAGGCAGCACCGGCGAGCCCGTATGGTTGAGCAGGTCGGCGAGGTCCGGCAGCGAGAAGATGTCGGTCAGGTCGCGCTTGTTCATCTGGATGACGAAGCCGAGGCGGGTGAGGTCGTCGCCCTGCGCGACGAGGTTCTCCCAGAGATTGAGGTAGCTCTCGACGTTCTCATCGAGACGGGTCACCTGCGAGTCGGCCACGAACACGACGCCGTCGACGCCCTGCAGGACCAGCTTGCGGCTCGCGTTGTAGTAGCTCTGGCCGGGGACTGTATAGAGGTGGAAGCGGGTCTTCATGCCGCGGACGGTACCGAGAGTCAGCGGCAGGAAGTCGAAGTAGAGGGTGCGCTCCTCCTCTGTGGCGATCGAGACAAGCTTGCCGCGCACGTCCGGGTTGATCTTGCGGTGGATGTACTGGATGTTCGTGGTCTTGCCGCAGAGCCCGCAACCGTAGTAGACGATCTTGTAGTTGATCTCGCGCGCGGCGAAGTTGACGAGCGGCACCGCGTCACCCGTTCCCGTTGTCGCGGAAGAGTTCGTCCATCTCACGCTCCACTCCGACCTCGTACTCGTCGTCGATCACGAGCCTGTGATCGGGCGCGGCGTCCTCGTCGAGGATCTTCTGGAGGACGCCTATGGAACGCTGAGTGTACAGGCGCACCTTGCCGATCGGCACGTCGCGACCGAAGGTGATCAACAGCAGCACGTTGTCGTTCACCTGGGCAACGTGCAGGTTCACGGAGTTGCCTTCGTGGAAGAGCAGGGTGAACTCCGTCTCGTTCAGGATCTCGGCAAGCTGCCGGGTGGCGGCGAACGCGCTGGCGCAGAGCGAGGCGAGAGAGAACGTCTCGGGCTGATACTCGCTGGCAGCGCTGGTGATGGGTTGTCCGGAAGTGGATATCAGCCCCAGGAAGCTGCAATCGAGCAGCCCTTTGAGCTCCCAGAGAAGAGCGTCACATCGCTCCAGTTGGTGATCGGTGAAGATCAGACCGCGTCTCATGATCCTCGGCTTCCCGCCCGCACGAGGCGAGCGCTCATCTACACCCTGGTGAGTGGATGATGCACGTTTGCAGGTACCCACCTGCTTATCGTCCGATTCGGCTGAGTGGATTAGCAATTCCCCGAGTGGCATGCTAAACCCTGCCCGGATCCTTGCCGACAGTGCTACGCGACTCGAGGGGGCA
The DNA here is from genome assembly GCA_964538465.1 of uncultured Thermoleophilia bacterium. GTDB lineage: Bacteria > Actinomycetota > Thermoleophilia > UBA2241 > UBA2241 > UBA6103. The sequence goes on along the minus strand of CAZIGT010000103.1, from coordinate 2,667 downwards.
CTGCCTCTCTCAATGTGTAGTTGAAGGTTAGGTACCCGTGCGCTACAGTACGTACCCTATGCGCGTTGGCTTCGGGCGTTCTCAGCACCGAGAGGTGAGCACTGCTCGCGTCGCCGGAGAGCTGGAGCTGAGCGAGAGTGCAACCGGGAGGTGGCCGTCTTGGACGACATCGTCGACTTGGTATCACGCTCAGACGAGGAGTTGCGCGAGCTGATCGCGGAGTTCGAGGCCGAAGAGCGGGAGATCTCGCGCAAGCGCCGCATCCTGCACGCGAAGATCGATATCCTGCGCGCCGAGTTGGTCATGCGCCTGCAGCAGGGTAGGGAGGAAGGGCACTCGCTCATCTCGGGCAACGATCTGGAGCGCTTGACGCAGATCCTTGCCGGGCGC
>CAZIGT010000103.1:0-2267 GCA_964538465.1 uncultured Thermoleophilia bacterium | reverse complement strand
GACCTCGACGCGCTCGGGGGCGCGGGATCGGGCGCCGACAAGAGCGCACCCTCAGAGAGCAAGGGCTCAACGGAGACCGGCTGACGTGTATTGCCCAAGCTGCGGCTTCCACAACTCGGAGGGTGTCAGCTTCTGCGCGCGCTGCGGCGCGAGTCTCATCGCGGACCAGGAGCCGGAGGCCCAGACCACGGTGAGCTATACGCCCGGCTACGAGGAGCAGGAACCGCCACCGCCTCGCGACCGGTCTGAAAAAGGGGCCACTCTCGTCATCCGCAGCGGCGGCGGTCGCGCAGGAGAGACGTACCTCCTTGCCGAAGACCGGGTCACTGTGGGGCGCCATCCTGATTCCACGATATTCCTCGATGACGTGACTGTCTCGCGCAACCACTGTGCTGTCGAGCGCGAGGGCAGCAGCTTCGTCGTGGTCGACCAGGGCAGCCTTAATGGTACGTACGTAAATCGCCGGCGCGTCGATCGGCAGCTGCTGGTCGACGGCGACGAGCTCCAAGTAGGGAAGTACAAGCTCACCTTCATCGTGCAGTGACCTTGCGAAGGACGGAACGGTCATGACCGACGCCGCTCCAGAGACGTTCGACGGGGCTGCGGCTCCTGCCGTCACGACCCTCGCCGAGAGCGTGGGCCAGGAGCTGAAGCGCGCCAAGGAGAGCGCGACGCGTGGTAGGAGCGACCTGCAGGCAGCCATCGGCACGCAGGACCTGCAGACCATCGGCTCGGTGGTCGACCGGCTGCGCGACGAGTTCCCCGATCTCTCGGTGAGCAAGGTCCGCTACCTCGAGGAGCAAGGACTCATCACGCCGCGGCGCACGCGATCGGGCTATCGGCTGTTCTCGCCCGAGGACTTCGAGCGGCTGCACAGCGTGCTCACGCTGCAGCGGGACCAGTATTTGCCGCTGAAGGTGATCCGTCGCGAGCTCGACAAGGGGCAGACCGGCGGGGGCGGCCGGGGTCTGCGGCGTGCCGATCTCATCGAGGCCACCGGCAACCAGGAGCAGACTGCCGAGGAGCTGGCACGCCGGCTGGGGACTGACCCGGAGCTGCTCGCCGAGCTCGAGGAGTTCGAGATCGTGCGGCCGCGGCAGGTCAGTGGCGTCAAGCGCTACAGCGACCTTGACGCCGCCATCGCCGCCGCGGCTGTGGACCTGGCACGGGTCGGGCTTCGGCCGAAGAACCTGCGCATACTCAAGAGCGCCGTGGATCGCGAGAGCGGGCTCATCGAGCAGGTGGTGCTGCCTGTGCTGCGCTCGCCACGCCTGGAGCACCAGCGCGAGGCTCTGGACCTCATCCAGACGATCGTCACAGCCACCACGCAGCTTCGCCAGCTTCTGATCGCCCGGAACGTCAGGCGTCTCACGTCCGGCCAGCCACCGGTCTGACCATCGTCCGGGCCGGGTGCTTCGCCGCCGCCGTGCGCAGGGCTGCGGGCTGCGCGACTGACGTGTGTCAGATCGCCCTGCGTTCACATTCCGTCGTGCGTTGTGGCGCGCAGTTGAGCTTCGCGCCCGCGGTTCTGTAGCATCGCGGCGGCACCCGGCGGCCTTCCGTTGCTCGCGCGGTCATCCATCGACGGCGGCGACGGCGGCCGCGGTCATCACCAGAGGTAACGAACCCGTTCGTCGGCGCACGTTCGGCGGGGAAGAGGAGGCATCCACATGGCCGATTCGTACAAGCCGGTCGCACTCAGCAGCTTCATCCGCGACATCCCGGACTTCCCGAAGGAGGGCATCCTCTTCCGCGCCATCATGCCTCTGCTGCAGAACCCGCTTGCTTTGCGGGCTTCGGTAGACCGCATCGCCGAGTGGAGCATCGGACGCCACGTGGATGTTGTCTTGGGAGCGGAAGCGCGGGGCTTCATCCTGGGCGCCGCCGCGGCGTACGCCATCGGCGCCGGCTTCGTCTGTGCGCGCAAGCCGGGCAAGCTCCCGTGGAAGACCGTGCGCGAGGAGTATGCGCTGGAGTACGGCACGGACCAGCTCGCGGTGCACGAGGACGCCATCAAGCCTGGTGACAACGTGCTGGTGCACGATGACCTCCTCGCCACCGGCGGCACTGCGGCCGCTAAGGTACGCCTCGTGGAGAAGCTCGGCGGCAAGGTGGTCGGCGTCTGCTTCCTCGTCGAGCTGGCCGAGCTGGGTGGCCGCGAGAAGCTTGCGGGCTACGATGTCATGAGCCTGATCACCTACTGACACGGGCTGTCATGGCGTGACGGCTGGTGGGAACGCCGGCCTGCGGGGCGTGAGTCCCGCAGG
>CAZIGT010000102.1:6100-9607 GCA_964538465.1 uncultured Thermoleophilia bacterium | reverse complement strand
TCTGTTGCGTCCAGACGCCGGCGGCGTGGTTGCCGGCGCCGAGCGGCTTGCCCCACTCGTCGTAGCGGTAGGCGGCGAAGGGGTTGCCATCGGCGTCGAGCAGTTCGAGCGGCGAGTTCTTCTTCGAACCCGCAGGCAGGGCGTACTTGAAGTCCCACGGCGCGGAGTCCTTCTCTAGAGAGTTCACTTCTGCGCGTCTCGTGGCGTGAGCAGTCGCTTCAACTCCGCAGGAGTGAACAGCTCACCGGTATGGGGTAATCCCTTGTGAAAGCCCTTGACCCCCTTGCCCCAATTGACGAACGCCAGGTATACGGCTGCCTCGCGTCCATTGTTGTCTCCCACCGCAAATACGAGCCCGGAAGGCACGAACACGACCGGCCTGACCCGGGCTTGCGTGCCGAGTACGCGTCGCAGCCTCTCAGTCGCTAGCTGCAGATCGCGCACCGAACCGCCGGGCACAGGGCCGATCGCACCTTCGTCGACCTTCCACTGGCCTTTGCGGGTGAGATACACCCAGAACTCGCTCACCGCGCGTCCGTCCTTGACCATGGGTACCACGAAGGCCTTGTCCATCATTGCACTGGGCCACATGGCGGCGAACATGTTGCCGCTGACGGAGTGTACGTCGCGAGGAAGCACCCACTTGACTAGGGTTCGCGTGGGTATGCCGTAGCACCTGGAGACCGGCACAGGCTCACCCGCCGCCGTTCCCTCAAGTACGCGCCGCTCACCCGCACTCTCGGCGGCCTCGAGCGCTTGGCGGAGGCCCTGCGGGAACAGCCGTCCTGCCGCTTCCGCTGCCGTCTCCCCATTGGCTGCGACGCCGGGACCTGCATTGGGCATCACGGTGGGACTCGGGCCGAGAGGGAGCGACGTGCGCCGCTCCTTCATTGACATGCAGCCACACAGGAGCAGGGTCGCGAACAGGCAGGCAGCGGCGCCCCATGCCAGCCGTGTGCGCATCATGGTGGGAGAGGTCCGTCCATCGCCTCGGGTTGACTTCGATCCTGAGCGCCCGCTATCCAGCGACTTCGACTCACTCTCGACCAGCATCCATCCTCCCGCCGCTGAATCGAAATGTGTGCTCTCTCGTCTTCGCATCCATTCCCGAAGGCCAGTGCGTTCTGGACTCTCCAAGCCATTGCGTCGTGTCCGGCAGCCAATCACACCAACAACTCGTCCCGGACTCTCCACAACAACGACATGCTGTACGACTCAATGGGCCCTATGCACATCGCTCGACTGCTCGATTCCGCGCTCTACGGTCTTCCATTCCACCGACTGAAGGCCGCGCTACCCTCCCACACCCATGCATCAGCCTTCCTCGTGTCTCCATGACTGCAGGCCCAAGAGTATGAGACATCTCGGAGATCGCGCCCTCCGGGATCCATGATTCCCACGCGCCGGTGGCGTCCGACCGTCCTTGCTCGGTAGACGATCAGCGCGTGAGTGGCATTGTTGTCTAGCCATCTTATGTTCATCATGACCGGCTTCTTGTTCCGGATTCTATCCACAAGCCGATCCCAGGGGCAGGGTTTTGGGCTGAACTTATAGTCCCACAAGTCCGAGTCAATGCTGATGCGCCAGCATCTCTGCATCACCAGCGTCCATTTCAAGTAGGCGGACAGAGTGCTGAGGTCATGGTCGCCGTGGTCACCATAGACCTGTTTGACCATCGCACGCTGCATGTTTTCGTATGTCGCTTGCTTGCTGCCCGCCCAGTAATGGTTTGCGCGTGAGGGCCACAACGAATTGACCGCGCAGATAGAGCTCGCTGCCCAGCACCACAAGGACTTGTACTGGTTGACTTGCGTGACGTTCGGCAGGGTGTACTTGCCGCTGGAATCCGATTGGCCCACCGGGTCCCCACCACAGTACTGATACGCGCTCTCCTCCCCGTCAGCCTTCGCCGGGTCGCGGGTCAGGAACTGGCAGGTGAGGGGGTCGTAGTAACGCGCCGAGCAGTAGTAGAGGCCGCTCTCGGCGTCGTAGGCGTAGCCGGCATAGCGCAGGACCTGGCGGTCGGCGATCTGGTTGGCAAGATCGGCGCCAATGACCACGTTGCTCTGCGCGTCGGTGGTCTGTTGCGTCCAGACGCCGGCGGCGTGGTTGCCGGCGCCGAGCGGCTTGCCCCAGACGTCGTAGCGGTAGGCAACGAAGGGGTTGCCATCGGCGTCGAGCAGCTCGAGCACGTCGCCGCGGTCGCTAATGATCATCAGGAAGGCGAGCGGGCCGGCGCCGTTCTCACGGTAGAGGCCGCCGTAGGGCATGCCAGCCTCGTCGTAGAGGTAGTCGACGCGCCAGCCGAGGGCGAGCGTCGAGGTCGAGGCGTTCTCCTCGGCGTCCCAGCTCGCGGAGTCGCTTTCCCCGTCGACGTAGGAGCCGAGGCTGGCGCTCTTCTCGAGCAGCGCTCCGTCGGCACAGACATCAATCGTGTCGCCGTCGTCGACGCCGCCCACGTACAGGGAGAAGTCAACATGGTCGGTGCCCGTCGGCGCCGAGGCCTGGCCGACCGAGTAGCGCGTCCAGTCGCCGGTGAGGGTCACGGCGGTCGTGGTACCGGCGAGCCAGGTGTCGGAGGCGTCAATGTAGTCGAGGGCCAGGTTGACGGTCACCCCGGAGCCTGAGCCCTTCAGGTAGACGGAGCCGGTCACCGGGTCACCGGCTGAGAAGCTGGTGTCGGCGGTCGCAGCCGTGACGACGGGCTTGGCGTGAGTCACTCCGCCCGTCGTGAGTGCCGGATGCATCATCGAGGACCTCGCGGCCTGTCGGGTCCCGCAACCGTGGTGGCGGGTGCGCATGCCGGAGACGATATCTCGGGTCGGGAACGACGGCCTTCGGCCTGGCTGGAGGACGGAGTGGTGATGGCCGTCCGCCACCGGCACCTGCCGGTGGAGGGCGTGCAGTTCCACCCCGAGAGCGTGCTCACCGACGCCGGCGAGGCGCTCATGCGCACCTTCCTGGGCTTGCCCGCGCGCGACTCAGAATAGCGTCACCGCGTCCAACCCGCGCGATGGAGGCCCACGCAGACGTCAGATTGTCGTCCGGACGTCATCAGGTACCCGCTCAAGCCAGCGCACCGATGGTTGCTGACGGCGACCCACCGCACTCCGCACCAGATGACCCATCGCGCGACCACCAGCCGAAGTCCGGCTTGAGACGCCCGAGCCTCTCTGCCGCCTGTCGCCGCAGCAACCTCATGCGTAGTCGGTACTTCTGTCCGATGGTAGTCCACCGAGTCCACCGCATCAGAGCCACTCCAGTGCCGTCAGGACACCGCAAGGGCGCCTCCTTGCGCGAACCAAGCATGACCAGCCAGCACGCCAAGGCACAGCAGTACAACCAGGCCGCCCACCAAGACCGTGGCCAGGTAGCGCCCTCGGTTGCGCTCGACGCAGCTTGCGTGCACCAAGAGCCGCAGCAGTACCGCGACCCAACAGGAGGTGCAGCCCAGCAGCGGGAACCAGAGTGGAAGCCTCAACAGGACCAAGCCGCCAAGCAGAGTAC
>CAZIGT010000102.1:0-6090 GCA_964538465.1 uncultured Thermoleophilia bacterium | reverse complement strand
TAAACCACACCGCAACCAGTGTGTGGTTGAGCGGCCCTCCAACGGATACCATCACAAGACCCGCTGACGTGACTATCAGCCCCACCATGATCCACTCGGCCACATGGCCGATGTCGGACATCGCGTGCCGCTCAGCCGCGAGAACGACCACTCCGAACAGTAGAGGGAGGCCCGCAGCGCACACGGCGGCAATTGGCAGCATGTTGCGGCGGTAGTCCCGCCCAGTTGGTGTCGAGCAGGCCTCGTTGCAGCTGCTTCCCCTCGGTACCATCACCGAACCCCACGTTGCCTGTAGTAGGTCGAGAGACCGTCAGCGCTCATTCCCCACTTCTTGTACAGACGCCACCCGTTCTTGATCTCACTCTGGTCCTTCTGTTCGTTCTCGCTCACCGGGAAGCTGTACCCATCGGCATCCCAGCTCGCCCACTGGAGAACCTGGAGCGATATGCAGGCTGCGCGGCCCACGTACCCGTAGTGCACGTTCCCGAAATCCGCCACCGAGATGAGCCTTCCCCTGAACCCAAACTGCTTCTTCAGTCTCGGCTTGCTGTTCCCCGAGCGCGCTGGCAAGGCGTACTTGAAGTCCCATGGCGCCTTGTCCTTGACCATGTCGTTGAACCATCCCATGACGGACGGGCTATTCCAGGTGCCACTGATGTTGTGCCGCGCAGCCCATGCGGCATCGACACGAAGTACCCGCCTGAAGTACGCGGTGCAGTCCTTGCCGATCCGCCGTTTCAAGGAGAAGGTACGGCAACTCGCTCCAGTGGGATCCACCCCGTTGGTAGGACACCCACCACAGTACTGATACGCACTCTCCTCCCCGTCAGCCTTCGCCGGGTCGCGGGTCAGGAACTGGCAGGTGAGGGGGTCGTAGTAACGCGCCGAGCAGTAGTAGAGGCCGCTCTCGGCGTCGTAGGCGTAGCCGGCATAGCGCAGGACCTGGCGGTCGGCGATCTGGTTGGCAAGATCGGCGCCAATGACCACGTTGCTCTGCGCGTCGGTGGTCTGTTGCGTCCAGACGCCGGCGGCGTGGTTGCCGGCGCCGAGCGGCTTGCCCCACTCGTCGTAGCGGTAGGCGGCGAAGGGGTTGCCATCGGCGTCGAGCAGTTCGAGCGGCGAGTTCTTCTTCGAACCCGCAGGCAGGGCGTACTTGAAGTCCCACGGCGCGGAGTCCTTCTCTAGAGAGTTCACTTCTGCGCGTCTCGTGGCGTGAGCAGTCGCTTCAACTCCGCAGGAGTGAACAGCTCACCGGTATGGGGTAATCCCTTGTGAAAGCCCTTGACCCCCTTGCCCCAATTGACGAACGCCAGGTATACGGCTGCCTCGCGTCCATTGTTGTCTCCCACCGCAAATACGAGCCCGGAAGGCACGAACACGACCGGCCTGACCCGGGCTTGCGTGCCGAGTACGCGTCGCAGCCTCTCAGTCGCTAGCTGCAGATCGCGCACCGAACCGCCGGGCACAGGGCCGATCGCACCTTCGTCGACCTTCCACTGGCCTTTGCGGGTGAGATACACCCAGAACTCGCTCACCGCGCGTCCGTCCTTGACCATGGGTACCACGAAGGCCTTGTCCATCATTGCACTGGGCCACATGGCGGCGAACATGTTGCCGCTGACGGAGTGTACGTCGCGAGGAAGCACCCACTTGACTAGGGTTCGCGTGGGTATGCCGTAGCACCTGGAGACCGGCACAGGCTCACCCGCCGCCGTTCCCTCAAGTACGCGCCGCTCACCCGCACTCTCGGCGGCCTCGAGCGCTTGGCGGAGGCCCTGCGGGAACAGCCGTCCTGCCGCTTCCGCTGCCGTCTCCCCATTGGCTGCGACGCCGGGACCTGCATTGGGCATCACGGTGGGACTCGGGCCGAGAGGGAGCGACGTGCGCCGCTCCTTCATTGACATGCAGCCACACAGGAGCAGGGTCGCGAACAGGCAGGCAGCGGCGCCCCATGCCAGCCGTGTGCGCATCATGGTGGGAGAGGTCCGTCCATCGCCTCGGGTTGACTTCGATCCTGAGCGCCCGCTATCCAGCGACTTCGACTCACTCTCGACCAGCATCCATCCTCCCGCCGCTGAATCGAAATGTGTGCTCTCTCGTCTTCGCATCCATTCCCGAAGGCCAGTGCGTTCTGGACTCTCCAAGCCATTGCGTCGTGTCCGGCAGCCAATCACACCAACAACTCGTCCCGGACTCTCCACAACAACGACATGCTGTACGACTCAATGGGCCCTATGCACATCGCTCGACTGCTCGATTCCGCGCTCTACGGTCTTCCATTCCACCGACTGAAGGCCGCGCTACCCTCCCACACCCATGCATCAGCCTTCCTCGTGTCTCCATGACTGCAGGCCCAAGAGTATGAGACATCTCGGAGATCGCGCCCTCCGGGATCCATGATTCCCACGCGCCGGTGGCGTCCGACCGTCCTTGCTCGGTAGACGATCAGCGCGTGAGTGGCATTGTTGTCTAGCCATCTTATGTTCATCATGACCGGCTTCTTGTTCCGGATTCTATCCACAAGCCGATCCCAGGGGCAGGGTTTTGGGCTGAACTTATAGTCCCACAAGTCCGAGTCAATGCTGATGCGCCAGCATCTCTGCATCACCAGCGTCCATTTCAAGTAGGCGGACAGAGTGCTGAGGTCATGGTCGCCGTGGTCACCATAGACCTGTTTGACCATCGCACGCTGCATGTTTTCGTATGTCGCTTGCTTGCTGCCCGCCCAGTAATGGTTTGCGCGTGAGGGCCACAACGAATTGACCGCGCAGATAGAGCTCGCTGCCCAGCACCACAAGGACTTGTACTGGTTGACTTGCGTGACGTTCGGCAGGGTGTACTTGCCGCTGGAATCCGATTGGCCCACCGGGTCCCCACCACAGTACTGATACGCGCTCTCCTCCCCGTCAGCCTTCGCCGGGTCGCGGGTCAGGAACTGGCAGGTGAGGGGGTCGTAGTAACGCGCCGAGCAGTAGTAGAGGCCGCTCTCGGCGTCGTAGGCGTAGCCGGCATAGCGCAGGACCTGGCGGTCGGCGATCTGGTTGGCAAGATCGGCGCCAATGACCACGTTGCTCTGCGCGTCGGTGGTCTGTTGCGTCCAGACGCCGGCGGCGTGGTTGCCGGCGCCGAGCGGCTTGCCCCAGACGTCGTAGCGGTAGGCAACGAAGGGGTTGCCATCGGCGTCGAGCAGCTCGAGCACGTCGCCGCGGTCGCTAATGATCATCAGGAAGGCGAGCGGGCCGGCGCCGTTCTCACGGTAGAGGCCGCCGTAGGGCATGCCAGCCTCGTCGTAGAGGTAGTCGACGCGCCAGCCGAGGGCGAGCGTCGAGGTCGAGGCGTTCTCCTCGGCGTCCCAGCTCGCGGAGTCGCTTTCCCCGTCGACGTAGGAGCCGAGGCTGGCGCTCTTCTCGAGCAGCGCTCCGTCGGCACAGACATCAATCGTGTCGCCGTCGTCGACGCCGCCCACGTACAGGGAGAAGTCAACATGGTCGGTGCCCGTCGGCGCCGAGGCCTGGCCGACCGAGTAGCGCGTCCAGTCGCCGGTGAGGGTCACGGCGGTCGTGGTACCGGCGAGCCAGGTGTCGGAGGCGTCAATGTAGTCGAGGGCCAGGTGCATCATCGAGGACCTCGCGGCCTGTCGGGTGCCGCCACCGCGGTCGCGTGCGCGCATGCCGGAGACGATATCGATGATCGGGCACGACGGCATCGACCGTCGGAGGTAGCCGGCGCTCATGCTCGAGAAGTACGAGGTGCCGGTGGCCCATGCGGCAGGTCTACGGCGGCAGCGTGCACCGCGGGAGCTACCCCATCCACGGCAAGACGGGTGAGGTGCATCACGACGGCAGGACCGTCTTCGCCGGCCTGCCCTCGCCGTTCACCGCCACCCGCTACCACTCGCTGGTGGTCGACCCGCAGCTGCCGCCGGATCTGGAGCTTTCGGCCTGGCTGGAGGACGGAGTGGTGATGGCCGTCCGCCACCGGCACCTGCCGGTGGAGGGCGTGCAGTTCCACCCCGAGAGCGTGCTCACCGACGCCGGCGAGGCGCTCATGCGCAACTTCCTCGGCCTACCCGTGCCGTGCGATTCAGACTAACGTCACCGCGTCCTGCACCGCGCGATTGAGGCCCGGGCAGGCGTCGGTCGGTCATCCAGATGTCATCCGGTACCCGCTCGCGCCAGCGCACCGATGACCGTCGAGGGCGGCGCCATGCCTGTCAAGTCACTCGACGCCTTCCGCGTTGCCCTTGGGTGTTCCGCACACCACGATCCCGCGCCTCTGATTGCCGTCCAGGCGCTCGCCGACCGCCCAGATGCGACCATCCGGCGCGACGGCGACGTCCTCGAGGAAGCCAACGACCCGCCGCGCAACGGCCCACGTTGCACCGCCGTCACCGGTGGCGAACACGGCGGCGCCGGTCCCTGAGAGGCTGTAGCCATCGCCCGCCGCCCAGCCGCGATCCTCATCGCAGAAGTCGAGCGCCAAGAACCGCATGTCGACGAACACGGGGCTCCGCCACACACGACCGCCGTTGGCCGTGAGCAGGCGCCCCGTCTCGTGCCCCGCACATCCGCAGCGCTCAGTGCTGAAGGCTACGCAGTAGAAGGGGATGAGTCCGCCCTTCTCCTCGTACTGGGAACGCCAGCGCCTTCCGCCGTCGGAGGTCGCCAGGATCACGGCATTGTTGCCATCGCCACCCACAGCCCAGCCATGGCTTTCGTCCACGAAAGCAACGTCTTCGAGATGCAGAGACGTGCCCGAGCATTGCTTGTGCCATGTGCGTCCACCATCGGTCGTGGCGAGGATCGTGCCTGCATCACCGACGACCCATCCAGAGACCGAGTCCGCGAAGGTGACAGCCATGAGCGCCTTCTTGCTGGGTGGTTGCCGTTTCTGCCAGCTACTTCCACCATCGACCGTGGCAAGCATCGTCCCGCCCTCACCGACGGCCCAGCCATGAAGACCGTCGACGAAGCACACATCGTTGAGTGCTTTCGCCGCAGTAGTCTCGATCCCCCAGTGCCTGCCGCCATCGCCGGTGGACACAACGACACCAGAAGAACCCACGGCCCAGCCATGCTCCGCCGTCGGGAAGGAGACCGCGTTCAGATACCCCGAGACGTCGAGTTCGCGCACAGCCCACGTGGACTCCGCGGCCGCACTCCGGCTGGCCTCCGACGCTGGGGGCGGCGCCCACACCTCGGTCGGCGTCCCACATCCGCCGACGACGGCGAGCACAGCGACCAGCAGCCCAGCAGCCACGACTGGTTTCCTAGCCAAGTCACGAACCTTCATGGTAGATGCAGACGGCAGACGCCAACAGCGACGCCGGCGGCCGAGACTACTTGACATAGTGATCACCGGTGTATTTGTAGCCCCAGCCCTTCTTCTTCTCGAGCACGTAGCCCCACTTCATCATCGCCTCATCCCGGACTTCGTTCTTGCGGTCTCCGGCCTCCCCTAGGTTCGTTGTCGCGCCCGCAGCCATCCTGCTCGCGCTGGTCAGCGTCCAGAGGGATATCCCGGCCGCATGGCCGGCGTAGCCATGGTTCAGATTGCCGAAGTCCTGGGCCAAGATCTTCAACGATCCACCGTAGTGGTACGCATGCTCTTTCTTCTTCGGCACATAGGCATGCAGCTCTGGATCCCATTCACTCCACCGGAACGTCGTGTGGTAGAAGGGTCTGTGTACTTCCGGCGTGTTGAACTCCACCAATCCCTTGCACGTGTCCTTGTAGTCCCAGGCGGTCAGTGCTAGCCAACCCAGCGTCGTCCCGCGCATCAGAATCGGCAAGTGCTGCAGATAGCCGGCATTGGTGCGGAGCTCCTTCTTGAAGTACGACATCTTGGAGCCGTTGGGCCACTTCAATTTGATCTCCCTCGCCCCTGAAGGCTCACTGCCCATCACCGGATTCCCGCCGCAGTACTGATACGCGCTCTCCTCCCCGTCAGCCTTCGCCGGGTCGCGGGTCAGGAACTGGCAGGTGAGGGGGTCGTAGTAACGCGCCGAGCAGTAGTAGAGGCCGCTCTCGGCGTCGTAGGCGTAGCCGGCATGTAGCGTGTCAAGATTTCTTGGAGACCGATTTATCATGA
>CAZIGT010000101.1:0-9697 GCA_964538465.1 uncultured Thermoleophilia bacterium | reverse complement strand
GCCGCGTCCGGCGTCGCCGGCCGCGGCCGCAGCTTCAGCAGGTACCACGCGCTGAGGAGGTAGCTCGCCGCATCGATGCCGATGGCCCATCCGGCGCCGATCGCCGCCACCAGCAGGCCGCCGGCGATCGAACCCACGGTGATCGACGCGCTCCCGACCAGGCCGGTGAGCGCGTTGGCCTGCTGCAGCCGCTCCTCGCTCACCGTGTGCGGCACGAGCCCCATGTACGCCGGCCGGAAGAACGCCTCGCTGGCGCCCATGAGCACCTGCAGCGCCATCAGGTGCCAGACCTCCGCGACGCCCGTCAGGAGGATGACCGCGGTTGCCACCTGCACGGCGGCGCGGACGAAGTCGGCGACGAGCATGACGAGGCGGCGTGAGATGCGGTCCGCCCACACGCCGCCGGCCAGCACGACGATCGCGAGCGGCACCAGGTTCGACGCCTCGACCAGGCCGATGTCTGTCGCCGAGCCGCCGATCGACAGCACGGCGAACGGCAGAGCCACGATGGTCAGCATGGTGCCGACCACCGAGATGGCCTGACCGAGGAAGAGCTTGCGGAACTCCGCCTCGTACAGCGCAGCGATGTTCCTCTCGATCCAGCCCACGAAACCCCCTGGATCATGTGAAGCACGGCCCGGGCTGAGCCAGGGCGGCGGATACCAGTCTATTGATCGGTCAAGGCGTGGCCCGCGTTCGGGCGACCAGGGTGGGCGAGCGGCGGGTGCTGGAGTGCGCGGCCGAAGTCTCTGTGACCCTGCGCAGGTCGGGCGGCCGCGCAAGGCCGAACGGCACCGGAGCGGCTACTCGCGGGCGGCGGGCTCGTCTGTGCCAGGGGCAGGCGACATGGCCTCTTCCCGCCGCTCCTCGACTGCGGGCGGCACGGTCCCTCCCCGCTCGTCCTCCGCCGCCTCTGCGGTCGCCTCCGGCACGTCCGCCGGTCCCGCCGAGGCCGAAGCCGGCCCCGTGCGCGGTGCGGTCCCTCCCCGCTCGTCCTCGACGGCGGGCGGCGGAGCACTCGGCATGGCCGCCACCGCCGCCCTGCGCCTCCGCCACGCACAGACCTCGGCGTTCACCGACACCCCGAAAAGCAGGGCCAGGTTGAACAGCCACAGCCACATGAGGAACACCACGATGGCCGCCAGGCTCCCGTAAATCATGCTGTACTGACCGACGTACTCGAGGTAGATGCCGAACCCCCACGACGCCAGCATCCAGAGCGCCACGCCCAGGAACGCCCCCAGCGCGGTGTCGCGGAAGCTCAGCCGCTTCATATAGGGACCGGTGCTGAACAGGATGAGGACCGTGCCGAACGCCACCACGAAGAACAGTGGCCAGCGCAGCGCACTCCACACGTTCACGGTGGCCCCCAGCCCGGCGATCTGGTCGCCGATCCATCCCGACGCGTTCTCGGTGAGCATGATGGCCACAAGGGCCAGGAGCATGACGATGGCTACCAACACAGCCACACCCATGCGCAGGAACAGCCGACGCAGATACGGTCGCTTCTCCGTCACACCGCCCACCTGGTTGGCCGACCAGCCGAAGGCCCCAACGTAGCCCGAAGCCGACCAGACCACCAGGATGATGCCCACGCCGAACACCGTGCCGGCGCCGGTCCCGTTCTCCACCAGCTTCTCCAGGGGCGCACGCACGGTCTCCACCACGTACTCCGGCGCGAATTCCTCCAGTGTGTTCAGGAACTTCTCTACCGACGCCGGGAACTTGGCGATCCAGCTGATCAGCGCGATCACCAGGATCAACATCGGGAAGATCGACATCATGGCATAGAAGGCCAGAGTGGCAGCGAGATTGGTACCACCGGTGTCCCACATGCGGCGACCGGAGCTCACCGCCCCCCGGTAGACGGCGCGGAAGAACCGGCCCAGATGGCCCAGTAGGCCGCGGAAGAACCGGCCCAGATGACGCAGGAAGCTGTGCATGCCGAGGGCGTACTTCGCCTCACGGCTGTGCTCACCTTCGATTCCACGTCGGCTATCTGTGCGGACGCAGCGACGCCGCACGACGCACAACAGGCGCGGATCCGGCCGTCGCCAGCCGCGCCGCAGGGCTAGCTGAGGGTGGGGGCCCGCGGCTGCGGTCGGGTGCGTGACACCCAGATCCCGACCGCGCTGACCACGACCAGATAGACCGAGACGGCCAAGAACACGGCGGCGGCGATGCCTGCGACGGTGAACGCGCGCCAGTCGGCCGCGGCGAGCTGCTGGGCGCCCACGACCGCGGCACCTGCGCCCACCACGAGGGTGACCACCCAGACCGCCGGGTGCGGTCGTTGAGACCTCACCAGCAGGTAGCCCGCCGCGAACAGGGCGATCACCATGACCAGGAAGAAGCACGCGGCGAGCGCTAGCAGCCAGTCGGCGCTGCCGTTGGCGCTGGCCGGCCCGCTCAGCTCCTTGATGGTCTGCACGGCGAGCGCCACGCACGCGAGGCCGCCGAGGAACAGCGGCGCTGCGGCCAGCCAGCGCAGCAGCCGCCGCCCGTGAGGCGCGAAGCCGAGCGCCTCTGGCCCCCTACCCGGTCGCTCAATCATCCGCGACCTCGATGGGCGACACGTGTGGCACGGCCTTGTCGAGCCATCTCGGCAGCCACCAGTTCCAGTCGCCGAACAACCGCATGGCTGCTGGCACGAGGAGCACGCGCACGATGGTGGCATCGAGCGCCACAGCTATCGCAAGGCCCAGGCCTAGAGCCTTTGTGACGACGATGTTCGTGAACGTGAACGCGCCGGCCACGACCACGATGATCAGCGCGGCGCTGGTGATGATGCGTCCGGTGCGCGCAAGCCCCATGCCCACGCTGTCGGTGTTGTCGTGGGTCTCCAGCCAGTACTCGCGCATGCGGGTGAGCATGAACACCTCGTAGTCCATGGAGACGCCGAAGATCACGCAGAAGAGGATCACCGGCAGCGTGGCCTCCACCCAGCCCGGCGATTCGAAGCCCAGGAGGCCTGAGAAATGCCCTTCCTGGAAGATGTAGACCAGGGCGCCGAAGCTGGCCACGATGGAGAGGCCATTGACTATGACCGCTTTGAGCGGCAGGACCACACTGCGCAACATGATGAGGAAGATGAGGAACGTGGCGCCGAGCACGTACGCCACCACCCAGGGGAAACGGCCGTAGAGTCCATGGAGGAAGTCGTTGAGACCGGCCGCCACCCCGGCGACCCAGAGTCGCGTGCCGGGCGGCGGCTTCAGGTCGGCCAGCTTCGTCGCCAGGGCGCGCGACTGCGGCGAGTTGTCCTTCCACTTGGGCACCACGACGTACATCAGCGCGCCTGGGCCCGCCGTAGCGCTCATCAGCCGCTTGAGCTCGAGGTAGGCGTCGTCGGACAGGCTCCCCTTGACGCCGTCCGACTCGCCGGACGCCTCGCCGGCCAGCGCCGAGAACCACTTGGCCGGCGAGCCGAACCGCTTGAGGTCCGGCGGCGTCACCGCACTGGTCACCTCGCTGACGCCGGGCTGTCGCTTGAGCTCGTTGCCGAAGTTCCACAGCTTGATGATGTTGCCGAGGGCGAACGGCGACGACCCGTCTTCCCACGTGACTAGCACGAGGATGCCGGTGGCGATCGAGGGATTGAATCGCTCGTTGATGATCCTGTCGCCGATGCGCGACTCGGAGTCCGGAGGCAGGATCTCGGAGGTGGACACGCCAGTCTGCATGCGGAAGGCCGGGATCGAGCACGCAGCGATCACGGCCGTCACGCCAAGCACCACCCAGACCGGGTGGCGCATGACGCCGGCCGACCAGCGCATCCAGAAGGCGCCCTCTGTGCCGCGCCTGTGATAGAGGCGCAGGTAGTCGATCCTGGGGCCCAGCACCCCGAGCACAGCCGGGAGCAGGGTGAGCGCGACCAGCACGGAGAAGCCCACCACCAGGCAGCCGCCCACGCCCATGGAGCGCAGCGCCATGAACTGGAAGATGATGAGGCCGGTGAGGCCGACCATGACGGCCAGGCCGGAGAAGAAGATGGAGGCGCCGGCGCGGGCCACCGTGACTTCCACCGCGCGCTCCACGCTGTCGCCGGCCGCGAGCTGCTCCCGGAAGCGCCCGACCATGAGCAGCGAGTAGTCGATACCCACAGCCAAGCCGAGCATCGTAGTGACGTTCAGCGCGTAGATGGTCATGCCGTAGACGCGGGCGAATAGGAACATGAAGCCCAGGGTGGCAGCTACCGCCACAGCCCCGCTGAGAACGGGCAGGCCGGCAGCGACCACGGATCCGAAGACCAGGATCATCACGATGAGAGCCACCGGCAGGGTGTAGTACTCGGCCCGGCTCGCGTCCTCGCTCGAGACCCGTTCGATCTCCTCGAACACCGCCGGCTCGCCGGTGACGTAGTGCTTGAGGCCAGCGTCGCGCACGGCGGCGCGGATCTTCGGCATGATGGCCTGCACCTTGTCGAAGGGCTGGTTGAAGCCCAGGATCGCCATGGAGGCATGGTCATCACGCGATATGAGGTTGGGGTCGCGCACGTTGGCGAAGGTCTCCAGGCGGCTGAGGTACTGGAACTCGTCCGGAACGAACTCGGCGAGGGCCTCAGCCTGGCGACGCTGGAACTCGTCGCCGCGAGCGTTGAGTTCCTTGTTCTCGAAGACGATGTACAGGGCCGACTTGCCCAGGTTGAGATGCTCGTTCGCCTTCTGCAGAGCGACGTCAGATGGCGATCCCGCGATCGAGAAGCCGCCGCCCTGAAGCACGTGGTGGACGTTCATCGCGCCATAGACGGCGAAGGGCAGGATCGCCACCCAAGCGGCGATGATGTACCAGCGGCGGCGGTATGTGAACCTGCCGAGAGCAGCAAACACGGCGCCCGACTACCCCCTTGCCCCGGCGGTGATGGGAGGTCGCGGTAGCGGCGAAGGTCGATGCCGCGCCGCGCCGACCCATCGCAGCACGAGCACGGTCGACGACGCCCCGGAGACGGGAGCGTGTCTAGCCTATATCAGGCGACCCTGGGAGCGTCAGACCCAGACCACGTAGTCGGCGGACGACACGGCCCGCCCAGCGTCAGCGACGGTCGTGAGAACCTCCTCCGCCGAGACGTCGGCGCAGTCGAGGTGCATCAGCACGAAGGTGCGGTGCCCGTCTTCTCCCGTGCGCGGGTCCTCTTCCAGCCGACGGTGCAGGCGCTCGACCGCCGTCAGCAGCCCCTCGCGGGAGACGCCGGGCAGCAGGAGTACGTGGCGTCCGTCGTCCAGGGAGCCGACGACATCGTACCTGCGCACGCCGTCGCGCAGCACGCGCCCCACCGGGTCGCCGCGCCGGCTGGAGCGCCGTCCCGCCGGTCGGTCGGCGTGCCGGCCGTTCGCCGGCGCCACGGCCGCTATCCCCAGCGGCAGGTCCATGCGCTGGCAGCGAAGCAGTTCCACCGAGAGGAGATCGCCCGTCTGCCGCGGTCGCAGCACTCCGCTGGCTGGATCTGCCGGTGAGAGGGAGTCGACCTGACGGCGCAGGTCGGCGATCGTCTCGTCCTTGCCCTCGGCGTAGCCCTCGGCGACCGCTCGCTGCAGCACCGCCCGGCACTCGAGCAGCCTCGCTCGCGCCTTGCCGCCGGCGGGACCGTAGGACAGCATCCGGTCGAGGCCGGCCTGCAGTCGGTCGAGCAGATCGGGGAGCCGCTGCCGGTGCGTCAGCGAGAGGGCGCGCGCGGCCGCGGACGCCGCTCGGGCAAGGGCGCGCAGGTCGCCGCCGCGCAGCGCCGCTTCGAGCGGCTCGGAGATGGGTTGCCAGAGCAGGCCGGTCGTGCGGTCTCGCGCCAAGTCCCTCATGCAGGAACGCTGCTGTTCGTTCATGCAGGTCCCTCCTGTCGAGGCGACGCAAAGCCCGGGCGCCACGGCTGTGTCTCGCGTGTCGCCCGGGTCCTACCGGTACAATGTACCTGCATGGGCTCGCGAACAAACCGCATATGACCGATGTGGCTACGCTGATGCTCCTGGGGACGCAGGGGTGGATACCCACGCCGCGCCGCGCCACCACGTGCGTCGCCTACCGCAGCGGCCCCAGCCTGCTGGTGTTCGACGCCGGCACCGGGCTGGCGCGTTTCCTGGAGCAGCCCGCCGCCGCTCTCCTGGACGGCGTCGGTGAGGTCCACCTTCTGCTCACGCACTATCACCTCGACCACACGGTGGGCCTCAGCTACCTCTCCGGGGTCTTCCCGAGGCGGAGGGTCACGGTGCACGTGCCGGACGCCGCGGTCAACGGTGTGCTGCCGGAGGCCGGCGTGCCGGCGCTCATCCGCCGGCCGTTCTTCCCCGACGACTGGTCGGAACAGGAGAACGTCGCCCTGGCCACGCTCCAGGCGGGCGACAACTTGGTCGGCGGTGTACCGGTCCGCCTGCGCGCCCAGGAGCACGCCGGCGTGAGCGCCGGCTACCGTGTCGGCAACCACTTCACCTTCGTCACCGACACGGTCGCCGACCCGGCAACGGCGTCGTTCGCGACCGGCGTGGAACTCCTGCTGCACGAGGCGTGGATAGACGGCCGGGAGGAGTCGGAGGCCGGGCAGGAGGCGCTGGTCCACAAGACGCACAAGACGCACACGTTCGCGCGGCAGGCGGCTGCCCTCGCGGCACGGGCCGGTGTCGGCGAGCTCTACCTCATCCATCTCAATCCGCTGCGCGACGAGGCCTACTACCGCGAGATGGAGCGCTCAGCGCGAGAGATCTTCCCGCGAACGTGCGTGCCGCAGGACCTGCACGTTCGTGAGTTCGCCCGCAGTTGAACACCGACAGCACCCTGCAGCGCACGACGAGAGGCGACGCACACCTATGACACCCGGAGATGACCGTTCGTGCTGAGGGGGCGATCCAAGCTCTTCTGGATATCCATGGCGCTGGTCCTGGCGATCATCGTCTTCTACCTGCCCTCGCTGGTGGCTTACCGGTACACGGCAGATGCGCAGAACCAGACCTTCCTGACACATCCCTGGCGTAGCTGGCGCTTCGTCGTCTCGGCCCTCACGGTGCCCGGCGACTCGCAGCTCAAGACCTCCGGCGCGGCGTTCCGCGCAGCGGACGAGGTCTACAAGGACTCCGAAGTCGACGTGGTCGCGGCTCAGCTTCTCTACCTGCCGGTGGGAAAGCCGTACACGTTCACGCCGCTGATCGACGACAACTCGGATGAAGGCCCGGCGTCTGCGCAGAGGGAAGAGGTGGTCACCGCTCTCAGTGAGCCGGCGACCATCGAGCCGACGTTCCGCTTCGTCTGGCAGATCGAGGGCTACTACGGCCGCGGCGCCGGTGCCCCTGAGGCCATCGTGGCCATGCTCGACTACCGCAGCGGCAGCCTCCTCTGGGACATACGCGATGTAGTGGACGGCGGTGACTGACGTGCCGCGGCTCCAGTTCGCCGTCGAGGTCACCCCCTACATCGAGGCGGCCGCCTACCTGGTCGCCACGCTGATCGTCGCCAAAATCGTCGACTGGCTACTGGACCGCTACGACCGCGGACTCGTGAAGGTGCTGCGCAGAGACCTGTCGCCGGCGGAGCTCTCCAGGGCACGCGTGGCGCGCCGCGTCGTGGTGGCCGTCATCATCTTCTGCGGCGTAGCGCTCGCCCTGTGGCAGATCCCCGGCGTCAGCACGGCGGCGCGCGCCATGATCGCCTCGGCCGGCATCGCAGCGCTGGTCGTCGGCCTGGCCGCCCGCTCGGTGCTGGCCAACTTCGTGAGCGGCCTCATCCTGGCGTTCTCCCAGCCGCTGCGCATCGGCGACTACGTCTCCGTAGACGGCGACGCCGGCACGGTGGAAGAGATCCGCCTCACCTACACGCACATCCGTACGGGAGACAACCGCCGGGTGCTCATCCCGAACGACCTGCTCACGACCAAGACCATCCACAACTACTCGCTCGTAGACCCGGAGAGCGCCGCAGCCGTCGAGGTCGAGGTGCCTGTGGATGCGCCCATCGCGGACGTGTGCGGCGTTGTCCTCGACGTGGCTCGCGACCTCGAGGACCCTGCGATCGACCGGCCTTGCAACCTGGAGGTGGCCGACGTGTCGGTGTCGGCGGTGCGGCTGAAGCTCACGCTGTGGGCGGCCTCGCGGCCCGCGGCCGCCGACCAGGCGGCCGTAGCGCGGCGTCGCATCGCCGAGAAGCTGCAGGCAGCCGGGCACCTGCACGCCGACACGTCGGCGTGAACCCCCGGCAAGCGCCTGACTGAGAAAAATCCCCAATCAGCTGGACTCGGCACGCCGTTTCCTTTAGCATCACGGTGCCATTCGATCTATGGCGCGGCTACGGCGTTTCGGGAAGCCGGTGCAAGACCGGCACGGTCCCGCCGCTGTGACCGGTCGCACCCGCCGCGTCCCCCTGTAGGGGGGTCACTGGGCCCAAGGCCCGGGAAGGCAGCGGCGGGCACCCGTCGGCGAGCGCCGGCGGCCGGCCGGGAGTCAGAAAACCGAGCGAGCCGCCTTGCGATGCCGATACCCACGAGGATGGGGGCTCAGCGTTCGGACTGAGTCCGCAGACCCCGTGGTCCCTGCCACGGGGTCTTCTTTTCGGCGTCGTCGGGAGATGATGTGCCCGCGCCGGAAAGGGGGATCCTTGAAGATCCGTCTCGCTCTCGTCCTTGCGGCCGCCTTGCTCACCGCAGGGACCCTTCTCGCGCCGGCGGCGCTCGCCGTCACGGCGACGGTACGCGCGGAGGCCGCCGGCTACACCGCCATCGGCCCTACCGCCGTCGAGGTCCCGGCAGCCGGCGGACTGGTCGCGGACTCGGACGGAAGCACGTACACCACCACCATCCCGACGCCCCTGAACGCCCTCGACCTTGCCACGCAGATCCACGGCGTGCCCTGGGACATGGTCGTCAGCTCCCTGGGCGCCTACGTCAACGCCATCGACGGTCAGACCTCGGACCCCAGCACGTTCGCGAACTGGTGGCAGTTCAATGTCAACGGCTACTCGCCGTCCGTGGGCGCCGGCGCGCTGCAGGCCAACGCCGGCGACAGCTACCTCTTCTTCCAGAACCCCGATGCCGGCTGGCCCGTGGCCAAGACACCCAAGGCGCTCGTCGTGAGGCTCAGCGCCGGGACAGCCCTTGCGGCGAACCAGTCCTTCACCATCAGCGTGGTCGGCGACGACCTCACAAAGGTCAACAGCCAGGCCGAGGCGACGCGGTTCGACATCACCGACGCCTCGCAGATCGAGACATCAGACCAGTTCGCCCCCGTCGACGGCGCCACCGTGCACGTGGGGTCACGCGTGTACACACCGGCCGGCAGCACGGTGACGGTGAGCGGCCTCCCCGACGGCACGTACAAGGTATGGGCGGAGAAGGCCATGGACTCCTCCCTGGTCTACGTGCGCTCGCAGAAGACCATCGTGACCGTAGGCACGTCCAACGCAGCCCCCGTGATCTCCAACGTGAGCGCGGCCCCGACCCGGTTCAGGCGCAACCACGCCCTGACGGTGCGGTTCACTCTCGACAAGCCCGCCGTAGCGACCGTGAGTATCCGGTCCGCAGCGGGTGTGCTGCTCTCGCGGACCACGAAGACGTACACAGCGGCTGGGGCCACGGCCATCAAGTGGAACGGACGCACCACGCGCAAGCTCGGCGGCAAACTCAAGGTCTCGATCCTCGCGGTGGACGCCTTTGGGAACAGGACGTTCTGGTCCACGCTCAGCGTGCCGGTGAGGCACTGACGATCGCGTGGGCAACGAGAACGTCCTG
>CAZIGT010000100.1:0-9746 GCA_964538465.1 uncultured Thermoleophilia bacterium | reverse complement strand
GTTGCAGCCGCCCGGCATGGCGATGCGCGCCCTGCCCAGGCGCGCCACCATGGGCCCCATGACGATGATGCTGGCGCGCATGGTGCGCACCAGTTCGTAGGGCGCGCAGTCGTTCAGCTGCCCGCTGGGATCGATGGACAACACGTCGGCGGACGCGTCGACGCGGGCGCCCAGCGCCCTCAGCATGGCGACCATGGTGCCGACGTCTGCTATGCGCGGGGTGCGACGAATAGTGCTCGGGGTGTCGGCGAGCAAGCTCGCCGCCATGAGCTTGAGTGCGGAGTTCTTGGCGCCGGAGAGGGAGATCTCGCCGGTCAGTCGGCGCCCGCCCTGTACGACCAGGCGCCCGGCCTGTTCCTGACAGCCGTTCATGGGTCTGGGGAAGTATACCGCGCCGGCCGGCGCGGACCTCCCCGTAGGTCAGCGTTGCGCCGGCTGGTCCCCGGAACGGCGCGCCGCCACCTCGAGGCGGTTCACGGCACGTTGCAGCGCCTGCTCGGCCCGGTAGAAGTCGACCTCGACCCGGGTCGCGGGATCTGCGTGAAGCGCGAGCCGCTCCTCGGCGCGCTGCTTGGCCTTCTCGGCGCGCTCGCGGTCGATCTTCTCCGCCAGCTCGGCGTGGTCGCAGACGATGCGCATCTTGTCGAAGACGACCTCCACGTAGCCGAGGCCGGTGGCCAGATGCTCGTAGTGCACGTTGTCCGGCAGCCGAACGCGCGTCTCGCCGATCACCAGAAGGGCGACGATGGGCTCGTGTCCTGCCATGACGCCGAACTGACCCTCGGCGCCCGGCACGATGACCAGCGCAGCCGGGCCTTCGTACGCCACGCCGTCCGGCGTGACGACCTCGAGGTCTATCAGGTTCTGAGCTTCGGCCACAGCCGCCTCACCCCGCGTCTGCCGCAACGGCCGCCTCGGCGGCGACCTTCTGCGCCGCCTCGCGCCCCTTGGCGACAGCTTCGTCGATGCCGCCCACCATGAAGAACGCCTGCTCGGGGAGATCGTCGTGCTTGCCCTCGACGATCTCCTTGAAGCCGCGCACCGTCTCGGCAAGCGGCACGTACTTGCCCGGCTGCCCCGTGAACTGCTCGGCGACGTTGAACGGCTGGCTGAGGAAGCGCTCGATCTTGCGCGCTCGCTGCACGGTCACCTTGTCCTCGTCGCCGAGCTCGTCCATGCCCAGGATGGCGATGATGTCCTGGAGGTCCTTGTAGCGCTGCAGGGTCTCCTGGACGCGCGTGGCGGTGCGGTAGTGCTCTTCGCCCACGGCATCCACCGAAAGGATGCGCGACGTACTGTCGAGCGGGTCGACCGCGGGGTAGATGCCCTTCTCGCTGATGGCGCGGGAGAGGACGGTGGTGGCGTCGAGGTGAGCGAAGCTGGCGGCCGGAGCCGGGTCGGTGAGGTCGTCGGCAGGCACGTAGATGGCTTGCACGGACGTGATGGAGCCGCGCTTGGTGGACGTGATGCGCTCCTGCAGCTCGCCCATCTCGTTGGCCAGCGTGGGCTGGTAGCCCACGGCGCTCGGCATGCGGCCCAGGAGCGCCGAGACCTCCGACCCCGCCTGCACGAAGCGGAAGATGTTGTCGATGAACAGGAGCACGTCCTGGCCGCCCTCGTCACGGAAGTACTCGGCCACGGTGAGGCCGGTGAGGCCCACGCGCAGACGGGCGCCCGGCGGCTCGTTCATCTGACCGTAGATGAGAGCGGTCTTGTCGATGACGCCGCTCTGCTTCATGTCCAACCAGAGATCGTTGCCCTCACGGGTGCGCTCGCCGACGCCGCAGAACACGGACAGGCCGCCGTGCTGCGTGGCGATGTTGTGGATGAGCTCCTGGACGATGACCGTCTTGCCAACGCCGGCGCCGCCGAACAGGCCGATCTTGCCGCCCTTCACGTACGGGGCGAGCAGGTCGACGACCTTGATGCCGGTCTCGAATGGCTCGTCGGTGGGATCGAGGGACTCGAAACCCGGGGCGGGACGGTGGATGGGCCAGCGCTCTACGTCATCGAGCGACTCGAGCCCGTCGATGGTCTCGCCCATGACGTTGAGCAGGCGGCCCAGCGTGCGCGTGCCCACCGGCACCGTCATGGGCACGCCGGTGTCCACGACCTCCGTGCCGCGAGCCAGGCCGTCGGTGGAATCCATGGCGACCGCGCGCACGCGATCGTCGCCGAGATGCTGCTGCACCTCGCAGACCAGCTCCCACGTCTCACCGTCTGCCCGCTCCATGGGCACAGTGAGGGCATTGTAGATAGCGGGCAGCTCGTCCGGGAAGTGGACGTCGACCACCGCGCCGATCACCTGCACCACGCGTCCCTTGTTCATTCCGTCAACTCCACCTTCTCATGGCCGGTCCGCGGGAACCGGGCCTTGTCGTCACCTTGTCTGTTGCCGTACCGACAGCCCTGCCGTCATCAGCCCAGCGCGTCGGCGCCGGCCACCACTTCCAGGATCTCCTGCGTGATGGTGGCCTGGCGGGCCCGGTTGAGCTGCAGCGTGAGCGAGTCGATCATCTCGTCGGCGCTCTCGCTGGCGTTCTTCATGGCCGTCATGCGCGCACCCTGCTCGCTGGCGCTGCTCTCGAGCAGGGCGCGATAGACCGCCGTCTCCACGTAGGCCGGGAGCAGCTTCTTGAAGATGATGTCCGCTTCCGGCTCGAACAGATACAGGCCCGGCTGTCGCGGCTCGGCCGCCTCGTAGGCTTCGGGCGCTATCGGCAGACGTGTGACGTCCCGCACCACCTGCTCCAGCGGAGAGCGGAATCGGTTGTAGATGAGCCGCACCTCGTCGACCGTCTCGCTGGTGTACAGCTCGATGATGTGCGCGGCGATATGCTTGGCGTCGTCGTACGTGGGATTGTCGCTGAGACCCGTCCAGCTGCGCTCCAGCTTGTGCCCCCGGAACGTCAGGGTGCCGGCGCCCTTCTTGCCCACAACGAGCCAGTACGTCTCGCGGCCCATCTCCTTGTTGAGACGCTCGGCCTCCAGCGCGCGCCGGATGACGTTCGCGTTGAACGCGCCGGCCAGGCCGCGGTCGCCGGTGAACACCAGCAAGGCGACCGTTCTGATCTGCCCATGCGGCCTGAGCAGCGGGTAGTTGTTGCGGTCCGGTGCGGCCGCGGCAAGGTCTTGCAGCATCTCGATGATGTTGAGCGCGTACGGTCGCAGCGACTCGATGCGCTGCTGCGCGCGGCGCAGTTTGGCCGCCGCCACCATCTGCATGGCCTTGGTGATCTTGCGCGTGGTGTGGACGGAGCTTATGCGCCGCCGGATGTCCTGCAGGGTGGCCACGGGGTGCTCAGCCCTCCCCCGCCGGCTTCTCGCCGGCGGCGACCGCGAATTCGGCCTCCGTGGCGCTGGCGACGGCCATGCCGTGGTACTTCTCGACGGCTGTCTTGAGCTGTTCCTCGAGCTCGTCCGACAGGACCTTCTTCTCGGCGATCTCGGCGAGGAGCGCGGCATTCTCTGCCCGCAGGAAGCGCCGCAGGCCGTCGAGGAAGGACCCCACCTTGTCGACGGCCAAGCCGTCCAGATAGCCCTTGGTGCCGGCGTAGATCACGGCGATCTGCTCCTCCACCGGCATGGGCTCGAACCGCCCCTGGTTCAAGGCCGCCACCATGCGCTCGCCGTGCGCCAGCACACGTTTGGTGGACTCGTCGAGGTCTGAACCCAGCTGCGCGAACGCCTCGAGCTCGCGGAACTGGGCCAGGTCCAGCTTGAGGCCACCGGCGACCTGCTTCATGGCCTTGATCTGGGCGCTACCGCCCACGCGGCTGACGCTGATGCCGACGTTGATGGCCGGCCGCACGCCGCTGTAGAACAGGTCGCTCTGCAGGAAGATCTGCCCGTCCGTGATGGAGATCACGTTGGTGGGGATGTACGCCGACACGTCGCCGGCCTGCGTCTCGATGACCGGGATGGCCGTGAGCGAGCCGGCGCCGAGCTCGTCGTTGAGCTTGACGGCGCGTTCGAGCAGGCGAGAGTGCAGGTAGAAGACGTCGCCGGGGAACGCTTCGCGGCCCGGCGGACGGCGCAGCAGGAGGCTCATCTGCCGGTACGCGTCGGCGTGTTTGGACAGGTCGTCGTAGAAGCACACGGCGTGCTTGCCGCCGTAGAGGAAGTACTCGCCCATGGCCGCGCCGCAGTACGGCGCCAGGTACTTCAGCGGAGCCGATGCCGAGGCGGTGGCAGCGACCACGATGGTGTAGTCCATGGCACCGAACTCCTCGAGCTTCTGCACCACCTGCATGACCGTGGAGGCCTTCTGGCCGATGGCCACGTAGATACAGACGATGTCCTGGCCCTTCTGATTGATGATGGTGTCTACGATGAGGCTGGTCTTGCCCGTCTGGCGGTCGCCGATGATGAGCTCGCGCTGGCCGCGCCCGATGGGGATCATGGCATCTATGGCCTTGATGCCGGTCTGCAGCGGCTCCTTGACCGGCTGGCGGGCGACCACACCCGGCGCCTTGAACTCCACGGGCCGGAAGGCGGCGGCGTTCACAGGGCCCTTGTCGTCCATGGGCTCGCCGAGCGGGTTGACGACACGGCCCACGAGGGCTTCGCCCGCCGGGACCTGAAGCACGCGCCCGGTACGGCGCACCAGGTCGCCCTCCTTGATGAGGATGTCTTCGCCGAGCAGCACCGCGCCGACGTTGTCCTCTTCCAGGTTCAGCGCCAGGCCGGTGACACCGTGCGGCAACTCCAGCATCTCCATGGACATGGCGTTGTTGAGCCCGTAGATGCGGGCGATGCCGTCACCGACCTCCAGCACGGTGCCGACCTCATCGATCTCGACCTCGGCCTCGTAGTTCTCGATCTGGGCCTTGAGGATGGAGGTGATCTCTTCGGGTCTGAGTTTCACTTACGCGTCACCTCTCGTTTCCACGCGCTGTATGCGCTCGCGCAGCTGGTCAACGCGCGCCCGCAGACTGGCGTCCAGCACCACGTCTCCTACGCGCACCACAAGGCCGCCGATGATCTCGGCGTCCACTCTCCTGGCGAGACGGACCTGGCGGCCGGTGGCCGTTTCGAAGCGCTTCACCAACTTCTTCTCCGTCTCGGCATCCAGCGGCAGGGCCGACGTGACTTCCACATCGATGAGCCGGGCCGCCTGCGCGGCCAGCCGCTCGTATTGCCGGCTGACCTCCGGGGCGAGCACGATGCGCCCCTTGTCGAGCATGACTCGCACGGCGTTGCGCACGAGCACGTTACCGCCCCTGGTGAGGTCGGCGACGATGCGCTGCTTCCGGACGCCCTGCACCTTGGGGTCCTCCAGGGCCTCCAGGAGAGCCGGCGTCGAGGTGAGCGCCTCGGCGAACTCGCCGAGCTGCTCTCGAACCACCTCCGCCTGGCCGGCCTCTGTAGCGGCAGCGAACAGGGCTGTGGCGTACACACGCGCGACGCTGGCTTCGCTCACGACCGCCTCCGCGCCGCCGGGATGTTCGTGGGTGTCCGCCTGTCCATGTGCGTCAGCCCTTCAGCCCGAGCTCGAGGCCGTCGAGGTGCGTCTGCTTGAGGGCCTCTTCGAGGGCCTCGTCGACCAGCCGCTTGTGATCGGCTTCCGTGAGCGACTTGCCGGCGACCTTCTGGGCGGCCAGCAAGGTGAGCTCGGCGACCTCGTCGCGCAGCTTCTGCAGCGCGGCCTGCGTGTCGCGCTCGATCTGCGCGTGGGCGCGGCTGACCAGCCGCTCGGCCTCGGTGCGCGCGCCGGTGACGACCTCGGTACGGGTCTCTTCGCCGGCGCGCTTGGCGTTCTCAAGGATCTCGTCTGCCTCGGCACGCACGCGCGCCAGCGTCTGCTTGTACTCGTCGAGGAGCTGCGCTGCCTCTTTGCGCGTCTCGCCGGCCGTGTCGATGCTCTCCTGGATGTTCGCGCGCCGCTCGTCTATGACGCGCTGCACGGGTATGAACACGAACTTCCAGAGGATGAACACCGAGACGCCGAACGTGACGAGGGTCCAGACGATGAGACCCCATTCTGCGTTCAGCATCAGTCCACCTCTTCCCGACTACCCTCGGTCATTCAGACGACGAAGAGCAGGATGAGACAGATGAGCAGCGCGTAGAGGGCGAACGCTTCGATGAGGCCCACGCCGATGAACATGTTGGTGCGCACCTCGCCGCCCATCTCGGGCTGGCGCACCAGGCTCTCGATGGACTTGCCGATGAGGTAACCCATGCCGATGCCGGGGCCGATGCCCCCGAGACCCACGGCGAGGCCTGCGCCGCGCCGCTTCGCGCCCGCGGCCTCCATTGTCGACCTCCTTGCTGGACCGGCTCCCGGCGCCGGCCTACTCGTGCTCTTTCAGTGCGATTCCATGGCACCGCCGATGTACACGGCGGAGAGGATGGCGAAGATGAACGCCTGGATACAGGCGACGAAGATCTCGAACAAGTAGAAGACGATAGACCCGGTCTGCAGCACGCCGCCGAGCAGGTAGTTCTGGAAGATCAACGCCATGGCGAAGAACACCGCCAGGATGGCGTGACCGGCCAACATGTTGGCGAAGAGACGGACAGAGAGCGAGATGAGGCGGAAGATCTCGCTGAGTATGTCCATGACGTAGATGAACTGCTTCATGACCGGCGGCGCGCCGGGGATGACCCAGTGCCTAGCGTAGCCGCCGAACCCGGACGCCTTGATGCCCGCGTAGTGCGTGGCGAAGAAGGTACACAGAGCCAAGGGGACGGTGACCATGAGGCTGCCCGTGGGGGCGTAGAAGGCCAGTGTGTGGTGCTCGCCGAACGGCAGCGGCACCAAGCCCCAGAGGTTGGCGATGAGGATGTAGAAGAACAGGCTGGCGACGAACGGGAACCAGGTCTCCGCGCCCTTCTTCATGACCGAGCCGACGATACCGTCGCGCGTGAGCTCGTACAACGTCTCCAGGGCGTACTGGGAGCGACCGGGGACCCGCCTGAGGCCGCGCCGGATGAGCAGCGCCAGCACGCCGATGGTGGCCACCGTGAGCCAGAGGTAGATGACGGCCTTGGTGATGGACAGATCGACCGGGCCTATGGACGGCAGCTTGATGATGGGCTCGAGCTCGAACTCGGCCGCCACGTCGAACTTGTCCGGATGCTTGGCGCCCGGGATGAGGGCCAGCCCCACCAGGAAGCCGACAGCGGCCAGGGTGATGAGCCACGTGGCCCACTTGGGAAGGCCGCCTTTGCCGGACCTCGTCTTGCCGCGGGGCTTCTTGCCGGCGGGCTTGGCCTCTACGGGGCCGGGCTCAGGAGCCTTGACCTCGGCGGGCTTCATCTGCGCGGGGGTGGTCTCGGGACTCACTGGACCACCCTGGGCTTCATGCCGACGCCGATGCGCGCCGTGAGCAGGACGGTGAAGAGGGCCATGAACGTGAGCACACAGGTGAGGAACTGCGGGCGCGCCAGAAGGCCTACGGCCGCCAGCGCGCCCCCCACGACGGTGAGCCGCACGATGACGCCGCCGATGCTGACCGCGACGGCGCGCCCCATGCTGCCGCGCCGGCCGATGGCCTCGGCGGCGCGGTCAAGGCCCCAGTACACAAGGACGAGCGCCGCTCCCAGCGCCGCCGCCCACCAGCTGCCTCCGACGGCGAGAGCCACCACTGCGGCCAGCGGGATGCAGACCGCCAGCACCAGCGTAAGCACCAGGTTCGTCCTCACGGCGACTTCCTTTCTCCACGCCCGTCCGTGACGTCAGCGCATGCGGAGATACACCACGTAGATGGCGAACGCGAGACCGGCGAACATGCCGATTGCAGCGAGGATGGGAGTCGTACCCACGAGCCTGTCCAGCCCGTAGCCGATCCCGAAACCGAGAGCGATACCCGCGACGATGAAGTACGCAAGCGACTCCCCGCTCGGCCGCGACCCTTCACTCTGCTTCCACCTGTCGCGTCGGTCGGTCCGTGCGCCCGGGGGAGTATACGCGCTTTTCTTGTGCTGCTTCAAGCCGGTCCGAGTCCTCTGGTGCAGCCGCATTGCGGCCTTCGGCGTAGGCTTTCTCCCACATGGCGGGACGGTGCGAGCCCGAGACCGGGCCGGACGGCCGCCGGCTCCCCTGCCCCGGCACGAGCCGCCGGGGCACGCCGTTGGCACCCCCGGTCACGCCGTCGCCGCAGCATACGCGCGGCGCCGCGGACACACAACGACGGCGCCGTGACACCGCGGGCATGCAGCAGCCACGCTGTGACGCCGCGGGCACACGACGGCGGCCCGGTCCGCTCGGCCCCCGGCAGACAGCGGGCCGTGAGACACGGCGAGACGGCGGTCGGGAGGCTGCGGCCGGCAGGCGACAGGCGGTGGGGATCCGCCATGGCGGCGGCCGGCAAGATGCGGGCTGCGGAGGGCGTCAAAAGGCGGCCGGGAAGCTGTGAACCGCTACGACGTGTGCTCGTGCGAAAGCGATGGGTCGCAGGGCGGCCTCTCGCCAGCCGGATCGGCCGTGTCTGCCGCTCCGGCTGCCTTCGGCGCCGGCGCTCCGGCGGCAGCCTCGGCTCTCGCCTCCGGCGCCGCCTCCCCACCGTTCCCCGCGCCGTTCCGCCCGCGCTGCCGCCGCGTCTTGGCCAGGATGATGACAACGAACGCTGTGGCCACGGCCGCCAGCGCCCCGAGCACGGCGGCCGCGATGTACCAGTCCTGGCCCATGGCCACCGCGGCGCCGTTCAGCAATATGCACCACCCGTAGAGCAGCAGGACGCTCTTACGCTGGCTGAAGCCGGCCACCAGGACCAGCTCGTGGTGCACATGGTCACGGCCGGGCGTGTAAATGGGCACCCGCCGCCACAGGCGCCGCAGCACGATCAGGAAGAGGTCGAAGAACGGCACGGCCAGCACAAGCAGCGGCAGGAGGAGGGCGACGGTGGCCGACGTCTTCATGACGCCCTGGACGCTGATCACGCCGAGCACGAAGCCCAGGAACATGGCTCCGGCGTCGCCCATGAAGATGACCGCCGGATGGAAGTTGAAGCGCAGGAAGGCGAGGGTGGCGCCGGCCAGGGCGAACGCCACGATGGCCGTGTCGATGCGGTAGAGGCCGAAGGCGATGAACCCGAACGTGACCGCTGAGATGGCACACACGCCGGCCGCCAGGCCGTCCAGGCCATCGATGAAATTGACCATGTTGATGATGGCCGCCATCCAGAGGATGGTGACGATGATGGAGAGCCAGAGCGGCAGACCGACCGGCCCGTCCATGAACGGCAGCGTGATCGACTCCATGCGGACGTCGAAGACCAGGGCGCCGCAGATGGCCGCCACCTGCCCCATGAACTTGACCGATGGGCGGATCTGGACGTAGTCGTCGATGAGCCCCACGGCGGTGATGAGGGTGCCGCCGGTGATGACCGCCCTGACCGTGGGACCCCAGGGCACCACCAGGATCACGGTGACGATGACGGCCAGGTACATGCCGAGCCCGCCCAGCATGGGCATGGCGTCCACATGCATGCGACGCTCGTCCAGCGGCACGCTGACCACGCCCATGCGTCGCGCCAGAGCGCCCATGAACGGCGTGAGCACGTACACGGCGAAGGCGGCCAGCACGAAGGCGAGCACCGCCATGATCTCGCTGAAGGAGAGATCGAACAGCATGCAGCCTCCGCCTTACGGCAGGTCCATGCGCACCAGCCGGACGCCCGCTTCCTCGCAGAAGGAGCGGGCAAGCTCGTCCGGATAGCCCTCGACGAAGAAGATCTCGCGGACGCCGGCGTTGATGAGCATCTTGGCGCAGAGCGCACAGGGGTGAAGGGTAGTGGAGA
>CAZIGT010000099.1:5705-9812 GCA_964538465.1 uncultured Thermoleophilia bacterium | reverse complement strand
GCCTGCATCACGCCGTCGAAGTCCAGGCTCGACGCTATGTGGGAGCCGGCTTCCACAAGCGCGTGCAGATCGGCATTGGCGCTGTGCAGCCGTTCGGCGAGCCAGGCGCTCTCGAGTGCACTCGCGACCATCCGGCAGGCGGAGACCACGAACGGCATCGCCTCCGCATAGTCGCGCGGGCGCCGGTCGTAGATGTCCACGACGCCCACGACGCGATCCACCACCAGCAGCGGCACGGTGAGGCTTGACCGGAAGCCGTGCTTCACGTGGATCCTGCGCTCGAACTCGGGCGTGTCGGGCGAGAAGCAGTCCTCGATGACTGCCGGCGCATGACTGTTGATCGCTGCACTGGTGGTGGCGAACAGCTGGACGTCCATCTCGTCACCCTCGACCGTCTCGTCAAGGCCGGATTCGTCCCATGACGCCACACAGCGAAGGATGTCTCCGTCGAGCCGCCACACATCGCAGTCGGCCACGCCGAGCGCCACTTGGACCCTATGCGCGAGCAACCGGGCCAGCTGGGCGGCCTCCAGGTCGCTGGATACTTCCGCCGCCAGTTGAACGAGGGCGTTCGCCAGCCGCTCGCGGGAATCGATCCTCGAGAGGACCAGCAGGCCCTGAAGGTCACGGCCCATGTCGGCGGCGAGTCTGCGAAGGTCGGCCTCGTTCGGAGCGGCTTCGCAGACCTGCGAGTCGCTCAACTCCACGAGACCGACGGTCTGATCACCATGGTACAGGGGCACCGCCAGCCAGGAGCGATATCCCCACCAGGCCAGAGCCCGCCGCTCTCTGTCACTCAGGGCATTGCTCGACGTGTCGGGCACCCAGACGATCTCCCCGCTCTCCAGGGCACGGCGGCTCGCGGGGTAGTCGTCCAGCGCGAAAGCGGAGCCCTCATAGGCACGATTCCTGTGCTGCTGCCCCTCGACGCTCATCACGCTTCGCAGGCGATCTTCCTCGACCGCGTATAGGTCGCAGACGGAGTATCCGGTTGAAGCCATGAGTCGATCGGCATTGAGCAGGAGGCGCTGACGAAGATCGCCACCGAGATCAGCCTCGCTCGCTGCGGCGGTGTCGAACAGCCGCTCGCCGTCATGGCGCTCGATGACCCTGGCCATCACATGTCGCGCAAGCGCATCCGCCGCCAGCTGGAGCAGCAGTCTCAGGTTCTCGTCGCGAACGAGCCCAGAGGGGTCGTCGCTCTCTTCTGCTTCCGCCCAGACGGCCGGCTCGCGAAGCTCCACCACCCCGACGCACGTCTCGCCGCACAGCAGGGGCAGTGCTACACGCAGGGGTGGGCGGCTGAGGGCGACACCTGTCCCGGACAGGGCTCGGGAGAGCAGTGGATCCGAAGAGAGGTCGACCTCCGCACCGTCCTCCGACGGACAAGCAGTGCCCTGAGCAACGTGCGCCCAGACCACACCCCGCACCCCATCCACCCCGAGGATGCGGCAACAGGCGGCGCTGCAGCAACTGGCCAGCAGCTGCGCCGCCGCGCGCAGTCCCATATGCGGGTCCGTGTCCTTGCCCAGGGCTTCCGCCACGGCGACCAAGGAGAAGCCCACCTCATGATCACTGCGAGGATCCGCCCGGTAGGCGGTGCCCGCATCAGGGCAGACGCCGGCCTGCGCAGCCGAGACGGCGGCGTGCCGCTCGTGATGATCGCCGGAGCTGTGTCGCCTCGTGTTCATAGACGTATCCGGAGAGTCATCGGTGTGAACGCGAGAGCGCCGCAGCGTATGCGACGAATATCCTGTCTCCCGATCCGCAGGTGATGCACAGCCGCCGGCCCGGCACGGCCGGCGGTGACGGCCCAGCCCACCCCTGAACGGCGCGGGCGCGCTACCGGTTGGTCAGGCGGGCGGGCGCGACCGCGTGCACGGCGCCCCGGGCCGCCTCCGCGAGGTCGCGCTCGTGCTCACGATGGACCGAGTACACGCGGTACAGATGGGCCTTCGCCGGCACGAAGTCCAATATGCCGCCCAGCAGGTCGTCGGCCACGTGATCCGTGACGGGGTCGTAGATGAGGATCCGCTTGGGTCCCTGCAACGGGTTGAGAGGCCGGGGATCCTGAGAGGCCACGTCGACGCGGAACTCCAGACCAGCCAGAGACGACGGCAACGCCCGCCGGATGGCCGCCTCGAATTCCTGGCCGCTCAGCTCGCGCGTGCCGGGCATCGGATGAGCACGCTCGATCTGCTGCTCGAAGACCGCGTGGTACTTCACATTCCGGTGGATGATCTGCTGCCACTCGTCGGCGAGCCGGCGGCGGCGGCTGCCGGACGGCTCCCCCAGCCATCCCTCCACCTCTTCGAACAGCGACCACTCCGTGAGACGCCGGTATCCCGCCATGTCGTCGAACGGGCTGCGCGGAAGGATCAACGCGAGGGTGTCGGCGAAGATCTCGCGCAGGTGCATGTCGATGGCGCCGCCGATGCGATGGAAGTAGACGTTCTCGTACATGTAGAGGCGGGCGTTGAGAAAGGCGCGCAGCGCCCCGAGCGCCCGCTTGTGGAACGTGATGCCGTCTGCCGTGCAGAACGAGTAGTAGACCAGCCGCTCGAAGTCCACGGCACTCAGGGAGATGCCGCACATGTACGCGTCGCGGCGCACGTAGTCCATGTTGTCGACTGTGGCGGCCCCGCTGAGGGCACCGGCCAGAAGGCGTACCCAGAGCGGCGGCTCGCCGGGGCCGGGGGCGCCTGCGGCGCCCGGCCCCACCGCCCCACTGCCCGGAGTCGGCGGCATCCTCTGGGCCGCGCCGTGCTCTCCTCTCACGAGCCAGGCGACGTGGGCCGGATCGACAGCCTCGCCCGGCCCCAGCGGGCCGCTCGGGCTGCGGCGCAGCGCAGCGATCGCCGGAGCGAGCTCCCGCGTGATGAGACGCTGCGAGAGCTGCTCGTGATCGAGTCCCCAACGCGGATGCAGGTACTCCTCGTCGCAGAAGTGGCTGAAGGGGCCGTGTCCCACGTCGTGGAGCAGCCCGGCCATGCGCAGCGTCTCCTCGACGAGCGCGCACGAGGGCAGCGGTACAGCAGCGTGCTGCTCCGCCCGACCGGCGTCCTCGAGGACGGCGCGAAGCGTGGGGTAGAGGTGCACAGCCAGGACGCCGGCGAGATGCATCACGCCGAGACTGTGGACGAACCGGCTGTGCTCCGCCGTGGGGAAGACCCACCAGGAACTCTGGAGCTGGTGGATGCGCTTGAGACGCTGCACCCAGGGGTCGTCGAGGATGTCTGCCTCCGCGATCTCGCCGTCGCCATGCGACGTCGTGATGCGCAGGTAGCCGTAGAGCGGGTCGGCGATGAGGTGGACGTCGTCGTACGGAAGCACCATGACGAGAACACTACGTGTCGCGCTACGCGGTCACAAGAGCAGGCCCCGCCGCCGGGTGTTGCCAGACTGGACAACAGATTCCGCGACCCGGCTGCCGGGGTGGTCGAAGGATTCCCATGCGATAACGGTCAATCGCCCTCACACAACGTGTCGCACCGCCGATACGGAGAGAACCGGCCTGGGCGCGCCATGCCAGTGCGCCTGACCGAAGGGGAGCAACTGACCACAGCATCACGCAATCGGGTATGCCGAGCTGCAGGGCGCGCTGCGGCTGCCGCCAGCGAGGACAGCCGTTCGCGTACGGCCCACGTGCAGGCGCTCACGGAAGCGATCGCTCGCCTGAACGTGGTCGGAGACACGCTAGCCGAGAGTCGCGACGTGAGCGACCGGATCGACGACCTCGCGGAGCTGCTGATCGAGGCCTTCGACGCGGACGCGGCTATGGTCTCGCTGGAACTTCCGGGCGGGCAGCGCAAGGACGCGCTCGCCGGCGATGACCGGTTGTGCGCGGAGTTGCGCTCGGTAAGCGGCCGCTCCGGTACCGCCGCTGCCGACCCGTTCACCGAAGCCCCAGCCGGTCGAACCGCTCTGTACTCAGCCTACGAGAGCAGGGGCAGCGGCATCGAACTGACGGTGGCCCCGCTCGATCCGGATGATGAGGCCGTCGGCCTCCTCGCCGTGGCGCACGCAACGCCGGGCCGTCGCGAGGTCGATGAGAGCGTCATGCTCGCCATGGTCGCCGGCCAGATCTCCACGACCATACGCAGCGCC
>CAZIGT010000099.1:0-5695 GCA_964538465.1 uncultured Thermoleophilia bacterium | reverse complement strand
CCACCAACCTGGAGACGGTGCAGGCGCTGGCGACCGCCATGGAGGCCAAGGATCTCTACACTGCCACGCACGCCGACAACATCGCCAACATGGCGGTGGCGGTCGGCTGCTACATGGGCCTAGACGACAGCTCTCTGCGCCAGCTCGCGTACGCTTCCGTGCTTCATGACGTGGGCAAGATCGGGATCCCCGGCTCCATTCTCAACAAACCCGAGCCGCTCACACCGGAGGAGAGCGAACAGGTCACGCAGCACACCGTGATCGGCGAACGGATCGTCTCCAGGGTCGACTACCTCCGACCGGTGGCCCGCATCATCCGCTCCGCCCACGAGTGCTGGGACGGGACCGGCTATCCCGATGGCCTCGCAGGCGAGGAGATCCCGTTGCTCTCCCGGATCCTGTTCGTGTGCGACGCGTACGACGCTATGATCAACGAACGCCGCTACCGGGGTGCCATGGCCTGCACCGAGGCGATCGACGAGCTGCGCAGTGGAGCCGGCACGCAGTTCGATCCGGATGTGGTGGACATCTTCCTGACCGTCCTCGAGATCAAGGCGGGCCAGAGGGCGTCCATGGCCGACGTGGCGCCCGACCTGCTCGTCTGAGGCCGAGCCGCCGCCGAACGACCGGTCACGGGAACCACGGCGACCGACCTCAGCAGGTATCGCCGCTCAGCAGCCTGCGATAGGCCTCTTCGTGGGCGTCCACGAAGGCCTCGACACTGAACCGCTCCTCCACCGCCCTGCGGCACTCGGCAGGATCGATCTCGTCGAGGTGCCGCGCCGCTTCGACCATCTCGTCGATCGTCTCCACGATGAAGCCGGTGCGGCCGTGCTCGATGACCTCGGGCACGCTCCCGCGCCGGAACGCGATCACCGGGGTGCCGGCCGCGAGCGACTCGATCATGACCAGGCCGAACGGCTCCGGCCAATGGATGGGGAACAACGTGCAGCGTGCCCGGCGGTAGAGTTCCAGCTTCACGTCGTGCTCGACCTCGCCGCGGTAGTGGACGTTCTCGCTGAGCTGCGGCTCGATCTGCTCGCGGAAGAACTCGCGCTCCGGGCCCTCGTTGACCTTGCCTGCCATGATCAGGCGCACGTCCAGGCGACGTGCGACCTCGATGGCCGTGTGGCCGCCCTTGTCCGCGTTCATGCGGCCGACGAAGAGGAAGTAGTCGTCCTTCTCCGCGCTGAAGGGGTGCTTCTCGGTCTCGATGGCGTTCGGGATGGTGCCCACGAAGCGCAGGTCCGGGAAGCCCTGGCGCTGGTAGTCGGAGATGGCGATGAATGCGAGCTCCTCGCGCAAGGAGCTCAATATCTCCTGGGTGACCTGATCAGCCGGTCCGTGCAGCGTGCAGACCAGAGGAACGCCGGTGAAGTGGTGGACCAGCGCGCCCATGGCTCGCGAAGCCAGGCCGTCGTGGTCGTGGATGAGGTCGAACTCGTCGGCACGGCGGTACGCCGCGATGCTGTGCACGATCTCGAGGTGCGTGTCCGTGCCGATCCGCTCGAAGGGCGCCTGGTCGAACACATAACTCAGGTGAGCGCGGGTATCGCTGTCACCGCTCGCGAACAGGACCACCTCGTGGCCGTGACGCACCAGACCC
Organism: uncultured Thermoleophilia bacterium; assembly: GCA_964538465.1. Taxonomy (GTDB): domain Bacteria; phylum Actinomycetota; class Thermoleophilia; order UBA2241; family UBA2241; genus UBA6103. Next base: position 4,089 of record CAZIGT010000099.1, on the reverse strand, counting down.
TCTGTGAGGTGAGACACCACGAGCTCGATGCCCCCGTAGCCGCGGGGCGGCAGAGGGAACCATGGCGGGGCTATCATGCCGATCTTCATTGGACGCTCCGATGCAGGCGGGGATGGCCGACGTCTGCTACATATCCGCCGTGCTAGGGTTGAAACCATGATCGATCTGCACGCCCACACGAGTTGCTCAGATGGCTCCCTCACTCCACGCCAGCTGGTCGCGCTGGCCACCGAGGTCGGTCTCAGCGCGGTAGCGATCACCGACCACGACAGCGTCGAAGGTGTGGACGAAGGCCTTGCCGCGGGCGCCGAGTACGGCGTCGAGGTGGTGCCGGGCGTAGAGATCCCGCTGGAGTTCGAGCGCTTCACGCTCGACATGCTCGGCTACTTCCTCTGCGGTACGCCCACCGACGAGTTCCGCGCAAGGCTGGAGCGGCTGCGTCGCGAGCGCGACGACCGGAACGCGCAGATCCTCGCCAAGCTGAGCGAGCTCGGCTTCCCGCTGGAGGCGGCCGAGCTCGCGGAGGCGGCCGCCGGCGAAGCGGTCGGCCGCCCGCACATCGGCGAGGCCATGCGCCGGCGTGGCTACGTGGATTCCATCACAGAGGCGTTCGAGCGCTTCCTGCGCCGCGGCGCCCCTGCCTTCGTGGATCGCCGCCGTCTGGGCCTCTCCGAAGCCGTCTCGCTCATCTGCTCGTCCGGTGGAGTCCCCGTCATCGCGCACCCCGGTATCATCCGCACCGACGCCTCCGGGCTGGAGCGACTGGTGCGTGAGGCGGTGCGGCTCGGCGCCGGCGGGCTCGAGTGCCACTACCCGCTCCACGACGCAGGCACCCTGGAGCGCTGCCTCGCGCTGGCCGCCAAGTACGGTCTCGTGGCCACCGGCGGGTCAGACTTCCACGGGGCCATGAAACCGGAGTCGCGGCTCGGTCACGGCTATGCCGGCGAGCCGATCCCCGACTCCGTGCTCGCCGAGCTCAAGGCGCTCTGCGATTGAGGGTGCCTGAGCCGGCCGCCGCTTTGGCCGGCTATACCCCAGGGGGTTAGACTTCTCCTCATGGATTTGGAACCCGCATCGACCGCCCGGCCCACCCCGGAAGAGAACGCCCGCATCCTGAACCGCCTGCGCCGCGTGGAGGGACAGACGCGCGGCCTGCAGCGCATGATCGAGGAAGGCCGTGGCTGCGAGGAGGTCTTCACGCAGCTCGCCGCGGTCAAGGCAGCGCTGGACAGAGTCGGCATACTGCTCATCTCCATGAAGATGCGCGAATGCCTCAGCGAGCAGGGCGCCGAGCTCGACTCGCAGGAGGCTGTGGAGCGAGCGCTGGAGGCATTCGTCAAGTACGCCAACAGCGCCCGGTAGAGCGACGACGCCGAGGCGGGTAGCACATGGCTGACAAGTTCGACCCTGCCCACTGGCACCGGCTCGAGGATCCGCGGCGTCTAGTCGAACTACCGCCGGCGGTGCTCGTGCGGCTGCTCCAGTTGCGTGGCGACGAGACAGTCGTGGACTTCGGCGCCGGCACCGGCCTCTTCGAGGTACCCGTGGCGCAGGCGCTTCCCAGCGGCAGGCTGCTGGCGGTCGAGGAGCTTCCCGAATTGCTCGACCACCTGCGCGCCAAGCTCGCTGCGGCCGAACCGGACGTCGCCGCGCGCATCCGTCCGGTACTCACATCCGACGGCCGCGTACCGCTGGCGGATGGCGTCGCCGACCGCCTCTTCACCATCAACACCGTGCATCACGTGCACGACGACCCCCTGGCACTCGGCGAGATGATCCGGCTGCTGCGTCCTGAAGCGCTCGCACTCGTCGTCGAGTTCGGCCACATGGAACGTCCCGTCGGCCCGCCGAAGGACCATGTACTGCCGCACGAGCGACTGCGGTCACTGGTGCGCGACCTGGGCTTGCGGGAGCTGGCCGTTCACGAGCCCGGGTCCCTGGTGCCGTACCACATCGTGATCGTGGCGCAGAAGCCGGGCGCATCAGCGGACGTGCCAGCCGGCGACGGCGCTTCTCGCAGCGCCGACGCCGCGGCCGCAGACGGCGGCGGTTCCTCCCGCGGATCCGACGGCCTGGCCGCAGACGGTGGCCGGGACGGCTGAGAGTCTGGGAGACCCGCCCATGCCCGCACTTGTGAGCCACGTCCGCGCCGAGCACGGCGACGCTCTCGCCACGCGGCTCGAGCGCCTGGTCGCCCCCTTCGGGGGCTGGGCGGCCCTCGTCAAACCCGGTGAACGTATCGCCGTCAAGGTGAATCTGCTGCGCGGCGCGGAGCCGGGAAAGGCCGTCTGCACGCACCCGGAGACGCTGCGCCACGTGCTGCGCGGCCTCAAGGCTGCGGGGGCTGTGCCCTTCGTGGCCGACAGCCCCGGAGGGCACAACCCTCCTCAGAGGATGACTCGCATCTGGCGTGTCTCTGGCCTCACCGATGTCTGTCGTGAGGAGGGCGTCGAGCTGCGCGACGTGGAGGGCGAGGGCGCCACCTTCCTCGCAACGAACGCCCTGCACTACCGCTCGTTCCCGGTGGCCCGCTCGTTCACGGAGGCCGACGGCATCGTGCAGGTCGGCATCCTCAAGACGCACGGCCTCATGCGCCTCACGGGCGGAGTGAAGCTCACCTTCGGCTGCATGCCGGGCCTCACGAAAGCACAGATGCACGTGAAGATACCGGACCGGTCAGACTTCGCCGAGATGCTGCTCGACCTGCACCTGGGCCTCGCGCCGCGGTTCACGATCATGGACGGCATCGTCGCCATGGAGGGGCAGGGTCCTGGTGGCGGCAAACCGTATCCTCTAGGCTCACTGTTCGCGGCCCGCGACTGCAGTGCGCTGGACGCAGCCATCGCGGACCGAACCGGCCATGCGCGCGACGAGGTCTACACGCTGGCCGCGGCTGCGGGCCGCGGCCTCATCGACCTCGCCGACCCGTACGAGATCGCCGGCGATCCCGTGACCACCGACGCCGGCTTCACCAAGGCGCGGGGCGACCTCGACTCACGCATCCCGGCGTCCCTGCGCCGCACCGGACGCCGGATGTTCACGGCGCGGCCCCGACTAGTGGACCCGGCGGCCTGCATCCGCTGCCGCGACTGTCAGGGGATCTGTGCCGCCGACGCCGTCAAGGTCGCAGATGCGCCGGTCTATGACGACCGCCTCTGCGTGCGCTGCTACGCCTGCGTCGAGGTCTGCCCTACCGGCGCCATCGACACGGTGAATCCCCCGCTGGTGCGCCTGGCGCTGCGGCTCCCCACGGTCAGGCGTGCTCGCCCATGACATCGGGCCGGGGCAGCGGACCCGGCGAGCCGTGAGTCGGGCCGCAGGCCGCAGGGTGGCCGCTACGCGCGCACCAGATGCAGCAGCACGACCTCCGGACGGCACAGGAATCGGAACGGCAGCAGGCTGGTGCCCACGCCGCGGGACACGTGGATGCGGCGTCCGTACCGCAGGTACATGCCGTCCTTGAACTGCGCCCGCGGCTGGCTGCACATGATGGGCCGGCCGAACCACGGGATGCAGATCTGCCCGCCGTGCGTGTCGCCGCTCAGTGTGAGCGCGAAGTCCCCGGCGGGCAATTCGAGAGCGGCGCCCGCGTAGTGGCTGAGCAGGATGCGGAGGGTGTCCGGGCGACGATCCAGCACGCCGCGAACCGCCGACAGATCGGCATAGCCGTGCTGCCAATCGTCGATGCCACAGACCTGCACACGCGCCGGGCCGCGTTCCACCGTGGCGGCTTCGTTGGTCAGCAGCCGCACGCCGAAGCTGTCCAGGTCGCTCAGGTCGACCGCGCTCACAAGCGGTACCTTGCTCTCGCCGTGGTCGTGGTTGCCCAGCACGGCGTAGACCCCCAGCGGGGCGCGGAGCCCGGCGAGCGCCTCGCGCAGCGCCGCCTGATTGGCGCGACCGCCGGCCAGGTCGCCGGTGATGACGACGAGGTCGGGTCCGGCCGCGACCGTCATGGCGATCGCCCGACGCGTGGTCCGCATGTTCAGGCTGGGGCCGAAGCCCGCGTGGAAGTCCGAGAGGTGGGCGATGGTCAGCCCGTCCAAATCCGGCGGCAGGTCGGGCAGCTCGACAGTACGCTCCACGCGG
>CAZIGT010000098.1:0-9880 GCA_964538465.1 uncultured Thermoleophilia bacterium | reverse complement strand
AGTGCGGCAGCGGCTGGCGCGCAGCCTTCACCACGCCGAACCCGCCCTTGGTACGCTCGATGTCCTGGAACCGTTTCAGGTCGACCTCGTGGGAGAACACCTTCTGGATACATCCGAAGTACGTCTTCCCGTCTTCCTGGAACGAATACAGGAAACGGCAGTTCATGCTCAGGCAGGCGGCCGGGTATACAACTTTCTCGCAGACGGCCGAGCACTCATGGCACTCGAGCATCTCCTCAGCCAACAACGGGGCCTCCTTACATGACTTGAGCCGGCAGTACGCCGGCCCACCCGCAAGCGATGGTAGCACAGGGGTCTCGGCTTGAGAAGGGGGTTCTTGCCGTTTCGGCAACACTGGCGTGCCCGCCCTTCCGTTTCCGGCGCCGGGGGGACCGGCGACGTCCATCGCGGATACTCGGCCGATCCCCGCGTGAGGCCCACGCGTACCACGCGACGTCCCGGCCGATGATTGAATCGCCCACGACCGGGGTAGGAGTCCGCGCGACCGGACGTGCCTCCACGGCCGTTCTCATCAGGCAAGCCGACAGACTCATCACTGCAGGGAGGTCGCAGCGCGCCATGGATGCCGAGACGCTCGCCCGCATCCAGTTCGCTTTCACCATCGGGTACCACTTCATCATCGTGCCCATGAGCATAGGGCTCTCGCTCATGTGCGTCATCAGCGAGACACGCCACTACAGGAGCGGCTTGGAGAGCGACAAGGCCGCTGCGGACTTCTGGATCAAGCTCTTCACGACCACGTTCGCGCTCGGCGTGGCCACCGGCATCACCATGGAGTTCGCCTTCGGCACGAACTGGGCGGACTACTCGCGCTTCGTCGGCGACATCTTCGGTGCCCCCCTGGCGGCCGAGGGACTCTTCGCCTTCTTCCTCGAGTCGACGTTCCTGGGAGTGCTCCTCTTCGGCCGCAAGCGCGTCTCGCGCAAGGTGTACCTGGCTGCCGCATGGCTGGTGTTCATCGGGGCCAACCTCTCGGCGCTCTGGATCCTCATAGCCAACTCGTGGCAGCACACGCCAGCGGGCTACGAGATCGAGAACGGTCGCGCCGTGCTCACGAGCTTCTGGGCGGCCGCGTTCAATCCGTCGACCGCGCCGCGTGTGGTGCACACGCTGGCGGCCACCTGGATCGTCGGTGGCTTCCTCGTCTCCGGTATCGCCGCCTGGTACCTCCTCAAGAGGCGTCACATTGGGTTCGCCCGACGGTCGCTCGTCGCCGGTCTCACCGTGGGTCTCCTCGTCTCGGCCGCCATGCCGTTCATCGGCCACTGGCACGCGCTGGAGGTGGCCAAGTACCAGCCGATGAAGATGGCGGCGTTCGAAGCCGTCTACAGGACCGGGAGCAACGCACCGCTCACCCTGATCGGCTGGGTCGGTGAGGATGAGCAGGGCAACCCTCAGGCCAAGGGGCTACAGATACCCAGCGGGCTGAGCCTCATGCTAGGTCTCAGCCCCAGCCACGTGGTGAAGGGCCTGGACGCCACGGTAGAGCAAGACTACCCGCCGCTGCAACTGACCTTCCAGGCGTACCACTTCATGATCGCCCTATCGTTCCTGTTCATCGCTGTCATGCTGGCGGCGGCATTCGCCACCTGGCGCGGAAAGGTCGAACAGTGGCGCTGGCTGCTGTGGCTGCTCGTGGCATGCATACCGCTGCCGATCGTGGCGGCCGAGCTGGGCTGGGCCGCCACGGAGGTCGGCCGCCAGCCGTGGATAGTGCAGGGCCTGCTGCGCACCAGCGAGGGGATCTCGCCGACGGTCTCCAGCCGCGAGATCGCCGTCACACTCACCGTGTTCGTGGTCCTCTATCTCATACTGTTCGTCGCCTGGCTGCGGATCTTCACCGGCGTGATCCGCAAGGGGCCGGCCGTCAACATGGCGGCCGATGGGAACGCTGCCGACGAGCCGCGCGACGCAGGCGCCCGCGGTGACGACCCTTCGGCGTCCCCGGCCGAGTGAGCCTGAGAGCTGTCTGAGGACCTTGGAGGGAACACGACATGGATCTGCAGCTCACCTGGTACATCCTCGTGACCCTGCTCTTCACCGGCTACGCCGTGCTCGACGGCTTCGACCTGGGCATCGGCATGCTCTATCCGTTCATGGCGCGCATCTCCGGGCAGAAGGCGATGATGCGCGCCAGCATCGGCCCCATCTGGGACGGCAACGAGGTGTGGCTCATAACGGGCGCAGGCGCCCTGTTCGCCGCCTTCCCGCCTGTCTACGCCATGACGTTCTCGGGCTTCTACCTCGCCATCATGCTCGTTCTGATGGGACTCATCGTGCGCGCCGTCGCCATCGAGTTCCGGCATCGCGACCCAGGATGGCGGATACTCTGGGATGCCTTGTTCTTCGTGGGCAGCGCGGTGCCGGCTGCGCTGTTCGGGGTCGCGCTGGGCAACGTGGTCCGAGGCGTTCCGCTGGACGCCCAGGGCGACTACGCCGGCTCCTTCTGGGACCTGCTGAACCCGTTCGCACTCGTCGTCGGCCTCACCGGCGTGCTGATGCTCCTGGTGCAGGGTGCGGCCTGGGCAGCCGTCAAGACGGAGGGTCAGCTGCGCCTCAAGAACGCGACCGCCCGCTCCGGCATCCACTGGCTCTTCATCATCGCGCTCGCCGGTCTCACGCTCTACAGCGCGTTCGAGATCCCCGCGCGTATGTGGAACGTGCTCGAGAACCCGGTCGGGTGGATCGCGATACTCCTGCTGGCCGCCGGCGTGACCGGCGTGCGCATCTTCGGCGCGCGCGATGCCGATCTGCACGCCTTCCTGGCCTCGTCGGCCACGGTCGCCGGCCTCATGATGCTCGCCGCCGTGGGCAACTACCCCGCGCTGATACCGGCACGGGACTCGGCCCCCGGCACCGCCCTCACAGTGGCCATCGCGTCGTCATCAGACCACACGCTCATGGTCATGGGCATCATCGCCTGTATAGGCTGCCCCATCGTGCTGGGCTACACAGCCTGGGCGTACCGCACGTTCCGCGGCAAGGTCGGGCCGGACATCGACGGCTACTGAACCCGCCGCGAGTCGGCGCGACCGCTACAGCCGCCAGAAGGCCGATTGCACGTCCCTGGCGCGTTCCACAGCCTCGATGCCCTTGGCACCGGGCTCGCCCATCGGCGGCGCCAGCTCGTCGGCGAGCGCCCGCAGGGTGGCTTCGACCGAGCGGGCGAGCGCCCCTCTGTCGTAGCCGCCTTCGAGGACAAGCGCCAGGCGCCGGTCGCAGGTGTCGGCGGCGAGGGCGAGCAGACGGAGCGCCATGTGCGCGTAGCAGGCCTCGCCGACGGCCATGCTCGTCAGCGGATCGTCTGGGTGTACGTCGTATCCGGCCGACACGAGGATGGCTTGGGGAACGAACTGCCCGACGATCGGCTCCACGACCTCCCGGAAGGCCAGGGCATAGTCGCCTTCGCCGCTGTGCGCGGGCATGGGGATGTTGACCGTGAAGCCCTCGCCGTCGCCCACGCCGGTCTCCGTGAACCATCCGGTGCCGGGATAGTGCGGCCACTGGTGGACCGACACGTACAGCACCTCCGGGTCGGCAAGGAAGGCGGCCTGGGTCCCGTTGCCGTGATGGGCATCCCAGTCGACGATGGCCACCCTCTCGAGGCCTTTGGCCAGCAGGTGGCGGGCCGCTATGGCTATGTTGTTGAACAGGCAGAAGCCCATGGCGCGGTCCGGCGTGGCATGATGACCGGGCGGCCGGATGAGCGCGAAGGGCACCCGGCCCTGTTCCCATTGCTCCAGAGCGTCGAGCGTTCCCCCGACAGCCAGCAACGCGATCTCGAAGCTCTGCGCGGAGACGTACGTATCGGCGTCGATCCAGTCGCCGCCACGCATCTCGGCCGCGCGTCTTATGCGCTCGACATGCCCCGGAGTGTGCACTCGCAGGACCTCCTCCTCGCTCGCCGCGTGGGGTTGGACCTCGGCGAGCCGCGGCCAGAGATCCGTCTGCCGCAGGTGAGCGACGATGGTGTCGATGCGATCGGGGCCCTCCGGGTGGCCGTCAGTGTCATGGTCCGCGTAGCGCGGGTCCCACACGATGGCGATGTCCGCCATTCAATCCCCTTCCCTAGGCGTTCGGCCGCCGGGCGCCGTCTGCGGCGCCGCCGGCTTCCCGGAGAGTGGTCCGTATCAGATCCTCCCACAGCCGCGTCGCCGGAGAGATGTCCACCGCTTGTGGATCGAGCGCATGCTGTATCGCCAGGCCGTCGACCAGAGCGATCATGAGCATGGCATAGGGGAGCAGCCGTTCGCGCGCCTCCGCGTCCGCGGCGCCCAAGCAACGGAGCATGGTCTCCCGGTACCCGTCATAGAGGCGCGCCACGCGAGGCCGCAGGTCGTCGTCGCGCAGGGCATGCGGCAGTATCTCGAAGAAGGCGCGGAATTGCTGCACATCCGACAGTATCCGCGATTCGCCGTCCACCAGCGCGTGGATGCGGGCTTCCCCGATGGGCAGCGCCTCCGTGCTCCGGATGACGGCCAGGTTGGCGTCATGCGCAAGGTAGTCGACGAGCGCCGCCATGAGGCCCGCCTTGTTCCGGAAGTAGTAAGCGATGCTGCCTTTGGCTTCGCCGGCCTCGGTAGCTATGGCCTGCAACCTCAGCGCCCCAACGCCGCCACGGTCCAAGAGACGGCGGGCGGCCTGCAGGAGGTTCCGTGCCACCGGTGGCAGCGACGCCAAGGGGTCTTCGAGGCCGAGCAGGTCGTCGCTCCAGCCACTCGTCGTCTTCCTCACCTGGGTTCCTCCAGCCCTCCGTGCACCGGCGCCCGGTACGCTATCACGCACCCGCTGCCATCCCGCGCCCGCTCCTCACTTGACGGATACCGACCGGTACACTAGCCTACCGAGCGTCGACTGACCAGCCGGTCAAACGTGTGACCATTGCCGGCAGCGCTCCCGTTCGCCCCGACCGAGCGGCGCGCCGTGAAGCCGGTGCCCCTGCGTACAGGAGGTCTCCGAGATGACGCCCGATACCGCTCTGCCCAGCCTCTCGAGCCTGCGCGGCCGGCACTATGTGACAGACCTCGACTACAGTCGGCAGGATCTGGAGTCGCTCATCGCGCTCGCCGTGAAGCTCAAGGCACTGCGCAGCCGCAAGCGGCTCACCCCGTTCCTTCCCGGGAAGCACCTGGCGATGATCTTCGAAGCAGCGTCCACGCGTACTCGCGTGAGCTTCGAGAACGGTTTCGCCGAGCTGGGCGGGAACGCACTGTACTTGCGGCCGGGAGAGATCCATCTTCCCGGCCGCGAGAGCATCGGAGACACGGCGCAGACGCTCAGCCACATGTGCGACGCGATCGAGATCCGCTGCAAGAAGAACGAGACCATCGAAGAACTGGCCAAGCACGCCACGGTGCCGGTGATCAACGGCATGGACGCCGACCGGCACCCGGTCCAGTCGATGAGCGACGCCCTCACCATCTTCGAGTACGCCGGCAAGCTCGCCGGCGTCCACTTTACGTACGTGGGCGACGCCGCGCACCCGTGCAACTCGCTCGCCACCACCATGACCAAGCTGGGCATGCACGTGGTCATCGCCAACGCCCCCGGCTACGAGATCGCCGAGAGCCTGCAGAAGGTCGCCGCGACATACGCGGCCGAGAGCGGCGGCTCATTCGAGGTGACCAACGACCCCGTTGCCGCCGTCAAGGACGCCGACTTCATCTACACGGACTGCTGGTGGTGGACGGGCCAGGAGGCCGAGTACGAGGACCGCATCGCGGCGTTCAGGCCGTTCCAGGTGAACGCCGCCCTCATGGCCAAGGCCAAGCCGGAGACCAGGTTCATGCACTGCCTGCCTGCCATGCGCAACGAGGAAGTCACAGACGAAGTGATCGACAGCGCGGCCTCGGTCGTCTTCCCGCAGGCGGAGAACCGCATGCACTTCCAGAAGGCGCTCATGCTGGCGCTCATCGGCATCGACGAGCTGCCGGCCGATCCCGACCTGGCCGAGATCGGTCGCGCACTTCTCGCCTGAGGCCTATCCCGCATGGCCGCCCACCGCTCCACGATCGTCATCGCCCTCGGCGGCAACGCCATCCTGCAGCCGGGCCAGCTGGGCACCTTCGAGGAGCAGCTCTACAACGTCGACGCCTCGGCCCGGCGCATCGCCGCCCTGGCGGCCGCCGGACACGAGGTGATCGTCGTGCATGGCAACGGGCCCCAGGTCGGCAACATCCTCATCCAGCAGGCGGCCGCCGAGGCGAGCGTGGCGCCGATGCCCATGGACGTCGCTGGCGCCATGAGCCAGGGCCAGATCGGCTATCTGCTCGTGCAGACGCTCGAGAACCATCTGCGCCGCCTGCGCCGCTCCACGCCGGTCGCGTGCCTGGTCACCGAGATGGTCGTCGACGAGCGCGACCCCGGCTTCGCCAACCCCACCAAGCCGGTCGGACCGTTCTACGACGAGGCGCGCGCCCGCACGCTGATGCTCGAGAGCGGCTACGCCATGCGAGAGGACGCGGGCCGGGGTTGGCGCCGCGTAGTGCCCAGCCCCGAGCCGGTCCAGATCGTGCAGTTGGAGGCCATCAAGCGGCTGGTCGAGGCCGAGTGCCTGGTCGTCTGCGTGGGCGGCGGCGGCATCCCCGTGCTGCGCGCCCGCGACGGATCCCTCTCGGGCACCGCCGCGGTCATCGACAAGGACCTGGCCGCCGCCAGGCTGGCCCTCGACGTCAAAGCCGACACCCTGCTGATCCTCACCGACGTGGCGAATGCCTGTGTCGACTACCGCGGTCCCAATGAGCGTGCCCTGCGCGACGTTTCCGTCGAGGAGATGCGCCGCTACGTGGCGGAGGGCCACTTCAAGGCCGGCTCCATGGGACCCAAGGTAGAGGCCTGCCTGCGGGTGGCCGAGGCCGGCGGCGCCGGCATCATCGCCTCGCTGACCGAGGCCGTCGAGGCGATCGAGGGTCGAGCGGGGACCCGCATCGAGGGTGGGCAGGTGACTTCACCCGAAGCCACCAAGTAGCCTCGGTCTCCTCCGGCCCTGAGCCGGGCGCCGCAGCTCGCTCAGCGCGAGGCCAGGCTGCGCGCCACCGCCAACAGCAGGTCGCGGGTCTCACCGTCCGGCCGCACTTCCGCTCCGCGCACCGTGAAAGACAGCCCCGCGTCCTGGGAGCACTCCCAGATGACGTAGACGCGCCCCTCCCACGGCCGCTCGAACGCGTACCAGTATGGTACGTCGGCGTCCCGCCCCCCCGGCGACAACTCCTGCGCGACCACCGCGAGCAGCTCGTCTGTCCTGTGTACGCCGTCCGGCATGTACGCGCGCACGCGGGCCACGGCGGCTGCCTCGTGAGGCGACCACGCCGTGAGGTGCCCCATGTCGAGCCGTGCCACGAACAGCACCACGCCCAGCACGAGCCAGACAGCCACGACCACCGCCCAGCCTCGGCTCCACCGCAACGGCTTGCCGAGCATGCGACGCTCCGGCCGTTCGGTCTGGCGCGGCGGCACCACGGGCAACGGCGCCGGCGGCGCTACCGAGCTGCCGCCAGCCGTTGCGCCCTGGCGGCCGACACCTCTGTCCGTGCGGCCGTCGCCTCTGTCCGTGCGGCCGACACCTCTGTCCATGCCGCCTGCCACTCCGCCCGCGCCCCCGCCCGCTCTATACATGCCGTCGGCCATCACTCTCGCGCCACCTGTCTCGTCAGTGCCACCGGCGTCTTGGGGAACACGAACCCGAACGCCGCCCCCGCCACGCACCCCCCCGAAAGCGCCCCCCCGCCAGTGCAGCCCCCACAGGCGGGGTCAATCACGATCAGCAGGCCGTTCAGCAGCTGCATGCCGAAGTAGAAGCCCAGCACCAACCACGCCGGCACGCGCAGGCCCAGGATCATCCCCTGGGTGAAGGAATGGGCCAGCTCGACTATGACTACCGCCCCGGACACCGTGAGACCGAGAACGGCCGCGACGACCCAGCGTCCTTCCACTCCTGCGGCACTGAGCGTCTCATAAAGTGTGAGATCGGCGAGCATCAGTAACAACAGGCCCGGCACACGCAGCCTGGCACGCGGCCACATGACGAGGCTGGCCGCCATCACTCCGGACACCGCGCCGCTAGCGCCCACGGCCGGCAGCGGAGACGAAGCGTGCACGGCGATGAACGCCATTCCACCAAAGAAGCCACAGAGGAGATACAGGAAGAGGAACCACCAGGCGCCGAGAGCGTCTTCCACCGCGTCGCCGAACACGAACAGGAACCACATGTTCCCCACCAGATGGACCACGCCCACATGCAGGAACATCGACGTGCCCACGGTGGCCACGTTGTGTAGCGTGATCTCGGCGTTGACGCGAGCCGGGACCACTCCCCAGTCCTGCAGGAATGCCACGAAACGGCCCCCCAGAGACGCCTCGAAGGCGAAGGTGAGGATGTTGATGCCTATGAGGCAGATGGTCACGTACGGCCACCGCGGCGTACGTGCTTCATGGCTCACTACCGGAAGCATGACGAGGAAGGTATCGCCCGATTCGGACGTCACCTTGAGCACTCAGGTAGCCGGGCGCGGCCATTGGTACCCTCTTGACACAGCACCACGGACCCCAGAGCCCGCGCGAACACCCGGCGTGCCACCCGCGTCTCTCTGCACGAGCCACACGCACACCACCCGCTCATACGCAGCGAAGGAGGGGCCATGATACGCAGCAGGGTCCACAGTAAGAAGGCAGTGGCCGTCACGGTACTAGCACTCCTGGTGATCGTCATCGGTTTGGCGGCCGCCGTGGGAGCTCTGCGCACCGCCGACCTCGGCGGTGGCGACGAGGGCACCACGGCCGGCGGTTCGGAGATGCTGAAGGCGATCGAGCCGGGACACGGCGCAATGTCGGTCGCCGACGAGACGAGGTCCGTCGACGCGGCGAACAAGACCACGCCCGAAGGTGCTCAGCCGGCGACCGACGAGGAGACAGGCAGCGCCGGGTCGAGCGGCAGTATCCACGGCACGCTGGGGCCGCTGCAGAACCCCGGCCAGTACCTCATCCGCTCCGGGAGCCTGGAGCTGGTCGTGGGTCGTGACCGCCTCGAGGAGTCCGTGAGGCGCGTCATCGCCATCACCAGCGCCTTCAACGGCTACATCCTCTCGAGCACCGTCGGCGCGCTTCCCGGCGACGGCGCAACGCCGTCCACCCGCGTCGACGATCCGGCCGCCGAGAGTACCGATGCAGGGGGGGCGGGGAGCTACCAGGTCGCCGACGGCCGTGAACCCTACGCGAGCATCACCGTCCGCGTGCCGGCGGCGAACTTCGAGAGCGCCCTCGCACGCTTCCAGCAACTCGGCGAGGTACGCTCCCTCGATACCTCCACCGAGGACGTCACTTCGCAGATCGTCGATCTGCGCGCACGCCTGAAGCACTACAAGGCCGTGGAGCGGCGCCTGCTCAGCTTCCTCGACAAAGCTCAGACCGTGCAGGCCGCATTGACCGTGCAGGACCGCATCGACGAGACCCAGATGATGGTCGAGGAGATCAAGGCGCAGCTCAAGCAGCTCGACGAGACGGTCTCCTACAGCACGCTGTCCATCTCCATGACCGAGACGGCCAAGAAGGCCGTAGCGCCTGTGAACAAGTCCACCGGCTTCTGGGGAACCATCAAGCGCTCGCTGGAGCTGATCGGCGACGGCTTCCGGGTCATCACCATAGCGCTGGGCGCTATCCTCCCGTTCCTCGTGGTGTTCGGGGTCATCGGCGTGCTCGTCGTATGGACGATACGGCGGATCCAGCGGCGCAGGCGGACGCGCGACGGCGGGAGCGACTCCGACGCGCCGCGCGCCGCGCCCGGCCCGCCGGCCGCCGCCGGCGGCGCGGCCGCCGGCCGCCCCCCGGGAGACCCTACCTCCCGGCCGGGGACGAGCCGGCGCGG
>CAZIGT010000097.1:3285-9945 GCA_964538465.1 uncultured Thermoleophilia bacterium | reverse complement strand
GCTTGCGCGCCGCGGGCCCCTAGGCGCACACGCTCAGAGCACCAGCTCTGAGTGGCGTTGGACGGTCAGTCCTCTCCCAGCGAGAAGGTGCTGGCCGGATAGAACTTGTCGACCTTCCACTTGCCGTTGGTGCCGATCTCTGACACGTAGCTGCCGGTGACGTTGCCATCTTCGGCGAAGTCGCACGGGCCAGAGATACCCTCATAGTTGATGTCCTCACCCTTGGCGAGCAGCTCCATGCCCTCCTTGAAGCTGTAGACCTTCGTGCCCGGAGGGCAGGCCACTTCGCGGAATGCCTCGTTGATGGCGGTGCCGCTCGCCTCGCCGGCCGCCTGCATGGACAGGGCGAGGATGATGACGCCGTCATACGAGTTGGCCTGATACGCGCCACCGGGATCGTCGTCGTAGACGGCGGAGTACCGGGCGGCCCACTCCTTGAAGGCGTCCGAGCTCTGGTCGGCGCTCGGGACCTCGGTCAGAGTACCCTCGAGGGTCTCGTTGCCCACGAGGCCGAAGAACTCAGGCACAGCGAGGTCCTCGGAGACCATCCACTGCCACTTGTAGCCGCGCTGCGCAGCGTCCTTGAACAGCGTGGTGCCCGACTCCTGACCGGCGCCCAGCCACACGGCCTTCGGGTTGGCGGCCGCGATCTTGGCGAGCTCGGCGGAGTAGGTCGACTGACCGGGCGTGAACGGCACGTCGACGACGATCTTGCCACCAAGGCCTTCATACGCGCTGGTGATCGCCTTGGCGATGCTGTTGCGACCTTCGTCGTTCTGATGGAGAAGACCGATCTCCTTGTAGCCGTGATCCCAGAGGATCTGGGCAGCCACGATGCCGGAGAACGAGTCTGACGGGCACGTGCGGAACTCGAAGTCGCCGCCGACGCCGTCCAGCTGCGTGGTACCGGCAGCCGGGTCTGACACGAAGACGCCCGCATCCTTCGCCATGGGCCACACGGCCATGATGTAGTCGGAGAGCGTGCCGTGGATGGCGACCACGCCGTTGGCCTCGATCAGCTTGCGGGCGCCCTTGGTGCCACCCTCGATCGAGCTGGCATCGTCCTCGGTGTACGGCTTCAGCTTGCGGCCGTCGAGGATGCCGCCGGCCTCGTTGATGTCGTTGATGGCCATCTCAGCGCCGCGGAACCACGCCTTGCCGTAGGCGGCCAGCTCGCCGGTGTACGGCACGAGCACGCCGATGGGGATGTCACCCGACTCGCTCACACCGCCGGTGGCCGACGTAGCCCCTTCGGTCGGCGTGGCCTCTGTGGTGGCCCCGTTATCGGTACCGCCGCCGCAGGCGGCCAAGAGCGCGCCCGCGACCACGACGAGGGCCACGACCAGCGCCAGCACCAAGACCCGGTCTTTCCTCAGGAAGCGTTCCATGTACTTCTCCCCTTGTCAGTTTGCGGCTGCGCGAGACGCCAGCCGCGATCGACTCGTCCTCCCCATGCTGTCCCTTCGGCCCGACCCCCTTTGTCTGTGTTGACACCCGTCATCTGGCTCACGCCTCGTGGCGACCCAGGAACATGGCCTCGAGGTTCGGATCCTCGAGCAGTGCCTTACCCGTGTCTTCGCGCTTGATGGTGCCGGAATCTATGAAGTACACCCTGTCGCAATGGACAAGGACGTCCCTGGGGTTCTCTTCGATGACCCACAACAGGGTGGTCCCAAGGTTCTTGTTGAGGTTGACCGAGGTCTCGATCACCTCGGCCGAGACCCGGGGCGATAGGCCGGAGTTGGGCTCGTCGAGCATCAGCAGCTTGGGGGCCACCATCTGCGCGCAGGCGATCGCCAGCATCTGGCGCTCGCCGCCGCTCAAGGTGGAGGCCCGCTGCTTCTGCCGCTCCTCAAGGATCGGGAAATGCTCGAACGTGGACGACAGAGCTTCCTTCCAGCTGCGGCCGGCGGTGTACCCGCCGAGCTGCAAGTTGTCCAGCACGTTGAGCTCGTTGAACACGTTGCCTTCCTGCGGCACGTAGCCGAGACCCATCTTCGTGAGCTTGTGGGCCTTCTGCTTGCTCACGTCCTCGCCGTCGAAGACGATCTGGCCGGACGTGAGGGGAAGGACCCTGGAGATGGTCTTGAGCAACGTCGACTTGCCGGCTCCGTTCGCGCCCAGCACACCGACGATCTCCCCGGGCTCGACCCGGACGCTGACTCCATGCAGCACCGGGACGCGTCCGTAGCCGGACTGGACATCCGTGATCTCTAGCAGGCTCATGCGGACTTCCCTACATACGCTTCCAGGACCGTCGGGTTCTTGCTCACCTCGTCCGGCGAGCCCTCGGCGATCAACTTGCCTCTGGCGAGAACGTAGATGTAGTCGCAGAGCTCCATGATGAACCCCAGGTTGTGGTCGATGACCAGCAGTGTGAGGCCCTCGCTGCGCAGACGCTTGAGCATGGCCAGCAGCGTGCCCTGCAGAGCCGGGTTGATGCCGGCCGCAGGTTCGTCGAGAAGGAGCACCTTGGGATCCATCATGAGCTGACGGGTCATCTCCACCATGCGGGCTTCACCCGCACTGAGGTTGAGGATGAGCTCGTTGCGGCGCTCCAGCATGTCGATGGACCGCAGCAGCTCGTGAGCTTTCTCCCGGTTCTCTGCCTCCTGCGCCCTGACCTTGCGACCACGGATGAACCCGTGCGCTATGTTCTCGCCCTTCTGATGCATGGGCGCTGCCATCAGGCTTTCCATGACGGTCAGCTTGGGGAAGCCGTGCGGCGTCTGGAACGTCCGGGCGACTCCCCTGCCCGGCACCTTCCAGGCGGCTATGCCGCTGAGCTTCTCTCCCTGGAACAGCACCTCTCCCTCGGTGGGCGGATACACGTTGGCGATCACGTTGAACAGGGTGGTCTTGCCGGCGCCGTTCGGCCCGATGAGACCGGTGATCGAGTTCTCCTTCACGGTGAGCGTGCAGTCCTGGACTGCCTTCAACCCACCGAAGTGCTTGGAAACGTTCTTGATCTCTAGCACAGCAGCCCCCTACTCCGTCGCCGGCGCTACAGACGCCTTCGGCGACTCGGGCATCTTGTCTTTGGGAGAACGCTCCGGCAGGATGCCCCTGGGCATGAACCTGATGACCAGGATCAGCGCCAGCCCGATGATCACGTTCCTCGATGCCGCCAGCACGGTCGCCATCTCCGCTGAGGCCTGGATGAACCGGGTGGCCTCCTCCAGCGAGACGAGAACGATGGCGCCGATGATGACACCCAGGTAGTTCCCGGTGCCGCCGACGACGTAGGCGATCCATGTGGTGAACGTGACGGTGAGGACGAACAGGTCCGGTACGCACACCGTCTGATACGTGACGAACATGACGCCGGCATAGCCGGCGATGGCGCTACCGATGACGAACGCCCACAGCCGGAAACGCATGGGGCTCTTGCCGATGGACAGCGCCACGTCCTCGTTCTCGCGCAGCGCCTTGAGCGTGCGCCCGAACGGTGACCAGTGCAGGCGGTTCAGTATCAGGTAGATGACCACGACAGACAGGACCGACAGGCCCATGAAGAAGTACTGGTAGGTCTCCGGGTTGTCGAACATGCCGCGGAACGGCTGCGGGATGTCGTGGAAGCCCACGACGCCGTTGGTGACGTAGGCCTCGTTGGTGGCGAGGGCCCGTACGACTTCCGCCGCCGCGTACGTGGTGACGGCGATGGCATCGCCGCGCATGAGGCGCAACCCCGGGTAGCCAATGATGAGGCCGAAGATGGCGGCCGCTATCGGCGCCGCGAGGAAGCCCACCCACAGCGGCAGGCCGAGGCCGATCTGCCACGTTGAACCAGGCGGCGGCGCCGGGTTGGTGCAGAGGACGTAGACGTAGCCGCCCACGGCTGCGTAAGCCACGACGCCGAAGTCGACCACGCCGCCCACGCCGGTCTTGAGGTTCAGTGCCAGCGTGTTCATGGCGTAGAAGCAGATGACGGTTATGACACCTGCGGCGAAGAGTAGGTAGTTGGAATCACCCACGTGTCCGCCCTCCTCCGAAGATGCCCTGCGGCCTGACGAGCAGCATGATGATGATCACGACGAACGCCATGGCCGACCGGTACGCCGGATTGATCCAGATGACGCTCATGTCCATGATGATGCCGATGATGAGCGCCCCGATCATGGTCCCATAGACGCTCCCCATGCCGCCGACGGTGGCTGCGCAGAGGATGAGCAGGATCATCGTCCAGCCCATGTCGGTGTAGCACGTTCCCTTGAGGCCATAGAGGATGCCGGCCACGGCAGCCAGAGCCCCGGCGATGGCCCATACAAGGCCGGCCACCTGCTCAGTGTTGATGCCGCGCACGCGAGCCAGGTCGAACTGACTGGACATGGCGCGCACCGCGATGCCCCACCGCGTCTTCGTGAGGAAGAGATGCAGCCCAACGCCGGAGATGACGGCGAGGATGATGATGAGCAAGTCCATGGTGGACATGATCGGCATGTCGCCGATGAAGAACTGCTTCGGCGTGCCGTAGTTGATGGACTTCGGCGTGGCGCCGAAGATGCCCTCCATGCCGCCGTTCATCATGAAGGCGAAGCCCACGGATGTGAACAGCAGCATCGTGCTGCCCGCCTTGCGGATCGGCGCGTAGATGACCTTGTACTGCGCCCAGCCGAAGATCGCGCTGAAGATGATGACGATGACGGCCGCCAAGATGAGCGGTATGCCCACCATCGAGAACAGGAACCAGGCGAGGAATGCCGCTAGAGCGAGCATCTGGCCGTGGCCCATGTTCATGAAGTTGTCTTGCCTCTGGACCATCGAGTACCCGACGGAGCCCATCAGCAGGATGCATCCCGTGACCAGGCCGAAAATCGCGTACTGAATGTATATCAACGAACTACCTCCCCTCTCTGCTACTAGAGAGACGACCCCAATCCGATCTGCGGCGGCCGCGTGCCCGGTCCTCCTTTGCGGCCGCCCTTGCCGTAGTGCCCCACATACGCGAAGCGGCCGTTCCCGGCCGCTTCACTTCTGCCTCCGCTCTCACTTGTTGGCCGAGAAGTCGGCCTTGAGCGCCTTCATGAAGCGCTCGTTGCCCTCCGGCGTGCTGACCGTGAGCCGTACGTGCGTGGGCCAGCCCCAGCCGGCCGCGGGCCTGATCAGGATGCCCTGGCGCACGAGCCGCTCAGCGAGCTGGCGTGCGTCCGTGTGGTAGTCGGCCAGGACGAAGTTGGCCTGGCTAGGCACCACGTCGCATCCGAGATCGGCGAGCTCGCGGCTGAGGTAGTCGCGGCCAGCCTGGATCTTGGCCACCGAGTCGGCGAGCCACTCACGGCCGTCGCGCAGGCAGGCGATGGTGGCCGCCGAGCACAGGCTGCCCAGGTTGAACGGCTCCTTGACCGTGTCGAACTCGTCAGCGATCTGCTTGCTCATGATCCCGTAGCCGGCACGCAGGCCGGCAAGGCCCCACGCCTTCGACATGGTCTTGAGCACGATCACGTTCGGCTGGCCGGCGCGCACCAGGTCGATGCCGTCGCAGTACCGATCGTCGCTGACGAACTCGGAGTAGGCCTGGTCCAGCACCACGATGACGTTCTCGGGTACGGCTTCGAGGAACCGGGCCATCTCGTCCTTGTAGACGATGGTGCCCGTGGGGTTGTTGGGGTTGCTGATCCAGATGACTTTGGTCTTGTTGTTGACCTGCGCCAAGAGGCCGTCGAGATCGAAGCGGTAGTCCTTGAGGGGGACCCGCCGCACCACGGCGCCGGAGACCTCGGAGACGATCTCGTGCAGGGTGTACGCCGTCTCGCCCACGACCGCCTCGTCGCCCTCGTCGATGAACATCAGCGGGATGGTGGAGATCAGAGCCTCCGAGCCGTGGCCGACAGCGACGTTGTCGAACCCCACGTCGTGGTACTCGGCGATGGCTTCCTTGATCGTGTCGAAGTCCTGCCACGGGTAGAGGTGGATCTTGGCGAAGGCCTTCGGGATGGCGTCAAGCGCCGCGGGGCACGGCCCGTATGCACTCTCGTTGGAGGCCATCTTGAGGATGTCCTCGAACGGGATGTCGAACTCCTTCTCCACCGTGTCCGGGTTGCGGCCCGGGATGTACTTCTCGAGGTGGCTGAGGCACGACCTGAACTGGACCGGGCTTTGCTCCTGCATCATGCTGACTCCCTGACTCCCTGGCTCCCCTGATCTGTGCGAGACGCGCAGGAAACCCGCGCACGGCGACCGTCATCTCAACAGACTCGATACTCTTACCCCCGGTGTGGCCCACCGCGACGAACATGAGACGCCGGCGGACCGGACGTTCGCTCTTTGCGCACAAGATTCACTGTGCCCGCAAAATGTACATGGGACCGGTGGGTGCCTGTCAAGCCCAAGTACCCCGGTTTCACAGAGGATTTACCGGCCGTCGTGTCGTGCGGCTCGGACCGATATCCCTGGTACGAAGCAGCTCCTGCTGAGGATCATCTCGCTCGCCGCCCTTCTGCGATGGCCGATCACCCGATATGCTTCGCGAACGGAGGGCACGCGTGGCGACTCGCGGTCCGCTGCGCCACCGACCGGGGGCCAGACACCCGCGCCGACGGCGAACCAGCGGCGAAACACCCGGAGCCGCCGGCTTCTCGATCGGAGGGGATGGCGATGGGTATAGACGAATTGACACGGACCGTCGAGAAGATGATGCCGACGATCCGCTCTGACCTGGAG
>CAZIGT010000097.1:0-3275 GCA_964538465.1 uncultured Thermoleophilia bacterium | reverse complement strand
GGGCCGCGCCCGAGCGCCCGCGGGAGCCGGGGCGCCAGGCCGCCCACGAGGCGGCGGCCATCATGCGCGAGGCGGGCTGCCCTGGGGTGGGGCTGATCGAGATCCCCGGCGGCGCCCCCCTGGTCCACGCCGCGATCCCGGCGCCGCCCGGCGCCCCCACGGTGATGCTCTACGCGCACTACGACGTGCAGCCGGCCGGGCCGGAGGAGGCCTGGACGTCGCCGCCGTTCGAGCCCACGCTGCGTGACGGCCGCCTCTACGGTCGTGGGGCGGCCGACGACAAGTCCGGCATCGTCGCGCATGCCGCGACCATCCGGGCCTTCGGCGGCAAGCCGCCCGTGGGCATCAAGCTCGTGCTCGAGGGCGAGGAAGAGACAGACTCGCACCTCGACGGCTTCCTGGAGAAGAACCCTGACCTGGGCCGCGCGGACGTCATGCTCATCGCCGACGTGGGCAACTTCACGAAGGGCGAGCCCACGCTCACCACGTCGTTGCGCGGGCTCGCTTCCTGCAGCGTCGAGGTGAAGACCCTCCGCCAGGCCGTGCACAGCGGCATGTTCGGCGGCCCGGCCCCCGACGCCCTGATGGTGCTCATCAAGTTGCTCGGCACCCTGCACGACGACCGCGGCGACGTCGCCGTCGCCGGCCTGGCCAGCGGGACCTGGCAGGGCCACGACTACCCCGAGGGCATGTATCGCGACACGGCAGGCGTACTCGACGGCGTGCCGCTCATCGGCAGCGGCTCCGTAGCGGACGAGCTCTGGGCGAGGCCGTCGATCAACGTGATCGGCCTGGACGCGCCGCCCGTGGCGCAGGCCGCCAACGCCCTCCTCCCGGAGGCACGCGCCGTGGTGAGCATGCGCGTGCCCCCGGCCGAGGATCCCGAACATGCGCGCAAGCTCCTGGCGGAGCACCTGCGGTCGCACGCCCCCTGGGGTGTCGAGGTGACGGTCAAGGAGCTGCAGGCCGGCCAGGGTCACAGCGCCGCCACCGACGGCCCCGGGTATACGGCCGCCCGCAAGGCCATGGAGGCCGCGTACGGCCGGCCGGTCCAACTCGTCGGCCAGGGGGGTTCCATCCCGCTGGTGTCCGTGCTCGCCCGTATCGCTCCGGGGACCGAGATACTGCTGGCCGGCGCGCAGGACGAGAAGGCAGCCATCCACTCGATCGACGAGAGCGTGGACCTCGAGGAGCTCAAGCGCGTGGCCGTCGCGCAGGTTCTGCTGCTGGCGGAGCTGGCCGGGAGTAGTATGTGATATCCGTATGGGACTCGGGCGGCGGGACGTCGGAATCGCACCTCAGCAGGGGAAGGGGAGCTCGCGTGGCTAAAGAGGGACTGGACAAGGGCGGTAGCACGCCCAACTACCTGGGGTGGCTGACCATCGCCTTCATGACGGTGTCATGCGTGGCCAGCATCCGCAATACGCCCAGCATGGCCATCTACGGCTGGGCCTCGATCTTCCTCTACCTCATCCCGGCGATCGTCTTCCTGATCCCCACCGCGCTGGTGGCCGCCGAGCTGGCCAGCGGCTGGGACGGCGGCCCGTATCGCTGGATCGGTGAGGGCATAGGGCCCAGAGCCGGCTTCGTCGGCGTCTGGGCCCAGTTCGCCATGACCATCCCCTACTACCCCACCCTGCTGGCCTCTGTGGCGGCCACCTTCGCCTACGTGATCACGCCCAGCCTGGCAAGCAACGGGTACTACACGGCGATCGTCATCCTCGTGTGCTACTGGATCGCCACGGTAGTATCGTTCAGGGGCCTCAGCGCCAGCGCCATCCTCTCCAGCGGCGGCATGGTCATCGGCACGCTGATCCCCGGCCTCACCCTCGTCGGCCTGGGCATCGCGTACCTCTTCGGCAGCGGCCCCAACGAGGCCTCTGGCACCGGCTTCCTGCCGCCGTGGACCGGTATCGCCAGCCTGGTACTCATCGTCAACAACTTCCTGTCCTTCGCCGGCATGGAGGTCAACGCGGTCCACGTCAGCAGGCTGCGCAACCCGGGCAAGGAGTTCCCGCGCGCTATCTTCCTGGCCAGCGGCATGGCCCTCCTCATCTTCGTGCTGCCGGCACTGGCCATCTCCTTCGTCGTACCGCGCGACCAGCTGAGCCTCACCTCCGGCGTGATGCAGGCGTTCGAGCAGTTCTTCTCCTACTTCGGCGTCGGCTTCCTCACGCCCATCTTCGCCATCATGATCGTGTGCGCCATGCTTGGCGGCATGATGGGCTGGCTGGCCGGTCCCAGCAAGGGTCTGCTGATGGTCGGCAAGAAGCACGGGTACATCCCACCGTTCCTCCAGAAGACGAACAAGAACGGCATCCAGAGCAACATCCTGATCGCCCAGGGCGTCATCGTGTCGCTCATCGCCCTGCTCTTCGCCCTCATCCCGGACGTGAGCAGTGCCTTCTGGATCCTCAGCGCCATGACCACGCAGGTCTACCTGATCATGTACGTGCTCATGTTCATCTCTGTGATCAAGCTGCGCCGCACCCAGCCGGACGTGAAGCGCGGCTACCGTTGCCCGGCCCTCTGGTTCATCGCCGGCACGGGTCTGGTCTCCTCGGTCGCCTGCTTCCTCATCGGTCTCATACCGCCGTCGCAGTTCGGCAACAACAGCCCCGCGCTCTATGCCGGCCTCATGCTGGTCGGCACCTTCGTCATCGGCCTCGCCATCCCGCTGCTGTTCCTGTGGCGGCGCAAGCCGGACTGGGTGGCGCCCGAGCCTGTCGAGGCGGAGGGCGCGCAAGCGGAGCAGGTACAGGCCGCCGCCGAGTCCGGGCCGGTCCCGGCCGCTGAAGAAGGGAGCGCGTCATGAGCGGCCGCGCCAAGGGTTGGATCATCGCGATCGTGGTCATCGTGATCGTGTGCGCCGCCGCGGTCGTGGTATGGGAAGTCAGGCACAGCGAGAGCGAGGAGGCTCACGCGAAGGCGGTCGAGCTCAAGGCCAAGGCCACGGCGCTCGGCATGCGCACGCCGCCGGTCAGCGTTCTCGAGAGCATCTACGGCACAGACGGCGGCGCGCTCGCCAGCAGCGCGGGCACGGAGCTGGGGCGGGCGCTGCTGGCCTCCGCGATCAGCCGCCAGGGCGAGGTGAACGGGCGTCCTTCGTACATCGACCGTCAGGTGCTCAAGTGGCACTACCTGGTGCTCTCGGTGTACCAGCCAGACAAGGTCGCCGAGTTCAAGCAGTTCCTGAGAGACCTGAAGACCGACGATGTCGTCCCAGACTGAGGCGGCGCCGGCGGGCGGCGCGAACGCAGACGACGCGCCGCCCG
>CAZIGT010000096.1:0-9963 GCA_964538465.1 uncultured Thermoleophilia bacterium | reverse complement strand
CCTCGTGGAGCAGGAAGAAGGCGCCTTCGCCCTCCTTCTCGGCCGGGAAGGCGTAGTCGATCTCCCAGGTGGGGTCCTGCGCGCTCACGGTCGGCTCATCGCCCTCACCACCGCCGGACACGGTCAGATCGGGCATGTCGATGCCGTTCGCCTCGCAGTAGGCTTCGATGGCCGCCTGCTGCGTGGCAGCGCCGGCCTCGGCGCTCGGTGATGTGGTAGCGCTTGGCTCAGCACTCTGCGTCGCGCCGCCCTCGTCCGTCGCCGCCGTGTCGCCACAGGCACCAAGGAGCAACCCCGCGGCCACGATCGCCAGGATCAGAAGGATGAACCGCCCACTCCGCGTGAATCGCGCGCTCCGCGTGAATCCGGCGCTGCGCATGGTCCCCCGCCTTTCTCGGTCGTCACCAGGACGGTCCGCACCTGTCGACGCTCCTGCGACCGCCCCCTCTCTGCCCCGCCAGCCGAGGCCTGAAAACTATCGGCAAGGAAGGGGCTGAGCTTGACGAGATGGGCGGCACGTACCCGCCACGAACAGGGCGACGCAAGGGGGAGGGGGAGCCCGGATGCGAATCGGGGTACCGTGAACATCGTGACTGCCAGCTCCTTGCGCACATCCCGGGTCAGGATGCGGATCGCCGGCGCGGCGGTCGCCGTCGTCGCGACGGCCGCTGCCGCCGTGACGACCGCTGCTGCAATGCCGGCCGGCCGGCCGGCCCCCCGCGCAATCGTGGCCGGCGCGCTGGCCACCCACGCGGCCGAGGTCCGTCAAGCGCAAGAGCTACCCGACCTCGCCGATCTGTCGCCGCGGCAGATGGCGGGCCAGCGGGTCATCTATGGATACCTCGGCTTGAAGCCGCCTTCGAAGCTCTTCCGGCTCATCCGCAACGGGCAGGTCGGCGGCGTCGTGTTCTTCGCCTACAACATCTCGAGCCGTGCCCAGATCGCCGGGGTCATCCAACAGCTCAAGGCGGCGAACGCGAACTCGCACAACCCGGTACGGGCGCCGCTGCTGCTGATGGTCGATCAGGAGGGCGGCTCGGTGCGCCGGCTGCCCGGCGCGCCGGTGCGGTCCGCGAAGCAGGTCGGCAGCGCCGCGCACCCGGTGGCCGCAGCGAGGACCGCCGGCACCGGCGCCGCCCGCAACCTGCGCGGCGTGGGCATGAACGTCGACCTGGCTCCCGTCCTCGACGTCTACCGGCAGCCGGGCGGCTTCATCGACCTGTACGGTCGCTCCTACGGCAGGAACCCGCGTACGGTAGCTAAGCTCGGCGCTGCCTTCATCCGGGCGCTGCAGGAGCGCCGCGTGGCCGCCACCGCCAAGCACTTCCCCGGGCTCGGAGCGGCCGCCACTGCCCAGAACACCGACACCGTCCCGGTGACCCTGAAGCTGTCGGCGACGACTCTGGGCGGCTTCGACGAGCTGCCCTACCGGGCGGCGATCGCGGCAGAAGTCAAACTGGTCATGCTGTCCTGGGCCGTCTACCCGGCACTTGACCCGAGGCGGCCGGCGGGGTTCTCGCGCAGGATCGTCCAGGGCGACCTGCGCGACCGCCTCGGATTCGAAGGCGCCACCATCACGGACTCCCTGGCGGCCGGCGCGCTACGCAGGTACGGCTCGCTCGGGAACAAGACACTTCTGGCCGCCAGGGCAGGCGTGGACATCATGCTCGGCGGCGGCCGTACGGCCGAGCAGTGCACCGACGCCCTGGTGCGCGGCTACACCAGCGGCGCGCTCGACAAGGCGGCCTTCGAGGCGGCCGTGATGCGAGTGCTCGCGTTGCGCGCCAGCTTGGCCGAGTAGGGGTCGCGGGCGCGGGATCGGCGGCCTCGCGGGCGCGGGATCGGCGGCCTCGTGGGTGCACCTGCAATCGTTCGCGAGCGCATCCGTGGCCGCCGCGCGCGGAAGCCACGGCTCGCCGGCAACAACCTCGTGTTGCATGCCGCGCGACGACTCACTAGCGTCTCCCATGCCAATGCCATCGATGCTGGAGGCTTCGACCCGCCGTCGCCTGCCAGCCGGTGTCTTCGTGAGCAACGGGAGGAACGGGAATGGATGAACCACGGAGAGGTGACCGCATCCGCCATCAAGACATCGAAGGCGTAGTGACGTACGTCCAGCCGAGGCAAGTGCGCAACGGCAGGGCGCTGGTCCCTGTGGCGAAGCGCTACATCGTGATCACGCCGGACACCGAGGCGAGCCCGATCACCATCTGGGAGGACGAGTGGCCGGAGATCGAGATCCTCGAGCCGGCCGACTAGCTCCTTCACACAGCCATACCGTGGTAGCGGAAGAGGAGGGTGCGCAGCTCGGCGGGCAACCGGTCGTCGAGTGGGCGCTCGAACAGGACGAGCTGCAGCAGAAGGCCGTTCAGCGTGCGCACGATGAGCTCGGCCGCCGAGTCGGGTCGGGGATGCGTGTGCGCGGCCGCTCGTTGGCGGAGCACATCGGGGAGCAGGCGCGCCACCTCCGCCCACACGAGCGCCACCCGCTCGCGCATCGCGGGACCACGCATTCCCTGGGTCATGATCGCGCGTACTAGGCCTCCGACCTCCTGAGGGAGCTCGGTCGCCATGTACGTCGCGAGGACATCGATGATCTCCTCGAGTGAGGAGCCGCCTTCGGGACCATCCGCGATCGACTCCTCGAATGCCGCCGGCTGACGTTCGAGCGCCCTGAGCTGCACGGCCCCGACGAGCGCCGTCTACCTGCGCCCAAGAGACCCCGGCGCGTGATTACAGCGGGCGCCGAGCTACTTCACCTTCAGCTTGGCGCCGCCGGCCGCCTTCTGGCTGTTGCCGGCGGCGTCCGTCGCGTACACCTGGTAGCTGTAGTTGCCCTTGGCCAGCGCGCACTTGCTCCAGGAGAGCGAGACGGTGACGTTGGTGGCCACGTTCGCGAAGCCCAGGACCTTCACATCCTTGCCCTTGGCGTTCTTGATCCGGATCTGCACGGACGCGCCGTCGGGGCTGCACGGCTTGGGGTCGGCGATCTTCACCTTGAAGACCGCCTTCTTGTTCTTCCCGGCGGTCACGTTCGCGCCGGAAGTGCTCGGCGCCTGGGTGTCCACCCGCGCCGTACAGGTCTTCGCCGTCTCGACGTTCCCGGCCTGGTCTATCGAGCGGTAGCTGATCGTCGTCTCGCCTTGAGCGAAGGCGGTGACGGAGATGCCGCTCGTCCAAGTGGCACCGCCGTCCGTGGACCACTCGGTCTTCGCGACACCGGAGATGGCGTCGAGCGCCGAGAACACGACGGTGACCGGGAAGCTGTGCCAGGCGGTGACGGGGCCGGAGGCGGTCGTCACCGGCGGAGTCGAGTCCAGCTGCACGGTGCAGAAGTCCGTCTCTTCAGCGTTGCCGGCCTCGTCGGTAGAGCGGTAGCGAATGGTGTGCGTACCGTTGCCGGTCACCGTGACGGTGGTGCCGGTCGCCCACATGCTCTCTTGGTCCACCTTGTACTGGGTGCTTTCCACGCCTGACCCTGTGTCTTCGGCGGTCAGCGTCACACCGAGGGTGGACGTCCGTTGCCAGCCAGACGGCGCGTCGTCGGTGGTCGTCGGCGGCGTGGTGTCCAGGACGATCGAGCTCGAGAGCGTCGTCTTGCCGATGAGATTGCTGTACTGGACGTCGACCGACTTAGTGCCGTCACCGCTGGGCAGTGCCCAAGCGGCCATACCGGAGTAGGGCATCCAGCCGCCCCACGAGCCGCCCTGATTGCGAATGCGCATAAGCAACGCCTCGGTGACCTTGGACGAGACGAGCGCCGCGAGGCTCTTCGTGGCCGCGGCGCCGCCGTCTAGCACCATCGTCCCCGAAGGCGGCTGCGGCCACCGGCAGAGCATCGCGCGAACCACATTGCCGAAGGTTGCGAATGCGAGGTCGGTGATGCCGTCGCCGTCGAAGTCCCCGGCGGCAACGTCTCGCGCCTCGTAGCCGCTCCCGGACTGAAGCGTGAACGAGGCCGGATCGGCGAAGCTGCCGTCGCCACTGCCGAACAGGATCCAGAATGAGTACCCCGTTCCAGCGGCGGCCACCAGGTCCAGGTTCCCGTCACCGTTCAGATCGGCGGTGCCGACCGCTTGGGGCAGACTGCCCACCGAGTACACGCCGTTGGTGGCAAGGGCTCCGTTACCCGAAGCCAGCAGTACACAGAGCGTACCGGGAATCTCGCTGATCGCAGCCAGGTCGTCGTCGTCGTCGCCGTCGAAGTCGCCGCACACGATATCGGTGGACACCCCCGCCTGGCTGGTGACGACCCTGTCCGGGAAGCCTCCGAGGCCATCTCCGAGCAGCACATCCATGCAGCCGTTGCACACTACGGCCAGATCATCGTCCCCGTCACCGTCCACGTCGCCGATCGCGACGCTCCTCGGGCGGAACGAGGTGGTGTACGAATGATCAGTGAAGCCCCCACCGTTTTCGAGATAGACGGTCACGCAGTCATCGTAGTAGTTGGCTGTGACGACGTCGTCGTGCCCATTGCCGTCAAGATCGCCGGTCGCTACCGCATACGGTGTCTCGTAGGTGTGGTAGTCGGACATGGGATTGAACGTACCATCGCCCTTGCCGGTGAAGACGCTCACTCTGGACAACTCGGTGTTGGCGAGAACCAGGTCCTCATTCGCGTCCGCGTTGAAATCGCCGACCGCGATCGACGAGGTCTTCCCGCCGGCCGGGTAAGCAACGCTCGGCGCGAAGGTCCCGTCGCCTACGCCGAGGAGGACGCTGACGTCTTCGCTGCTGTTGTTGGCGGTGGCGATGTCCTTGACCCCATCGCGGTCGAAGTCGCCGACGGCGATCGAGACGGGCCACGTGCCGACCGCGTAGTCCGTCCAGGGAGTGAAGGCGATCGCCTCCGCCCGTGCCGCACCGAGTGCGGCGCACGCGATCACAGCGAGAGTCAGAGCAAGAGCGGACTGCAGTGCCTTCCTAGTCACGGACCCCGCCGAGTGACGCGGGGGCCGGCCCCCGGCGGGCCCGCGGGGGTGACGGCCGCCCCCCCCCGCGCCGCGCGCGATGGATTCCTCTGGCGAATATCGTCACAGGACGATGACCGCTTGAGCTTCGCCAACCCGGCGACCTCACGTGCCCGGCTGAGGCCCCCGCCTGGCTGAGGTGACCCACGTGGTCGAGGTCACCGACCTGGCCGAGGTCACCGGTCGAGGGCGCCGAAGCGACGCAGCGTCTCGGACGCGTCCATGCGGTCCACCTGTACGTCCACGAGCGCCAGCTCGTCGGGGTGCGCGACGATGTGCTCCACAGCACGCTCCAGGTCGCCCTCGGTCCGTACCGTCAGGCCCGGCGGACCGCCGAACACACGGGCGAGCTCGCCGTAGCGCCAGGACTGGATGTCGTTGTACGGCCCGTCGTGGATGTAGCGCTCGATGACATAGCCACCGTTGTTCACCACGAAGATGACCGGGTGCTGGCGAAGGCGGACCATCGTCGACACTTCCTGGGCAGTCATCTGGAAGGCCCCGTCGCCGACAAACGTCATCGGCCTGACGACCGGGGCCGCGCAGCCCACGCCAAGGGTCGCCGGCACGGTCCACCCGATCGACAGGTAGAACGCCTGACAGAGGAAGCGGCCGCCGTCCGGGATCCTCAGGTCGGCGGCGCTGAAGAACGCGTCGCCGGCGTCGGCGAGCACCGAGGTCCCCGAGCCCAGCCGGTCGATGAGATGCTGCACCCGGCGGTAGAAGCGGGCGATGGTGATGGGTGCGTCGGGCACCGGCTCGTAGGGTTCCGCCGGAGCGCTCGTCGCGGCTGGCGCGGCGCTAGTGCCTCGCGTGGTTGCAGCGCCGGGCGCGCGCTGCCGGAACAGCCCCGCCGGCAGCCGCTTGAGCAGGCCGGCGATGAAGTCGCCCAGGGTCACGTCGTTGTAGACGTGATGCCCTATGCGCACGCGATCCGAGTTGGCGGTCACCAGCGCGGAGGAATCGATCCGCGCGGTGTAGAGACCGAGATCGACGTCGGTCATCAGGTTGCCCAGGCTGAGCACCACGCGCGCATTATCTACGGCGTGGTGCGATGCGGGACGGCCCAGTGCGCCGATGTACACACCGGCGAACTGCGGGTGAGATTCGGGCAGGACCGACTTGCCGTGGATGGTGGTCACGAACGGACAGCCGAGCAGCTCCACGAGATCCTGCAGCTCAGGGACCACCCCCAGCCGGTGCGCCTCCACGCCCGCCATGACGACGACTGGGTCCGCGACCTCAGCGTCCGCCGCGGCGCGTTCCAGCATCTGCGCCGTCTCCTCGACGGCCTCGCGCACGGCGCCGGCATCGCTGGCGGCCGGCGCCGGCGCCGGAAACGTGCCGGGTGCACGACAGCGCGCGGTGGCGAGGTCGAGTGGCACTTCGATGTAGGCCGGGCGGCGGTGCAGCAGGGCGGCGCTCACCGCCTCGTCGATCTGTTCGGGGGCGTGACCGGAATCCTGCAGTCGCACCGCCGCCTCGGTCACCGTGCGGTATGCCTTGTACTGTACGGCCAGGTCGCCGGTGGTGTGATGGAGCACGTGCATGCTGCGGGCTTCGGTGGTGCGCGGAGCGCCGCTGATGGCGATCACCGGCACGCGCTCGGCGTGCGCCCCGACGATCGCGTTGAGAAGGCTGAACCCGCCCACGTCATACGTGACGGCCACGGCGCCGACGCCGTTGAGCCGCGCGTACGCGTCCGCTGCATACCCCGCATTGAGCTCGTTGCAGGTGCCCACGACCTGCATCGAGCTCGCCTCGAGACTGTCGAACAGCTGCAGACAGTAGTCGCCCGGCACGCCGAACACATGCCCCACGCCCGCCTGCTCCAGCCGACGCGCCAGGTAGTCGCCCACCGTCCAGACAGCGCTCACCGACTCACCTCCGTGACTTCGTCGTTCACCCGCCCGGTTCGAGCTGCGTCATTCGGTGTCTGGCGCCTACTTCACTTTCAACGCCGCGCGACCTGCCTTGCTCTGCACGTTGCCGGCCGCATCCGTAGCGCTCACGCTGTAGACGTAGCGGCCCTTCGCGAGCGTGCACGTGGCCCACGCCAGCGAGACGAGCATGTTGGTCTTCACGTCTGTGTAGACGGGCAATGCCGCCACGAGCTTGCCCTTGGCGGTCCAGATCCTGATGGTGACCCTGGCGCCGGCTCGGCTGCAGGGCAGCCCGTCGGAGACCTTCACGCGGAACACCGCCTTCTTGCCCCTGCGGAAGACCGCCTTGGTGGCGACCGTGGTCGGAGCGCGCGTGTCGATGTTCACGGCACAGCGGCCGGCCGTCTCCAGGTTGCCGGCCTTGTCGCGTGAGCGGTACTCGACGGCGGTGGCGCCCTCGTCGGCTACGATCAGCGAAGTGCCGGCTGTCCAGCTGGCGCCGCCGTTCGTTGAGTACTCGGTCCGCGCCACGCCGGAACCGTCGTCGGTGGCGCTGAGAACAAGCGTCACTGGCCCCCGGTGCCAGGCATTGCCGGTGCTCGTGACGGTGGTCACGGGCGCCGTGGCGTCGAGCTTGATCGTGCATTCATCGATAGCGCCGCAGTTGCCGGCCGCATCAATGGAACGGTAGCGGATAATGTGCGCACCGTCGCCGCTCACGACGACTCTCGCAGGAGCGGCGGCGCTGTCCGTCCAGCTCGACGCCCCGTCCAGCCTGTACCGGATCCTGGCCACGCCGGAGCCGGCGCCATCGTTGCCGGTGAGGGCGACCGTTACAGGCGATGACGTCTGCCAGCCGCCTGGTGCGTTATCGGTGGTCGCCGGAGCCGTGTTGTCGAAGCCGACGGTCGCGCTCTTGGCGCCTTCCGTGTTGCCGGCCACATCCGTCGAGCGGTAGTGGAAGACGTGCCAACCCTCGGTCTGGATGGTCGCGCTGGTACCCGGCACGTAGTCACCACTGTCGAGCGCGTACTCGGTGGTCGCCACGCCGGAGAGGCCGACCTGGTCGACGGCGGTGAGCACCACGTTCCACGGCGTCTTGTGCCACTGACCGTCGAGTCCGCTCTGGGTGGTGACCGGTGCCGTGAGGTCGATGAAGAACGTCTCACTCTGAGCGTCTTCCACGTTGCCCGCGCCGTCCGTCGAGCGATACTCGTGGGTGCTCTTGCCTTCCGCGCCGATCACGAACGGCGCGTATGGAGCCCAGGTGGCCGCGCCCGCAAGACGATACTCCGTGGAGGTGACGCCCGAGTCGCCATCCGTGGCGGTCAGGGTGGCGGACACCGGCGCGTTCGTCCAGCCGGCGGCGTTGGCGGCCGGCGTGAAGCTCGCGATGGTCACCGGCGGCGTCGTGTCGTGAACCGCGATGACCAGCGTCCAGCCGTTGGTGAGACGACCAACGTCGCCGCCCATGGTGTCCTGGACGGTGAGCGTCCATGTGCCGTTGGGGTCCAGGCCGTTGAACGTGGCCAGCGACCCGCTCGGCTTCCACGTGCCGCTGAAGGGAGAGGTCGCCGATGTCACGAACGTGGGCGCCGCATCGTCGAGCGTCATGGCCGTGTCCACGGCATCGTCGCCACCACCGATGTGCGCCCAGAGCTGCACGCTCGCGCCGGTGGGCCCCTTGACGGAAACGACCAGGTCGTTCATGAACGTGTGGTTGAGCCCGCGAAGTGCCACGTTCACGTCTGTCACGGTGCTCGAAAGGCCGGACACCGGAAGGTCGAAGGTGGTGGTCGCCAGATCAGCAAGGTCTTTGCTCTCGCTGTTGGAGAAGGTCCTGGTGTAGCTCGCTGCGCCGGCAGGCTCCGCGAGGGCGAGCGCTAGGATCATGACTGCGAGGAGAACCGGGAACAGAGGTCCACCCTTCCCGGCTCCTCTCCCGTTCCTTGACACGCTCACACGGACTTCCGTCATGGTGTTTCTCCTCACGCAGGCCGCACTGGTCCGCTCCGCGGCCTGCGTAGGATCCACTGAGAGCGGACAAGTGGCCTCGGCGCTGAGGGCGGTTGCGCGCCCTGTGCTCCGCCGACGCTCCCGGGCTCTATCAGCCGCCGGCATGCCGCAAGCAACTGCGCGGGCGTGCCTGCCACTCCTTCTAGACGAACGTTCCGCCTGCGAGGATGCTACGCTGTCGCAGCCTGCTCGAGTCGTGGCCGTCAGGCACAGAGACTCGTCGCTCATCGGAGGTCCAAGCTGAGAAGCCGCACCGCTCAGGGCTACCTGCTGGTCGCCGGCGCGTTCCTCATCATGGGGCTGATCGGCGTCCTGGTCGACTGGGCCACGGCTCCCGAGAGCATGCTGCTCGTGCTCCGCTTCGCCACGGCCGGACTGGTGCTCGGCGTGGTCTTCGCCCGGCGCCGCCCGCTGGCCGGCGTGACCCGCCGCGATGTCTGGCTACGCCTGCTGATCATGGGCGTCATCGACGCCATCACCCTGCTCCTGTTCTTTGTGGCCATCCGTAGCACGAGCGTCGCCATCGGCATGTTCCTGCAGTTCCTCGCTCCGGTCTGGGTGGCCCTGGCCGCACCCCGTGTCCTGCACTCGAAGACCGACAGGATCGTCTACCCGGCTCTCGCCATAGCCCTGGCAGGCCTGGGCGTCATACTGGCTCCGTCACTGCTGGGTGGAGGCGTGAATCTTTCCGTGCTCGGCGTGATCGCCGGCGTCGCCTCCGGACTCTGCTACGCCGGCTTCCAGCTCTTCATCAAGGAGCTCACCACGCGCGTCTCGGCGGTGACCATCGTCATCAGCGAGGCCGTGCTCGACACGCTTCTGCTCCTTCCGCTGGCGCTCTTCCAGACGATCGACGCCGACTACCGGCTCACCGGCCAGGATCTTGCCGCCGGCATCCTGCTCGGCGTGGTCTGCACGGCACTCGCCTACACCATGTGGACGGAGGGGATAGGCCGCATCAAGGTCCAGCACGGCACGATCCTGGGCTACCTGGAGCCGGTGTCCGCGCCGCTGTACGCGCTCGTTCTGCTCGGCCAGGCGATCTCGGTCTGGACGATCGTCGGCGGCAGCCTCATCGTGGTCGCCGGTCT
>CAZIGT010000095.1:6824-9991 GCA_964538465.1 uncultured Thermoleophilia bacterium | reverse complement strand
CACCGGCCGGCAGGCGACGGTCGCCTGGGTGACCGCCCCCGCCGCACCGGCGCGATCCAGCCCCTAGGACATCAGGACTCGTGACGGCTTGTGCCGGCGTCGCGTGCGCCGCCTGGGTCGGCCCCGGCTCTCGCACGGCGTACACTGTCGGGAGTGCGCGCAGGTGGCGTCTGCGCGCATCGAGGTACATGCACGGTGCGTGAGATCGCGAGCCTGGCGCTCGCCGGAGGTGTGTTGCATGAGGCGTTTCGTCGGCAGTGCGGAGGTCGTGCGGGAGCGTATGGCCGAGGTCCGGGCCAAGGTGGACGCCGCCGCGGCCGCCGCCGGGAGGCGACCAGAGGACGTGGAGATCCTGGTCGCCAGCAAGTACGTGGCGCTCGAGGACATGGCTACGCTGGCGGAGGCCGGCATACGGCTGGTGGGGGAGAGCCGGGCGCAGGATCTGGTCGCCAAGCACAGGCAGTTCGGCGACGCCTTCGTTTGGGACTTCATCGGCCATCTCCAGAGCCGGAAGACGAAGCTGGTGCTGCCCCTCGTGCGCAGGCTTCACTCCGTCTGGACGATGAGTGTCGTGCAGGAGTTGCAGCACCGTGCGGAGAAGAATGTCGACGTGCTGCTTGAAGTCAACATAGCCGACGAGCCGACCAAGTCCGGGCTCGCGCCGACGCAGGTCGACGCGTTCCTGGATGAGGCCAGCGCGTACGACGCCGTCGTCTTCAGCGGCCTCATGTGCATGCCGCCGATCACCGAGCGGCCAGATGAAGCTGCGGCCCATTTCGCGCGCACGCGCGAGCTCGCCGAGCGTCTTTCTGCCGCCTGGGACGGCCGCTATACTTTCGCCCACCTTTCGATGGGGACGAGCGCCGACTACGAGGTCGCGGTGCGTGAGGGTGCCACGACCGTCCGCGTTGGCACGAGCGTCCTCTTCTAGGTGGGCCCGGGAGGGGCGATGGGTCTGGGAGACTCCTGGCACAAGGCGATGGTGTACTTCGGCATCGCCGAAGACGAGGAATACGAAGAAGATGAGGAGACGCTGGCGCCGCAGCAGGAGTTGGAGCGCTCCTACCAAGAGCGGCCCAACGTGCGCAAGGTGCAGCGCTCCGGCCGTGGCCGTAGCGACTACGACGACATCTTCTCAGACGAGGCCGTACGGCCGGCTCCGCGAGTGGTCGCGCCGGTGGAACCGCTGCGTCCCACGCGCGTCGAAGTGCATCTCGTGGTGCCCAAGAACTTCAACGACGCGCAGCAGATCGCGGACAAGTTCAAGGTGGACGTTCCCGTCATAGTCAACCTGCAGACGTCAGACACGGATCTCTCGAAACGCATCATCGACTTCTGCAGCGGCCTCACGTACGCCCTCGACGGGGGCATGCAGCGCGTCGGTGACAAGATCTTCATGCTCACGCCGCGCAACGTCGAGGTGTCGGCGGAAGAGAAGGCACGCCTCATCGAGAAGGGGTTCTTCAACCAGTTCTGATGAACGACCTGAGCACCGACCGTCCGCTCCCAACGAAGGGGCCCCGATGAAGCTCACACCACTCGACATACGGCACAAGGAGTTCAGCCGGGGCATGCGCGGCTACTCCGACACCGAGGTGGATGAGTTCCTCGACCTCGTCGCCGACGAGCTGGAACGGGTCTTCAAGGAGAACCTTGACCTCAACGAGCGCGTCGAAGCCCTGCAACAGCAGATCGCGCACTACAGGAGCATCGAAGCCACCCTTCAGAAGACCCTGCTGTCCGCTCAGCAGTCCGCCGAAGACATGCGCGCGAGCGCCCAGAAGGAGGCG
The DNA here is from genome assembly GCA_964538465.1 of uncultured Thermoleophilia bacterium. Classification (GTDB taxonomy): domain Bacteria; phylum Actinomycetota; class Thermoleophilia; order UBA2241; family UBA2241; genus UBA6103. The sequence continues at coordinate 8,201 of CAZIGT010000095.1, read as the reverse complement.
CAACTCGTTCTGCGCGACGCGGAGGTCAAGGCCCGGGACAGCCTCGGCGAGGCCTACTCGGCCAAGCAGCAGATCGAGCGCGACATGGTCATGCTCAAGAACACTGAGGCGGAGTTCCGCTTCAAGTTCCGGGCGCTCCTGGAGGGGTATCTCAAGCAGCTCGGCGCCGTTGAAGACGGCGCCCGCGAGCGCGCTACCGAGTTCGAGGAGCGCGCGAAGGCCCTGCGCGACGCGATAGTCGCAGGAGGTGCGGCGGCCGCGCCTGCAACGGCGCCCGGGCCGGACGTGGCCCCCACGAGACCTCCGGCGCCGCCGGTCGCGGCAGCGCCTGCGCCCGCCTCGCCACCCTCGTCCAAGTCGACCGCGCCGCAACAGGCACCGACTTCACAGCCTCCGCAATCGGCCGCTACAGCCCCGGCATCTGCTGCCTCGCCAGCCCAGGCGGTCGTGCAGACGCTCGACGACGGGGAAGACACCGCCGTCCTGGCCGGACTCGACACCACGGTCGATGTGCGGCCTCTCACAGACGAGGAGAACGACTTCTTCTCGGACGTAGACCACAAGCTGGGTGGCAACGACTTCAAGTGGTGAGCAGGGAATCGACGATCTGAGGTCGGCCCTTGTGTCCATCCGCCTGAGACGTCCGCCGATCGCGGCGCTGGCCGTTCTGTTCGGGGTGCTCATCTTCGACCAGGTGACGAAAGCGGTCGTGGTCGCCGCCGAGGAAGACCTGCCCGTGACGGTGTTCGGCGGCGTGCGTCTCGAGATGGTCCACAACACCGGCGTCTCCTTCAGCCTCTTCACCGGCCGCGGCTGGCTCGTCACGCTCATGGTCGGCATCGTGGTGCTCGCCGTCTTGGTCGCCTTCTTCACCCTTCCGCGCCGTTTCTCGATCCCCCTCGCCCTTCTCCTCGGCGGCAGCCTCAGCAACCTCATCGACCGCTTTCGCTTCGGCTACGTGGTCGACTTCGTGGCCGTCTACTGGTGGCCCCGCTTCAATGTCGCCGACCTGGCCATCATCGCCGGGGCCGCTCTCGTCGTCCTCGCCGTGATGCTGCACCCCGGCCTGAGGTCGTCGCAGCCGCCGCCGAACGATCACGAGGCGAGCGACGACTGATGCCACGCTTCACTGTTGCCCCGAGCGAAGAAGGCGGGCGGCTCGACGTCCTCGTCGCCGCGGGCAGATCGGGCAAGACGGCCCTCATCGCCGCTCCCATGGCCTTCCTGGCGATCGCGGGCCTGGTCAAGTCGGCCCAGCTTCCCTTCACGCCGTGGCTCCTTTCCGCCATGGTCGCGCCCACGCCGGTCTCGGCCCTCCTCCACTCCAGCACCATGGTCAAGGCGGGCGTCTTCCTCCTCATCAGGCTCGCGCCCGCG
>CAZIGT010000095.1:0-6814 GCA_964538465.1 uncultured Thermoleophilia bacterium | reverse complement strand
ACGGAGGCCACGCTGCCCTGCGGCCCCGAGGTGCGCGGGCGGGCGGCGCGCCGCCCGCGGCGCCGCCCGCGCCGGGATCTCGCGCAGCGGCGCCCAGCGCCTCATCGCCGCCGGCGCTGTGACGATCGACGGATCGCCGGCTGGGAAGCATCGCGTCCTACGCGCCGGCGAAAGCGTGGCCTACGAACTGCCGCCGGCCGGGGACTCGCCGCTCACACCGGAGGACATCGCGATCCCGGTCCTCTATGAGGACGCCGGCTTGCTGGTCGTGGACAAGCCGGCGGGGCTGGTCGTCCACCCGGCGGCAGGACACGAGCACGGAACGCTGGTGCACGCCCTTCTGGAGCGAGGGCTTGCCGGCGGGCACGGACTGCGACCGGGAGGCGTCCACCGGCTCGACAAGGACACGAGCGGGCTCATGGTCGTAGCCCGCGATCCCGCCGCGTACCAGGCACTGGTGGGACTGATGTCCGCGCGCCGCATCCGCAGGGAATACGCGGCGCTCGTATGCGGCGCCTTCCCTCAGGAAGAGGGCACGATCGACGCGCCCATCGGGCGGCACCCTCGTGACCGCACCCGAATGAGCGTACACACGCACGAGCCGCGGCGCGCCGTGACGCACTTCGTCGTCGCGCGCCGCTTCCCAGGCTTCACGCTCGTGGATGTGCGTCTCGAGACGGGACGCACACACCAGATACGAGTGCACTTCGCGGCCCTCGGCTTCCCGGTCGCCGGCGACATCGTGTACGGGAGACGGCCCCGACCGGAGGGGCTCCCGCGCCAGTTCCTGCACGCGCGGCGGCTCACCTTCCCGCACCCCCTGGAGCCAGACAGGGAGCTGACCTTCGAATCGCCCTTGCCGCCAGACCTGCGGCAATTCATCGACAGGCTCCGCTGACCGCCCCGGGTCAGCGCGCCCATCCTTGACGCCCGGCGTCCACGACTGTTACAGTCGCCCGCGACCAGTGGTCCTTTTAAGTGCGTCCAGCGAGACCGGAAGGGGTGGTCGTATGACGACGCTGCCGTCCTGCGCAAGAACCGAGACGGGGGCGTCGTTCCTATGAGCGGCCACCTCGACGAGATCGCCATCATGGACTCCGCGCAGATCGCGCGGACGCTCGCCCGCATGGCGCACGAGATCCTCGAGAAGAACCCCGCAGAGCCGACGCTCGCCATCGTCGGCATCCACACACGAGGGGCTTTCCTCGCCCGGCGACTGCATGACCAGCTCGTCGAGCTCAGCGGCCGGGAGATCCCGCTGGGGGCACTCGACATCACCTTCTACCGCGACGACGTCGGCACTCGCAGCGGCGCCCAGGTCCCGGCAACCCCGCAGCCGGTCGTCAAGGACACCGACCTGCCGTTCGACATCGACGACACGGTCATCGTTCTCGTCGACGACGTTCTGTACACCGGACGCACCATCCGCGCGGCCATCGACGCGCTGTTCGACTTCGGCCGTCCTCGCCGCATCCAGCTCGCTGTGCTCGTGGACCGCGGCCACCGTGAGCTGCCCATCCGCCCGGACTACGTGGGCAAGAACATGCCGACGGCCTTGCTCGAGCGCGTCAGCGTGCGGCTGGCGGAGTATGACGGCAAGGACGAGGTCGTCCTCGTGCGCGGCGGCGAGGAGGATGCGTCATGACCAAGCGCGACCTGCTGTCGATGGACGACCTTACGCGTCCAGACGTCGACCTCATGCTCGACACGGCGGAGAGCTTCCTGCCCATCCTGCAGCGTGACATCAAGAAGGTGCCCACGCTGCGCGGACGCACCATCGTCAGCTTCTTCTACGAGGCCAGCACACGCACGTCCTCGAGCTTCGACCTGGCAGCCAAGCGCCCCCCGGCGGACACGAGCGCCCTGAACCAGACCGCCGCGGCCATCGCGAAGGGCGAGACGCTCAAGGACCCCATCCGCACACTCCGCGCCTACTCGCCCGCCATCATCGTCATGCGCCACCCCTCCGCCGGCGCCTGCCGACTGGCCGCGAGACACACGTCGGCCAGCGTCATCAACGCCGGCGACGGCAAGTTCCAGCACCCCACGCAGTGCCTGCTCGACCTCTTCACCCTCAGGCAAACGTTCGGGCGCGACCTGGATGGCATGAAGATAAGCATCGTCGGCGACATCCTGCACAGCCGCGTCGCCCGCAGCGACATCGCGGGGTTCCAGATGATGGGCATGGACGTCACCCTGGTCGGCCCGCCCACGCTCATGCCCCGGGACATCGAGACGCTGGGCGTCAAGGTCGAGTACGACCTGAGCAACATCCACAAGGCCGACGTCATCTACCTCCTGCGCATACAGCGCGAGCGCATGGCGGCCGGGGCGAACTTCCTGCCTTCGCTGCGCGAATACGCCCGCGTATGGGGCATCGAGAAGTGCCGCCTGCGGCCCGGGCAGAAGGTCATGCACCCGGGCCCCATCAACCGCGGCGTCGAGATCAGCGGCGAGGTCGCCGACGACCCGGACACGCTCATCCTCGAACAGGTGGAGGCCGGCCTCGCCACACGCATGGCCATCCTCTACCGCACCATCGTGGGATACAGCGACGGCACCAAGGAGGAGGCGTGATGGCCGGCACGCAGACACAGCGGCTCTGGTGCGCGCGCGCCGCCAAGGCCGATCTTCTCATCAAGGGCGCCCGTCTCGTCGATCCCGGCAGCGGCCTCGACGAGGTCGCCGATGTCCTTATCACCAAGGGCCGGGTAGCCAAGGTGGGCGCCGGGCTGGAGGCTGCCCGCGGGGCCAGGGTGCGTGAGGCCGGCGGTCGAGTGCTCATGCCCGGCTTCGTCGACCTGCACGCGCACTTCCGCGTGCCCGGCCGCGAGGACTGCGAGGATCTTCGCACCGTGTCTGCGGCGGCGGCGGCGGGCGGCTTCGTGGCCGTCTTCGGCATGGCGAACACCGACCCGGTGCTGGACCATGCCGCGATGCTCGAGGGCCTGGCGCAGCGCGCGCAGGGCGAGGCGAGCATCCCGGTCGGCTTCCACGCCGCCGTGAGCATCGGCCAGAAGGGCGAGCAGCTCACGGAGATGGTCGAGCTGGCAGACGCGGGCGCGGTCGCCTTCAGCGACGACGGCATGCCCATAGCCAGCGCCAACCTGCTGCGCCGGGCGCTCCAGTACGCCAAGACCACCGGCCGCCACGTGGCCGTCCACGCACAGGATGCCTCACTCACACACAAGGGCGTAATGCACGAGGGCCCCGTTTCGGCCCGCCTGGGACTCGGCGGCATGCCCTCGATCGCCGAGAGCATCGAGGTCGAGCGGGACCTCGAAGTGGCCGCCTACGAAGACGCCCGCCTGCACATATGCCACGTGTCAACCGCGGCAGCCCTCGAGCATCTCGACCGCGCTAAGGCCGCCGGCGCGCGCGTCACGGCCGAGGTCACCCCGCAGCATCTCACGCTCACCGACGAAGCTGTGCTCTCGCTCGACCCGAACGTCAAGATGAACCCCCCGCTCCGCTCGGAGACGGATCGCGCCGCCCTCGTGGCGGCGCTCAAGAGCGGGCTCATCGACTGCGTAGCCACCGATCACGCGCCTCACTGCCTCGACGACAAGGAGGTGCCGTTCGAGGAGGCTCCCTTCGGCGTCATCGGCCTCGAGACCGCCTTCGCGGTGCTCTACGGGTCCCTGGTGGCCGGCGGCGAGCTCGACATCGGCACGCTCGTCGAGCGCATGAGCAGCGCGCCGGCGCGCATCGCCGACATCCCGGCGCCCGCGATCAAGGAAGGCATGGACGCCAACCTGTGCCTCTTCGATCCCGAGGCGGTCTGGACGGTGGATCGCCAGACGCTTCGCTCACGCTCGCAGAACTCGCCCTGGCTCGGCAAGGAGCTTCGTGGCCGGATAGTCCTCACTCTGGCTGCCGGCCACGTGGCCTGTGACACGGAAGCCTGAGCGGTGTCGCAGCGAGCGATCATCGCCCTCGAGGACGGTGCGATCTTCGAGGGCGAAGCCTTCGTCGGCAGCGGCACCGTGGGTGGTGAGGTCGTCTTCACCACGAGCATGACCGGCTACCAGGAGGTCGTCACCGACCCCTCCTACGCCGGGCAGCTGGTCACGTTCACGTTCCCCATGGTCGGCAACTACGGGGTAGCTGCCGCACTCGAGGAGTCGAGCGCAGTGCACGTGCGCGCCGTTCTCGCCCGCGAGATCACCAACTACCGGTTCAACCATGTCGCCGAGGGCGCCTGGCTCGAGTGGCTCTCGGCGCGGGACGTGATGGCCGTCAGCGGCATAGACACACGCGCGCTCACCCGCCACATCAGGGAGCAGGGGGCCATGCGCGCGGTGGTCAGCACCGAGAAGCAGAAGGGAGAGGAGCTGGTCGGGCTGGCCCGCAAGTTGCCGCCCATGGCCGGGCAGGACCTCGTCCGCGAGGTCACCTGCCGCGAGCGCGCCGAGCACGGTCCGCTCTTCCAGGCACCCGCCCACGCAGAACCATCGGACGACGAGCCCGCCGCTCCGGCGAGCCATGTCGTAGCCTACGACTTCGGCATCAAGAACAGCATCGTTCGCCAACTGAGGGAGCAGGGCTTCCGCGTCACCGTGGTGCCGGCACAGACCACCGCCGCCGCCGTCCTCAAGATGAAACCGGACGGTGTCTTCCTGTCCAACGGGCCAGGGGACCCCGCCGCCGTCGGGTACGCAGTCAAGGCGGTCGGCAAGCTGCTCGGCAAGGTGCCCATCTTCGGCATCTGCCTCGGCCACCAGCTCCTCGCCCTGGCCCTGGGCATGCACACGTACAAGCTCCGCTTCGGACACCGCGGCAGCAACCATCCTGTACGCGAGGAGGCCGACGGCGGCGTCCTCATAACCACCCAGAACCACGGCTTCGCCGTCTCCGCTGAGCAGGGAGTGCCGGAGGGCGTGACCATCTCCCACGTCAACCTCAACGACGGCACAGTGGAAGGCCTTGCGTGCGAGCGCTTGCGGGCCTTCTCCGTGCAGTTCCACCCGGAGGCGTCGCCGGGGCCGCACGACGCCCAGGGACTCTTCGCACGCTTCCGCGACTTGGTGAACGAGTGCCGCGAAGCCTCTGCCGATACCAGCCGGGGAGGTCTCTGACATGCCCCGGCGCGAAGACCTCCACCGCATCATGATCCTGGGCTCCGGGCCGATCGTCATCGGGCAGGCCTGCGAGTTCGACTACTCGGGCACGCAGGCCTGCCGCGTGCTCCGCGAGGAAGGCTACGAGGTCGTCCTCGTCAACTCGAACCCGGCGACCATCATGACGGACCCCGACGTGGCCGACCGCACGTACGTGGAACCGCTCGACGTGGACACGGTCACGCACATCATCGAGATCGAACGCCCGGACGCGCTGCTGCCCACCCTGGGAGGGCAGACGGCGCTCAACCTGGCCATGGAGCTGCAGCAAGCCAACGTGCTGGCACTCTGGGGCGTCGAGATGATCGGCGCGGACGCCGAAGTCATCCACCGCGCCGAAGACCGCGCCGCCTTCCGCGCGGCCATGGAGGGCATCGGGCTTCGTGTGCCACTCAGCGCCATCGCCACCTCTCTCGAGGAAGCGAAGCAGGCTGCCGCCGACATGGGCTTGCCGCTGGTCGTGCGACCGGCGTATACACTCGGCGGCGCCGGTGGGGGCATCGCTCGCACTGCCGACCAGCTCGCGGAGACCGTCGAGCACGGCCTGCGCGAGAGCCCCATCGGCCAGGTCCTCCTGGAGCAGAGCGTGCTCGGCTGGCACGAGTACGAGCTGGAGGTCATGCGCGACAGCGCCGACAACGCCGTGGTCGTCTGCTCCATCGAGAACGTGGACCCCATGGGTGTGCACACCGGCGACAGCGTCACGGTGGCCCCAGCTCTCACGCTCACCGACCCGCAGCTCCAGGAACTGCGCGACGCGTCTCTGGCGGTCATGCGCGCCGTCGGCGTCACCTGTGGGGGGTCCAACGTACAGTTCGCCGTGAACCCTGACACCGGCGAGATCGTCGTCATCGAGATGAACCCGCGCGTCTCACGCAGCTCGGCCCTGGCCTCCAAGGCGACCGGCTTCCCGATCGCCAAGATCGCCGCCAAGCTGGCCGTGGGCTACACGCTCGACGAGATCCCCAACGACATCACGAAGAAGACGCCGGCGTGCTTCGAGCCCACGCTGGACTACGTCGTGGTGAAGATGCCGCGATGGGCCTTCGAGAAGTTCCCGCTCGCCGACCGCGAGCTCACCACACACATGAAGAGCGTGGGCGAGGCCATGGCCATAGGACGCACCTTCAAGGAAGCCTTCCTCAAGGCCATGCGATCGCGCGAGCTGGACAAGCGCCCCGAGATGCCCGGCGCTCGCGAGGCTGCGCTCAGCGCCCTGGAAGTGCCGAGCTGCGAGCGCTACGAGCTGATACTGCACGCGTACCGCCTGGGATGCACGCCGCAGGAGATCCACGACCTCACCGGCGTGCCGCACTTCTTCCTCTCGGAGCTCCACGACATCGTCGAGCTCGAGGACCACTGGGCATCCCAGCCCGAGGAGACGCCGGCGCTCCTACGGACCATGAAGCGCTACGGGTTCTCGGACGCAAGGCTGGCGGAGCTGCGCGGCATCAGCGAGAAGAAGTTGCGCACCATGCGCCTCAAGAACGGCATCACGCCGACCTACAAGGCTGTGGACACCTGCGCCGCCGAGTTCGAGGCGCAGACGCCGTACTTCTACTCCACCTATGAGCGGGAGAACGAGGCGACACCCGGCGACAAGCCGCGCGTCATCATCCTGGGCAGCGGCCCCAACCGTATCGGCCAGGGCATCGAGTTCGACTACTGCTGCGTGCACGCCGCGATGACTGTCC
>CAZIGT010000094.1:1397-10013 GCA_964538465.1 uncultured Thermoleophilia bacterium | reverse complement strand
CGGTCGTCCCGCAACGCGGGCGCCTGCTCAGTGATACTTCTCGTGGTCGGCCTTGAACTTCTTGCGGCCGGCCTTCTTGCCGTACTCGGCGATGTAGGTGTTGTGGATCTTGCAGTCGCCGCAGCCGTGGCCGCAGCACTTCTTCCATTGCTTCTTGGTGAACTCCTTGGCGAGCTTGCCCATCGCCCTGACTGCTCCTTCTGTGGCTTTCCTTCGCGGCAGGGACGGGGATCCAACGAGTCCGCTGTCCTGACTCCCCTGCCGGCGCGGTTATCCCCGCATCGCGGCGTCGCGCAAGCGCGGACCGTGTTGACCGCGCCGGCGGGCGGACGCCACGACGGGGTAGGCGACCGCCGGGAATGTAGAGTATGTGCCGGGAGGGAGAAAGGAGCGAATCGTGGACGTATCCGAGGTCATCGCGAGGCGCTACAGCGTGCGGGCGTACAGGCCGGATCCGGTCGCGGATGAGAAGCTGGCCGCGGTGCTCGAGGCAGCACGGCTGGCGCCCACGGCCGCCAACCGCCAGCCGTTCCGGGTGATCGTCGTGAAGACGGCCGGCCGTCGTGACGAGCTGGCCCGCATCTACGGCAAGGACTGGTTCACCCAGCCGCCGCTGGTGCTTGCCGTCTGCGCGGTCACGGCCGAGGCCTGGCGGCGCATGGACGACAAGCCGTACGCCGAGGTCGATGCGACCATCGCCATGGACCACCTGATCCTGGCCGCGACGGAACAGGGCCTCGGCACCTGCTGGATCGCGGCCTTCGACCCGGCCGCCGCGCGTGAGGTGCTGGGGCTGCCGGAGGGTGTGGAGCCGATCGCGTTCACGCCGCTTGGGTATCCGGCGGACGAGCCGCGCGGCAAGAAGCGGCGGCCCCTGGGGGATCTGGTCAAGTACGACCGGTGGTGAGCCGTTTGTGAAGGAAGCAGCACCCTGGGCGCCGTAAGTTGGGGAGGACCCGGCACGTTCCGGAAGACGATGATCGCCGGGCTCGCTCGACCGGAGGTCCCATGACGCGTCTACCCCAGAAGAACCGCGATCTGCATGCGCGGCACCTCTTGATCGCAGCGCTGGTTTGTCTCCTGGCGGCCGGCGTGACGACGCTGCTGGCGGCCGTGGCCGCGTCGCCGGCGTCCGCCGGCCGTTCCATCAACGCCTATCGCGGCCTGGGGACATGGATAGACATCTACGACCCATCGCTGTGGGCCGATCCGGCCGCGACGGTCGCGGACGCGGCGAGCCATCGCGTGCGCACGCTGTACGTGGAGACCGCCAACTACCACTCGCCGGACGCCCTGTTCCAGCCGGACGACATGGGCACGCTGATCGAGGCCGCGCATGCTCGCGGCATGAAGGTGGTGGCCTGGTATCTGCCCGGCTTCGCGAACATCAAGAAGGACCTTGGTCGCAGCCTGGCTGCCATCCGGTTCACGACCGCGAACGGCCATGCCTTCGACTCCTTCTGCCTGGACATCGAGGCCAGCATCGTGAAGAACGCGGCCACTCGCACGCAGCGCCTGCTCACACTCTCGTCGCGGATCCGTGATGCGGTCGGCAGCAGATACTCCCTGGGTGCCTGCATACCGTCGCCAGTGGGTATGCAGCTGCACAGCACCTACTGGCCGGACTTCCCGTACAAGGAGCTCCTGAGCTACTACGACGTCATCGTGCCCATGGGCTATCACACCTATCACGGACACGGCTACAGCCACGCTTACAGCGAGACACGGCAGAACATCCAGATCGTGCGCACGGAGACGGGGAATGCGCGCGTGCCCATCCATCTCATCGGGGGACTGGCTGAGGACGCCCCCGCGCGCGAAGTGCAGGCGTTCGTGCGCGCCGTGCGTGAGAACGGGCTCATCGGCGCGAGCTACTACGACATGGCTACCCTCAGCGAAGGCGACTGGACGCAGCTCGCGCTGGTCCGCACAAACCCTCCGCAGCGGCCGACGCTGCCTGTCGTGGGCGGTAGCAGCCGGGCGATGGGCCGGCTGCCGCGCGGCGATCGCACGCATCCCAAGGAGATCTTCTACGAGACCACGAGCCTGGCGGCGGGCACCAGGTTGCGCTACCGGGTGTTCGACTGCCAGAAGGGCGAGGTGCGCGTGCTCGTCAACTGGCTCGACGCGGGCGCCCTCCCGGCGGGACCCAGGAAGAAGTGGACGAAGCTACGTACGTTCAAGCTGCCGAGCAAGGCTCTCAAGGCGACCGGGCGCAACGTTATCGGCTTCGTGGCCCGCGGCACGTTCCCCGATTGGACCACGTGGGGCGTGCGCGCGGTGAGCTTCGGGCGTTAAGGGCGCCGCGGATCACTCCTCCTCGTAGACGAACGGGTCGCGCATCTCCTTCAGCGAGAAGTTGAGGAAGATGCGGTGGCCGTCGAAGTCGAGCACCCGCAGGTCGTCCTCCTTCTGCAGGTCGGCGGCGATGTCACGGTAGCTGTACCCGTACAGGTCGACGCAGCGCTCGATCGGGACCTCGTAGGCGATGAACTTGCGTATCCCCTTGGCGCGAAGCTTCGAGATGAAGGCCGGGTCATCGGGCTTCGCGTACGAGCTGAGCAGCAGCAGCGGACCGCTGCCTGAGAACACCACCACTGCTTTCATGACGGCCACCTCCCAGCTCGTGCGGGCCGCGGCGACGGCGCGGTCCTGGTCTCGCTTCATAGCTGCGAGGGGTATTCCCAGAACAGTGACCGGCGCGCGTCGGTGCGCCGTTGTGTGCGCGCGCCGCGCTGGCGGCGGCGCTCACGGCAGAACGGCCACGACCTCGCCGACCACGTCGCCCAGGCCGTTGAGCACCGGAGGCCGCCAGAGGCGCCGGGCGGCCTCCGGTATGTCGTTGATGCCGAGCAGGCGGGCGACGAGCGTGACGAGGGCCGGGTCCGTGGCACGATCGTTGCCGTCCAGCACTTTGACGACGACGGCGCGGCCGTCGGGCAGCGCGCAGCAGCCGAGGCCCTCTGCGCCGCACTTGGGCGTGACGCCGGCGAATCCCTGCATCAGCACGGTATCGAGCATGCCCTCGCCTTCCACCAGGACCGGGTGCTCGCGCATGGCGGCGGTGATGCGCGGCGCCAGCGTCTCGAGCCGCGCGAACGCGCGCGCGGTGGCGGTGATGGGCGTGGCGAACGTGAGGATGCCGCAGCCGTCGACGCCGAGCGCCACGTGCTCTTCCGGCAGGCCGGCGGCCTGCGCCACGGCCCGAAGGCTGGCTCGTTCAGCGGGATGGCCAGGGTCGAGGTACGAATCGATGGGCCACCCATGGTGCACGCTGGCTGCCAGCAGCCCGGCGTGATTGCCCGAGCACTCGTGGCGGGCGCCGCGCGTGGGGTGGCAGCGGAGGTCGGCCTCGGAGAGGCCCATGTCTGCCAGCATTCGGCGCACCAGCTCGGCGTGCTCGTCGGTGCCCACGTGCGAGGCGCACATGACCGCAAGCTCGGGTGCGCCCCAGCCGAACCGGTCCACGGATCCGTCGTCGAGCCATGCCCACGCCTGGAAGGGCTTCGCCGACGATCGCCAGTAGGTGACCACATCCTGTCCCCACTGCTCCAGCACGGTGCCGTGGTCGTCGACGACGACTGCGGCCACGGTATGCACGCTCTCGACGACCTGTCCGCGCCAGACGTCGATGCGGATGTGGGGATGACTCTCGGTCATGCTGTGTGGATGTATTGGCACGTCACGGCGCCGGGAGCGTATCATGGGCGGGTTACGTACATACCCCACCGGGTATGCTTCCGTAGCATACGGCGTGCCCATCGGTGGACACCGCCTTGCGGGGACATACAGCCGACCGGGAGATCGAATCATGGAGATCAACGTCCGCTTCCCAGGGAACCTGAAGGTCGACGCCGAGTTCGGCGGCTTCACTGTGAAGACCGACCAGCTGGTCGCGGCCGGGGGCGACGGCAGCGCGCCGTCGCCCTTCGCCTTGTTCCTCGCGTCCATCGCCTCCTGTGCGGGGATCTACGTGCTCAGCTTCCTGAAGCAGCGCGGGCTGGACACGGAGGGGGCAGGGCTCACTCTGCGTACCGTCCAGGACCCCGATAGCGGGCTGGTCGGGACCATCGAGATGGACGTGCACCTGCCACAGGGCTTCCCCGAGAAGTACCGCGACGCCGTGGTACGGGCCGTGGACCAGTGCACCGTGAAGCGTCACCTGGCACAGCCGCCCAGGTTCGTGGTGTCCACCGAGGTCGCCGCCACCTGACACCGCGGCTCCGGCGCCTGTCCTGCGAGAGGTATCATCGGCGCGAATCCGCAGTCTCGGAGGTGGGCGTGCAGTATCGTCGGTTCGGCAAGATGGACTTCCGGCCGTCCGCGCTGGGCTTCGGGGCGATGAGGTTGCCCACCACGAAGGCGGGTCGCGGCCGGAGCGCAGGGCCGGGGGGAGGTGCCGGCGCAGAGAGCGCAACGCGAGTAGACCGCGTTCGCGCCACGGAGATGCTTCGTCGTGCCGTGCAGCTGGGCGTCAACTACGTCGACACCGCGTACAGCTACCACGACGGCGAGAGCGAAGTGTGGCTGGGCGGGGCGTTGCGCGAGGTGGCCGGACGGCTGTACGGATCCGCGACCGACCCGCTCGGCGAGCTGCGCCGGCACGTCAAGGTGGCCACCAAGCTGCCGGTGTGGCGGTGCCGGGATGCGGCCGACTTCGACCGCATCTTCGAGGAGCAGCTCGAACGCCTGGAGCTGCCGGATGTCGACTTCTACCTGCTGCACGCTCTTCGCGATGAGACGTGGCACCAAGTGCGCGACCTGGGCATACTCGAGTGGGCCGAGCGCAAGCTGAGCGATGGTCGCATAGGCCATCTGGGCTTCTCCTTCCACGATCGCTATCCCACGTTCCCCGAGATCCTGGCAGCCACCGACCTCTGGGAGTTCTGTCAGATCCAGCTGAACTACATCGACGTGGATTACCAGGCGGGGCTGCGTGGGCTGCACGATGCCGGGGAGCGGGGACTGGGAGTGGTGATCATGGAGCCAGTGCGCGGCGGCCGGCTGGCGAAAGCGCCGCCGCACATCCAGAGCATCTGGGACGAGGGTCCGGTGTCCCGCAGCCCTGTGGAGTGGGCTCTGCAGTGGGTGTGGGACCAGCCCGAGGTGTCGGTCGTCCTCAGCGGGATGAGCACTATGCAGCAGGTCGAGCAGAACGCCGCATACGCGGCGCGCTCGCATGAGGCCGGCCTCGGGGAAGCCGAGGCCGCTCTCGTGGCGCGGGTGCGCGCCGCGTACCATGAGCTCATCAAGGTGCCGTGCACGGACTGCGGATACTGTCTGCCCTGCGCCAACGGCGTGGACATACCGCGGGTGCTCGAGACCTACAACGACGCGTTCGTGTTCGGCGATTTGGAGAACCAGCGCGACATGTATACGTGGCTCGACGAAGAGAAGCGCGGCGATCGCTGCACCGCCTGCCGGGAGTGTGAGTCCCGCTGTCCGCAGGGTATCGAGGTCAGCGAGTGGATACGGCAGGCCGACGAACTCCTTGCGCCGCGGCCCGCCGCACAGGACGGCTAGCGCCCCGACTCGGGGCGGTGAGGAGCGTGCACGGCGCCGCCGGCGGCCCGTGCACGATACGCCCCGTGGCTCTGGCGCCGGAACGGCCACACCGATACGCTACTCGCGCATGCTGGGGGTGGGCGCCATGGGCGTACGGCCGGTGATCGTGGGGATAGATGTGGCCGCTACGAGGCCGTGCGTCGCCGTGGCTCTGCGACCGACCGCCACTGCCGGCCGCCTGGAAGCCTTCGAGTGGCACGAGAGCGCCGTACCTCTGCCGGCCGCCCCGGAGCGACGGAGCCCGGATCCCGCGAAACCCGTACGTCGTCCCACGGCACCTGCCGATCTCACGGACTGGCTCGACCGGCTCGAGCCGGCTCCGCTGGTCATCGCCGTGGATGCGCCGCAGTCCTACAACCGCCGCCTCCTGAGCCACGGCGGCCAGCCGCACCGGTCGCGCGTGTGCGACTACGAACTGCTCCGTCGTCGCATCGGCGTCTATCAGGTCCCTTCGCGTGCCGAAGCCACCGGTGCGCCCGAGAAGGTGGCGCCGTGGATCAGCGTAGGGCTGGACCTGCACGCCAAGCTGCGGCGGCGGGGCTATGAGGCGCCGGGCGAGGGGTCTCTGCCGGGGGCGCTCGGCCAGCCGCCCGCAGTGCTCGAGGTCTACCCCTACGCCAGCTTCCTGGTTATCGCCGGTCACCGGCTCACCCGCAAGAACACCCGGGAGGGGGCACGCATGCGGGTGGCGGCGCTGCGCGGGCAGAACGTGGTGTGGGACGGCGAGGGTCACGAGTACTACGACCACGATTCGCTGGATGCACTGGCGGCCGGCCTCACCGGATGGCGGTTCCTGCAGGGCGCCGCGTTCCCTCTCGGCGACGAGCGTGAAGGGCTCATATGGCTGCCCGGCACCCGCGAGCGCTTCGAGGCGGAGTTCGCCGTTCCGGGGAGCGTTCCGGCTGAAATCCGGCGCCTCCGGGGATGATGCTCGGCAGAGGCGGGGTCGCGAGTCGCACGGGATCGGGCAGAAGGCCGCGTGAGGTCGCTGTGGATGCCGAGGGAGGTCACATTGCAGGCTGAAGGGTCGGCCGACGGGACGGCGGCGGTCGGTGGCGAGCCGCGCCCGCTGCGCCTGCTCGTGGTCGACGACAGCGTCAACGACTTCGATCTGCTCATGCACGCGCTGCGCAAGGGGCCATTCTCAGTCTCCGCCCAGCGTGTGGAGAGCGAAAAGGAGTTGCGGGCGGCGCTGGCTGACGGGTCGTGGGACGCGGCCGTCATCGATCACGTCATCCCCGGCTACGGCGGCCCGCAAGCGCTGAAGCACCTGCGTGACGCGCAGCCGGACATGGCCGTCGTGGTCGTGTCTGGGAAGGTCGACGAGGAAGCCATCGCCGCCGACCTGCGCATGGGGGCAGACGACTACGTGTTCAAGAGCGACCTCGCCCGCGTCATCCCTGCGCTGGAGCAGGCGCTGACGGCGGCGGAGAGCCGCCGTGACCGCCGCCGCACAGAGGAAGCGCTGCGTGCCGAGGAGCGACGCTACCGGCGAATGGTCGAGGCCGCCGGCGTTGCGCTCCTGGAGATCGACCACTCAGGGCTTGGGCGGCTCTTGGAGCGGGCAGGGGTGGCCGATCAGTTGGGGTTGACGACAGGCCCGGAGCAGGGCGGCGCGACGCCAGACGTCCAGGACAGGAGCGAGGTCGGACTCACGCGAAGCGCTTTGATGGAAGAGGCGTTGTCGCCAGTCGCTTCGATGCTTGTGGACAATGCGGCGCTCATGGAGGAGGCGTTCCGTCTGGTGCGTCCAGTCGACTGCAACCAGTGGGCGCTCACGCTGTTCGAATGCTCCAGCAAGGAAGAGTTCTTCTCGGGCTTCGCTGAGATGTTCACGGCGGAGGCATTGCCGGCGACCATCATGCTGCTCGCGGACGTACTGGGCGGAGTGACGTCCACCAGAGCCGAACTGCCGCTACGCACAGTCAAGGGGCGACCGATCGTCTGCCTGGGCACTATCACCTGTCCTTCGGGCGACGAATCCGACAACACGTTGTTCGTGGCCGTGAGTGACATCACCGAGCGCTGGCAGGCGGAGAGGCGGCTGCAGGAGAGCGAGCGTCGCTACCGCCTGGTCGCCGAGCGGGGAGCGGACGTCATCTGGGTCATCGACGTCGAAAGCCAGAGCTTCCGCTACGTGAGTCCTTCTGTGGAACGGCTCCGCGGCTACACAGTCGAAGAGGTGATGGAGCAGGGGTTGGCCGGCGCGCTGACGCCCGAATCCCTGCGGTTCGTCCGGGAGAACGTGGCAGATCGCCTGGCGGCCTTCGAGGCGGGAGAGAGGCGTTCGTACGTCGACATCATGGAGCAACCGTGCAAAGACGGGAGCACGGTGTGGACGGAGGTGGTCACGACCTTCATGGTCGACGAGGCGACCGGGCGTCTGGAGGCGCATGGCATCTCGCGTGACATCACCGAGCGCAGGCGCGCAGAGCAGGTGCGCAACGAGCACGCGGAGCGACTGCGGCGAACGGTGGAAGGTGCCGTGCTGGCCATGGGTTCCGCTGTCGAGAGGCGTGATCCCTACACCGCAGGCCACGAACGCCGCGTTACGCAGTTGGCGGAGGCGATAGGGCGCGAACTGGGGCTCGACGACGAGCGGCTCGAAGGCATCCGGCTGGCCGGCTCGGTCCACGACATCGGCAAGATCGGCGTGCCGGCCGAGATCCTCAGCAAGCCAGGGAGGCTGCGTGACTACGAATTCAGCCTGGTGAAGCGGCATCCCGCGGTGGGCGCTGAGATTTTGCAGCCCATCGAGTTCGTACAGCCGGTCGCGCAGTTCGTCCTGCAACATCACGAACGCATGGATGGCAGCGGCTACCCAAGCGGACTGCGTGGTGAGGAGATCCTCCTCGAGGCGCGCATCCTGGCGGTGGCCGACGTGTTCGAGGCGATGGCCTCGCACCGTCCATACCGTCCGGCCCTTGGAGACGCGGTCGCCCTGGACGAGATCCGCGCCGGAGCCGGCACGCGCTACGACGCCGACGTGGCCGCGGCCTGCGAGCGGATCATCTCCGCCGGCTTCTCATTCCAGAGCGACGGCTGACCGCG
>CAZIGT010000094.1:0-1387 GCA_964538465.1 uncultured Thermoleophilia bacterium | reverse complement strand
GCTGACTGCGGCAGGGGAGGCCGGCGCCCCGGACCGGCTGCGCCGACGACGTCTACCGTGCCGGACCAGCCGCGCTCGGTGGTGTCCCTCCCGGCCGTCGTCGGGCACGGATGGGCGACGCGGCGCCGACCGCTCCGGTCGCTGCTGTAGACGGATAACCCATTCAACGTCTACTAGGTTCCTGCGATAGTAGCGACAAGTGCTACCCGCATGCACTGAAGCAAGCCATCAGCTGATCCCGCGGCTGACAGCAAGACGGATCTAGGGGGTCCCATGAGAGCGAGCAGAGCCACGATCCTTGCCAAACAAAGGGGTGGTGGTGAAGCTCGCAGCTCGCGACAGGCACGCCATCTCCTGCTGCTCTGCCTGCTGGCAGCCCTGCTCGTCGCCGGCATGGTCCCGGCCGCCGCATCGGCGGCCGTGGGCTTTGGATCCGCCGGCACCACGGCCACCACATCCAACACCACACTCGTGCTCTCCAAGCCCGGCAGCACATCGTCAGGAGACCTCCTCCTGGCTGTGATAACGCGCAATGGGGACGGCGCGGTGACCGCGCCGTCCGGTTGGACCACGCTGCTCGACACTCCGCAGGGCACGAACATGGGGCAGGCCGTCTGCTACAGGATCGCCGGGGTGAGCGAAGGTCCCACCTACGCATTCACCATCGACTACGGCTCCGATGATCAGAGAGCGGTCGGCCTCATCCTTCGCTACACGGGGGTGAACCAGGCCAGCCCGGTCTCCGCTTGGAGCGCGAACACCGGCGACTCGGATGACCTCATCGCCTCCTCGGTGACCGTGCGCGCCGGGTCCATGGCCGTCGCCGTCCTGGGTTCCGATGACTGGACGGGCTTGACCCGTCCGGCCACTCCTTCCGGTATGGATAGTCGCGCGCGTCTGAACCACTCCCTGCTGCAGGGGCCGGCCCTTCGGGTAGCAGACCAGGCGTACGCCGAGGCTGGGAACAGCGGAGACAAGCTATCGTGGCTGGGAGGCTTCATCTCGAGTCCGTGGGTCGCGCAACTCGTGGCCCTGCGTCCTGCGGCCACCTCGATCACGGTCACGGCCAGCGCTGACGACAAGGTCTACGACCGCAGCGACAGCGCCGACGTGACCCTGTCGAGCGCCGGCATCGTCGCCGGCGACGAGGTGACCTTCGGCCACACGGAGGCCGTCTTCGCCGACAAGGACGTCGGCACGGCCAAGACCGTGACCGTCAGCGGTATCTCGATCAGCGGTCGGGACGCGGTCAACTACAGCCTTGCCAGCGATACCGCCAGCACGACCGCCGACATCACCGCCAAGGACCTCACCGTCACGGCCAGCGGCGTCAACAAGATCTACGACGGCGCCACCGCCGCCTCCCGGGCCGTCGACTCCGCCAAGC
>CAZIGT010000093.1:0-10023 GCA_964538465.1 uncultured Thermoleophilia bacterium | reverse complement strand
CCTGATCCCCGCCGGCCGGCGCTTAACTGACGCTCAAGAAGTCGTCACGACCCCTTCACGGTTTCTCCGCACGTGCCGTCTAGGCTTGTCTCACTCAAGCGCTGGCGACCACCCGAGCGTCACGGCCGGTCATCCACTGGCCCGTCTCGTGCCGCCGGGCTGTCTCAGCCAGTCTGGGCGTATGACCGGGTCCATGTGCCCGGCTCAGGCCACGCGGGCACAGCCCCGCCGACAACGCGAGGAACGGGATGAAACGCGCCTTCACAAACTACGCAGTCGACGCGGCCATCGGGAGCGCCTTCCTGGTGGCGACGGTCAGTAGCATCGTCTTCCTGCTGCCCAACGACTGGATCACCATCACGAGCTCAGGCACAACCAGCCTGCTCGGTGTCGACATGAGCACGTGGAGCGCACTGCACAAGTGGAGCGGCCTCGTCATGATCGGTGGCGTGCTCGTGCACGCGCTCCTGCATACCGGCTGGATCGTGAACATGACGCGTCGTGTGTTCGGCAGACGCGCGGACGCCCGGGGACGGGCACTCGCATCCGCTGCCGCCGCCGACCCTTCGTGCGCCCGCGCTGCGGCGGCGGCCGCGTCCGTGGGCGCAGCCGCCCCAGCAACGCGATCCGGCGCTGCAACGCCGAGTGAAGCGACCACGGTCATCGGCCTGCCCCAGATGAGCACCGATCGAGACACACGTGTGTCTGCGGAGCGCGGCGGCTCGCCGAGCCGAGCAGAGACGCGGCAATCCCAGAACGACGGCGAGCAGCCGCGAAAGTACTCCCGCAAGGCGTTCCTGGGCGTGGTCACAGGCGTGGTCGCCGGCGCCGCGCTCGCCGGCATCGCCCTCCGTGGCGACGACGACCGGGCCCCTGCCGACGTCCAGGAGTACGGTCAAGCCGACCAGGAGAGCTTCGGGGACAGTGCCGCGGGCGCGTCCGACGGTCAGAGCGGCCCCGCGCCGCAGACACAGGGAGCGGGAAGCTCTGACGCCGGCGGCGCGACGGGCCAGAGCTCCGCCGCGCAGAGCACGCACGTGGTGATCGACGGCGGGCGCTGCAGCGGTTGCGGACACTGCCTCCAGGCATGCCCGCAGGGCGTGTTCTCTCTCGATGGCCATGGCACCGTCGTGGCATCCTCGCCGGACGCGTGCGCCCTGTGCGGACGTTGCCTGCAGGTCTGCGGACAGCAGGCCATCACCCTGAACGTCTGAGGTCCGCGTCCGCGAGCAGTCGATCGTCAGGGGCGTCGCGCGCCCTCCGCCGACGCCCGTAATAGCCTGCAAACCGCCCAGCTGCCGGCGCTCCGTCGGCTGCACCCTGTGCTAGACTTCTGGCTCCGCCAGGACCCCGGCGGGCGGCCTCCCGGCCGTGCGTACGCGCCCCGTGCTCAGAGGCCAGCCCGTCGAGACACACAGGAGAGCAAGCATGAACGACCCGGGCAAGATCAGGAACATCGCACTCGTCGGTCACCGGGGCACCGGCAAGACGTCTTTGCTCGAGGCGATGCTGTACCGCTCGGGCGTCGTGACCCGCCTCGGCAGCGTCCAGGAAGGCACCACCGTCTCGGACTTCGACGACGACGAGAAGAAACGGCAGCTCAGCCTGTCCGGCACTCTCACCCACATCGAGCGCAAGGGTGTGCTGTTCAACGTGCTTGACACCCCCGGCGACTCCAGCTTCCTGGCGGATACCATCTCGGCTCTGCGCGTCGTAGAGACAGCGGTCATGCTGGTGAACGCCGTCAACGGCGTCGAGGTCCAGACCGAACGGCTATGGGCGCGCGCCGAAGAGCGCAGCCTGGCGCGAGTCCTCTTCTGCAACATGCTCGACCGTGAGCGCGCGGACTTCGCAGCCACCGTCGAGGCTCTCCGCGGCGCCTTCGGCTCGCAGGTCGTGGCGGTCCATCTGCCCATAGGCAGCGAGCACTCCTTCAGTGGCGTCGTCGACCTGCTGCGTATGAAGGCGCAGACCTGGGACGGCAGCAAGCTCGTGGAATCCGACATCCCGGCGGAGCTCGCCGATGCGGCGGCGGAAGGTCGCGATGCCCTCACCGAAGCGGTCGTCGAGACCGACGACGCGCTCATGGAGAAGTACCTCGAGGGCGAGGAGATCGCCGCAGCGCAGCTTGCCGACGCCTTCTCGGCAGCCTTCCGTGCCGGCAAGCTGTTCCCGGTAGCCGCCGGCTCCGCCACGCATCTCGCCGGCGTCGACGCGCTGCTAGACCTGCTTGACGGCGCGCCGTCACCCAAGGACATCACCCCGCCGCAGGGTATGGACGCCGACGGGAACGCGGTCGAGCTCTCCTGCGACCCCGGCAAGCCGGTCGTCGCCCTCGTGTTCAAGACCTTCGCCGATCCCTTCAGCGGCCATGTCAACGTGTTCCGCGTCGTGCAGGGCACGCTCAAGAGCGACAGCAACGTGGTCATCCCCAGGGACGGTCACAAGGAGCGTCTCGGACAGCTGCTGAAGCCGCAGGCCAAGGAACAGAAGCAGATCGATGCGGTGGTGGCGGGCGACATCGGTGCCATCGCCAAGCTCAAGGACGTGGTGAGCGGCGACGCCATCTGCGCAGAAGGAACGGTGGTTTCGTTCGCGCCCTTCGAGTTCCCGGCGCCGCTCATGTCGTTCGCGGTGGCGGCCAAGAGCAAGGGCGACGAAGACAAGGTGATCAACGCTCTGCGGCGCCTCTCGGAAGAGGACCCGATGCTTCAGGTGCACCGCGACTCGCAGACCGGCGAGACCATAGTCAGCGGGATGAGTCAGGTGCACGTCGAGGTGGCCGTCGAGCGCATGAAGCGGCGCTTCGGCGTAGAGGTCGACCTGCATCCACCGCGTGTCCCGTACCGCGAGACCATCAAGGGCTCAGCAAAGGCGCAGGGCAAGCACAAGAAACAGACGGGTGGACGCGGGCAGTTCGCCGATACTTGGGTCGAGGTCTCGGCGCGCGGCCGCGGCGAAGGCTTCGAGTTCGTCGACAAGATCGTCGGCGGCGCCATCCCGCGCAACTTCATCCCGGCAGTCGAGAAGGGCATCGTCGAATCCATGACCGACGGCCTCCTCGCCGGCTATCCCATGGTCGACATCCAGGTGGTCCTGTACGACGGCAAGCACCACCCTGTCGACTCATCGGACATGGCCTTCAAGATCGCCGGCTCCATCGGCTTCAAGGCCGCCTGCGAGAAGGCTCAGCCAGTCTTGCTCGAGCCGATCATGGCCGTCGAGATCACTGCGCCGGAGGAGAACACCGGCGACGTCATCGGCGACCTGAACTCCCGCCGTGGTCGTGTGCTGGGCACGAACCCACGCGGTCACTACAGCGTGGTGAGCGCCGAGGTGCCGCTGGCGGAGATGCTCACGTACGCCCCCGACCTCACGTCCATGACAGGCGGACGAGGTGACTACTCCATGGAGTTCCTGCGCTACGAGGAAGTGCCGGCCCACATCGCACCGAAGATCATAGACGAGGCGCGCAAGGCCAAGGAAGACTCCAAGTAACGAGCAGGACGGAGATACGGGAAAGGAGGGAGCGCCGTGTCGGGTCACTCGAAATGGTCGACCATCAAGCACAAGAAGGGCAAGGAGGACGCCAAGCGCGGCCAGCTCTTCTCGAAGCTGTCCAGGGCCATCATGGTGGCTGCCCGCGAGGGCGGACCAGACCCGGCCGCCAACGCGGCGCTCTATGCCGCCATCGAGAAGGCGCGCGGTTACAGCATGCCCAAGGACAACATCGAGCGGGCCATACAACGCGGATCGGGGCAGGGGAGCGGCGAATCGTTCGAGTCCATCGTGTACGAGGGCTATGGCGCGGCCGGCGTCGCCGTCCTGGTCGAAGCGCTCACCGACAACCGGAACCGCACGGCCGCTGAGGTGCGCGGTGCGTTCACCAAGCACAACGGCAGCCTGGCCGAACCCGGAGCCGTGAGCTGGGTCTTCGAGCGCCGCGGGTCCATCATCGTGCCGGCCGAGAAGTACGAGGAGGACGACGTGATGACCGCCGCCCTGGAAGGCGGCGCCGACGACGTCGTCCTCGACGGCGAGAGCTACCAGATCGTCACCCAGCCGGCGGACCTGCACGCGGTTCGCGATGCTCTTACGGAGGCCGGCATCGAGATGGAGGCGGCCGAGCTCACGATGATCCCGAAGAGCACCGTGAAGCTCGACGAGGCAGACGCACGGCGCGTCATGCGGCTCATCGACGCGCTCGAGGACAGCGACGACGTCCAGGATGTGTACGCCAACTTCGACATCCCGGACGACGTGCTCGAAGCGATCGCCGGCTGACCGGCCGCACGGCCGGGCCGCACATGGTCATCCTCGGCATCGACCCGGGCACGGCGAGCACCGGCTGGGGCGTCGTGGTCCAGGAGGGCAACCGGCTCTCCACCCAGGGACACGGCTGTATCGTCACATCTGCTCGGGACGGCAACGGCGCACGCCTGCGGCGCATCCACGACGAACTCGGCACGCTGCTGCGTCGCTTCAAACCAGACGCGGTCGCCATTGAGGAACTCTTCGTCAACGTGAACGTGAAGACCGCGCTCACCGTCGGCCACGCCCGTGGCGTGATCATGCTCGCCGCCGCCGAGCATGGCATCGAGTCTGTCGACTACTCGCCTCTGGCCATCAAGCAGGCGGTCACGGGCTACGGTAGGGCCAGCAAGGTGCAGGTCCAGGAGATGACGAAAGTACTGCTGGGACTCAAGCGGATCCCGCAGCCGGACCATGCCGCAGACGCCTTGGCCGTGGCCATCACCCACGCCCATCTGGGTCGCGCGCGAAAGGCTGCCGCGATGGCTCTGGGAGAGAAGAAGAAGCAGTGATCGCACATGTCCGCGGCATCGTTGTGGAGGCCGACGCCGACCGTGTGGTGGTCGATGTCGGCGGAGTCGGCCTCGAGCTGCTGGTCCCGGGCCGGCTGGCCTCGCAGGCGTCGGCGCACACGGGGGAGGAGCTCACGTACATCACGCACCTCCACGTGCGCGACGACGCGCTGCAGCTCTTCGGCTTCCGCAACCGCCGCGAGCTGGCCTTCTTCCGACAGCTCATCGCGGTGAGCGGCGTGGGACCCAAGGTGGCTCTGAGCATACTGTCGGCGTATCCGGTCGAAGACCTCGAACTGGCCGCACTGCAGGACGATCACAAACGCTTCGAGTCCATCCCGGGCATCGGTCGCAAGCTGGCCCAGAGGCTCATCGTCGAGCTCAAGGACCGTATCGCCGCGCCGGCTGACGGCGGCGTCGTGCCTGCGCCCGCGGACGGCGCGGTGGCCGACCTCGTGGCCGCCCGCACCGCGCTCGTCAATTGGGGGCTCACCTACGCCGAGGCGGACGCGGCGCTCAAGGGCGCTCCCGGTGAGGCCTCTGTGGAAGACCTCGTGCGATATGCGCTCGGCAAGGCGAGGGGATCATGATGGGGGTGTGCAGTGAGCGACCCTGAGCGCCGGGGTGGACCCGTCCGCAATCGTTTGGGCGATCCCCAGGAACGACCGGAAGAGCACGACGTCGAGCTGTCGCTGCGCCCCAAGCGCTTCGCCGACTTCGTCGGGCAGGGCGCGGCGAAAGAGCAGCTCGAGATCTTCGTACAGGCGGCCAAGAACCGTGGCGAGACGCTCGACCACGTCCTGCTGGCAGGGCCGCCCGGGCTGGGCAAGACCACACTGGCGGGCATCATCGCCAACGAGCTCGGCGTGGGCGTGCACACCACGTCAGGCCCGGCGCTGGAACGGAAGGTGGACGGCGCCGGCCTGCTCACCAACCTGCAGGAAGGCGACGTCCTGTTCGTCGACGAGATCCCCCGCCTCAACGCGGCCGTGGAAGAGGGGCTCTACCCGGCCATGGAAGACTACGAGAGCGACATCATGATCGGTGAAGGCCCCGCCGCACGCAGCATCCGCATGTCGATCCCCCCGTTCACGCTCATCGGCGCCACCACGCGCACGGGACTCCTCACGACGCCTCTGCGAGACCGCTTCGGGGTATGGCAGCGGCTCGAGTACTACGACAACGGCGAGCTGACCCGGATCGTGCTGCGCTCGGCCGGCATCCTGGGCACGCCTGTGGATGCAGAGGCGGCAGAGGAGATAGCGCGCCGGTCACGGGGCACACCCCGCGTAGCCAACCGGCTCCTGCGCCGCGTGCGCGACTACGCCGAGGTACGACACGGCGGCGAGGTGACCCACGAGATCTCTCTCGCCGCACTGGAGTTGCTGCAGGTGGATGGCCAAGGGCTGGACAAGCTCGATCGTGACGTGCTCCTGACGATCTGCGAGAAGTTCGACGGCGGTCCGGTGGGCCTGGACACGTTGGCTGTGGCCCTTGGGGAAGAGGCTGACACCCTCATGGATGTCTACGAGCCGTATCTGATCATGCGCGGCTTCCTGAAGCGCACGCCTCGAGGCAGGGTGCTCACGCGGTCCGGCTACCGGCACTGCGGTGTAGAACCGCCGGACGAGCCTTCCCGCCTGTTCGACTGAGGCGTCATGACGCGGATGACCCTGCACGCCTGTTGCGGTCCGTGCGCCAGCGTGGCGATCCCCGACTGGCGTGACACCGGGTTCAGCCCGGAGCTGCTCTTCTTCAATCCGAACATCGAGCCGGCGCTCGAGTACGAGCGGCGGCTGGAGGCGGTGCGCACAACGGCCGACGCCCTCGACACGCCCCTCCGCGTGGTGCCCGTGGAGGATGCCGGGGACGAGACCGTGGCAGCGCTCGAAGCCTGGCGAGACGCCTGGCAGGCGTGCGGGCCGGACGACAGGGAGAGCCGCTGCCGTCTCTGCGTGGTCATGCGGCTCTTCGAGACGGCCCGTAACGCGGCCCTGAACGGGGCGCCCTCGTTCGCCACGACGCTGGCTGTGAGCCCGTACCAGCATCATGAGATGATCCAGGAGGCCGGGCTCATGGCCGCGGCCACGTTCGATGTCCGGTTCGAGTACCGCGACCAGCGCCACCTCTTCCGGCGCCACTTCGACGAGAGCCGCCGTCTCGGGCTCTATCGCCAGAGCTACTGCGGGTGCGCCCTCAGCAAGTGGGAGGCCTGGCACGAGCGACGCGCGCGGCGCACGCCGGCCGGCCGTTCCACCGAGTAGCCCCACCGGCCAGCTGCGACCGCCGGGAGACCCAGGATGCGCCTCGACGAGCTCGACTACGCGCTGCCACCCGAGCTGATAGCCCAGGAACCTGCCGACCCACGGGATGCCTCCCGGCTTCTCGTGTATCGTCGGCCGCCAAGGTGCGCCGCGGGGGATCCCCGTGAAGTGGCGACGCGCATCGAGGACCGTACGTTCACCGACCTCCCGACGCTGCTTCGCGCCGGCGACGTGCTTGTCCGCAACGACACCCGGGTGCTGGCCGCGCGCACGCACTTCCGGCGGCCGAGCGGCGGCCGCCTCGAGCTGCTGTTCCTCCACGCGGCAGACCCGGAGGACGAGCGGCGCGACGTCGAGCTCGGCGAGGTCTGGGAGGTTCTGATCCGGGGCAGGCCGCGAGCCGGCGACATCCTCGCCAACGAAGCCGACCCGTCATGGAGCGTCCGTGTGCTGCGGGGGTTCGGAGACGGTCGCTGGCTGGTGGAGAGTGATCCTGTCGGGTCTGTTCCCGAACGGCTCGTCCAATGCGGCGAGGCGCCGCTGCCGCCGTACATACGGCGGCGCCTCGCCGATCCGGAGCGCTATCAGACCACCTTTGCGCGCCGTCCCGGGTCGGCCGCTGCGCCCACGGCCGGCCTGCACTTCACGCCGTCGCTCGATCGCATGCTCCATTCGGCCGGCATACGCATCGTGGAGATCACGCTCCACGTGGGCCTGGGCACGTTCAAGCCGCTCGCGGCGGACGAGGTGGCGGACAATCACCTGCACGCCGAGACCTTCGAGGTGACCGCGGACGCCTGGCGCGAAGTGCAGCGGGCGCGTGACGAAGGCCGCCGTGTGGTAGCCGTGGGCACCACGGCGGTGCGCACGCTCGAGCATCTCGCCCAAACCCCGGGTGCCGTCGCCCACGCAGACGGCGGCGTGCTCCGTGGGTCCACGCAGCTGTTCATCTACCCTGGGTACACCTTCCGGGTGGTCGACGCCATGGTGACCAACTTCCACCTCCCACGAACCAGCCTCCTGGCACTCGTCATGGCGTTCGCCGGCGTGCCTGAGACTCGCGCGGTCTATGATCATGCCATCCGCGAGCGCTATCGGTTCTACAGCCTCGGCGACGCCATGATGGTTCTGTGAAGGCTCGTTGGGAGAAAGACGGCGCTATGAAGTCGACACGCATCTGGGCATAGGCAAAGGAAGCCACTCGACATGACGACAGGCCCGGAAGACTTCCTGTTCCACGTCGAGCGGCGCGACGGCCGTGCCCGTGCAGGGCGCCTCAGGACCCCGCACGGCGAGGTGCTCACGCCGTGCTTCATGCCGGTGGGCACCAAGGCGACGGTGAAGGCGGTGCCGCCCTGGGATCTGGCCCGGATCGGCGCGCAGGTGGTGCTCGCCAATGCATACCACCTGTTCTTCCGCCCGGGCACGGCGCTGGTCGCGGCACACGGTGGCCTGCACGGCTTCATGGGCTGGCCGGGCCCGATCCTCACCGACTCGGGTGGCTTCCAGGTGTTCAGCCTCGCCGACACGCGGCTGCTGCGCGACGACGGCGTGGAGTTCACGTCCGTCTACGACGGTTCACGCCACGTGCTGACACCGGAGGTCGCGATGGCGGCGCAGGAGGCGCTCGGAGCCGACATCGTCATGTGTCTCGACGAGTGCGCGCCCGGCACGGCGACGAGGACCGAGCTGGCCGCCGCTGTCGAGCGCACCACACGGTGGGCGGCGGCCTGCAAGGAGGCGCACGGTCGCCGCGATCAGATGCTCGTGGGCATCGTCCAGGGCGGCGTCGACGAAGCGCTGCGCCGTCGCTCGGCCGCCGAGCTCCAGGAAGTGGGCTTCGCCGCCTACGCCATCGGGGGCCTCTCCGTCGGCGAGCGCGGCGACCAGATGCTCGCCACCGTCGAGCTCATGGACGAGTCGCTGCCCGACGACCGGCTGCGTTACTTCATGGGCATAGGCGACCCGCGTGGCATCGTCGAGGTCATCGCCCGCGGTGTAGACGTGTTCGATTGCGTGCTACCCACGCGCATGGCGCGCACCGGCACGGCGCTCCTGCGCGACGGATCGCGGCTGAACCTCCGCAACGCTCGCTTCGCCGACGACAAGGCCCCCCTCGACGAGCACTGCGACTGCCCCTGCTGCGCAAGCTTCAGTCGCGCCTATCTGCGTCATCTCGTGAACCAGAAAGAGCTCCTTGCGCACGAGTTGCTCAGCCTGCACAACCTGCGGACTCTGGTAAGATTGTGCTCGGATGCCCGCGATGCGATATGCGCGGGCCGTTTTGTAGAGTTCGCCGCTTCAGTCGCCGGCAGGTGACATCCGGCGTTCAGTACCACCCACAAGGGGGAGTTGCACTGTGAACGGCACCGTGATGCTCATCATCTACGTCGTCCTGTTCGGCGCCATCTTCTACTTCCTAGCCATCCGGCCGCAGCGTAAACAGAAGGCGCAGCACCAGGAGATGGTCTCCATGCTGAAGCGTGGTGATGAAGTCCTCACCATCGGCGGCATGTACGGCACGGTCAAGAAGGTCGGCCCCGACTGGGTCGTTATCGAAGTGGCGCCACGCACGCAGATCCGCTTCCTCAAGCGCGCCATCTCCTCGATCACGCAGCCTCTCCACGAGGAAGAGGACGAGTACGTGGAAGAGGAGGAGTACTACGACGACGAGACCGACGCACTCGAGGCCGGCGAGGAGTACGAAGAGTACGACGAAGAGGGCGAGTACGCCGAAGAGGGCTACGAGGGGGAAGACGCGGTCGAGGAGGAAGAGACGGTCGAGGACGAAGAGACCTACGACGCGCTCCCCGAAGAGAGCGAGGAGATCCCTGCCGCGCCTGCGGCGCCCGCGGCCAAGGGCGCAAAGAAGGGAAAGGCCTCCTGACGTAGCAGAATACGGGTACTCACGCTCCGCTGGCGTGACGTGTGCGCGG
>CAZIGT010000092.1:0-10105 GCA_964538465.1 uncultured Thermoleophilia bacterium | reverse complement strand
AGCCAGCGGTTGAGGTCGTGTTCTACGTCCGGGTAGTCGATCTCGAGATGCACCGACTGCTCATCGATGGTCGACGGATATACGTCGGTGATCAGCAAGGCGTAGGCGCCGACCCGCGTGCTGAAGCGCGTGAGCTCCCGGGCGAAGTCGAACCACCACCGCGGGTACCGCTCCCGGAACACGATCATCAGGACGGGCGCCCCGCAGAGCCCGGCGGCGATCCCTCCGCTCGTGCGCGTGAACATCCGACCGGTACGGTCGATCTGGGTCCACGTCGCCGTGGCGGAGATCAGGGTGACGATGATGCCGATCGGGATGAGCCAGAGAGCCCAGAAGAACGTCGTGAACCGGTCGAGCGCTTCGGGATAGTCGATGTCGAGACGGGCTGCGTACGGTTCGGTGTTCGCGGCCATGGTCAACCTCCCGACGCTGTAGTACGGTGGACTCTGCCGACGCGATCGCCGGACTGCTGTGTCGCCGTTGAGCGGGTCTCCAGTGGGTGGTTGGTCCCGCCGGTACGCTCGCCGTCGGCGCCGACACAACGAGGGGGCCGAGTGTGCCGTCGGTTGCCGCACCTCGGCCCTGGTAGGTCCCGCACGCAGGGGAATCTCGGCACAACGGTCACGGCTACCGGCAGGCGGCAGGCGAGAGTATGAAGAACAGAACGGAGGAGAGGAGGGCTCATGAGGATGGAGACAAGGCACGGCTCGGCCGGACGCCAGGGGACTCCCTTGTGGCGTCTGCTCGTCGCCGTGGTCCTGGTGGCCGTCGGGATGGTGCTGCTCGCGCCAGGTACGGCTACCGCGCACGTCAAGGCGAAGTACCGGGCCGAATACAAGAGGAACCTGACCGGCTGGCAGAAGGCGTTCGACCAGTTTGCCCATACCTACGATGAGACGGAACTCCAGTCGTCCAGTCTCGCCGCGACTCTCGCGCCGATGATCGGCGACCCCTCTCACAGAGAGGATCTGGTGGCAGGCGAGAACTACGCGCTTCAGGTCTACAACGCGGCGAAAGACAAGCCCCGCTTGTTGATGTCGGCCATCACCAAGAGGCTCGACGCCTTCAAGGCCAAGGCATCACGGTTCTTCGTCGCCAAGAGCGATCGTCGTCGCTTCCGGCAGCACGTGGGCCGGGTCTGGGGCGAGTTCAAGATCCTCCTGCAGATGGCGCTCACCCACGTGTATCTCTCGTACGAGGCGCTGAGTCATGACCCGCCGGCATTGGACTTGTCCGCGCAGCAGCTTGCGGACGGCGATGCCGATGCCGCCTTAGCGCACGAGGAGTTCGAGAAGGATATGGCTGGGCTGAAGAAGCTGCAGTAGCAGGCGCTCTCGCTGCGCCCGTCGCCGTGGGCCGTGGCGCCGAGGCGCGCGACAGGGGAGCGTTGCGGTAACACGAATCAGACGACGCGGGGAGGCGGCTCGGGCCCGCGTCGTTCACGATCGGGCCCGTGTGGGACGACGCTCGGCTGCGCCATCACGGTGCGAAGGCGCGGGACCATGCACCACCGCGCGGAGACGTACACAAGCCCCGGCAGGACGGAGTGTGACCGCGCGGGGCGGGCACGAGCCCGCGCGGAAGCGGTCGGGTCGGGTTCCGCCACCGCCGGCGGTCTGAGGCATGAGGAGGGCGATCGATGAAGACGGGTGCGCGCACAGTCCGGAAGCCATCTCTGCGGGTCGTACTGAGCGCGGCTTTGCTCTCGGCCGTCTTCCTGCTGCTGGGCGCGGCGGCCGCCGCCGGTCCCGCCCGCGCCGGTGACACCTACTTCCCGCTCACCAACGACAAGGGCACGGTCGTGGGTTCGCCGTTCCACACGGACCTGGGCGACACCTGGTACCGCCCCGACGA
Organism: uncultured Thermoleophilia bacterium; assembly: GCA_964538465.1. Lineage (GTDB taxonomy): Bacteria > Actinomycetota > Thermoleophilia > UBA2241 > UBA2241 > UBA6103. Next base: position 8,251 of record CAZIGT010000092.1, on the reverse strand, counting down.
CGACTACAGCTCCATGCAATACTTGCTGGGTTCCGCGATGGACGTGGCCACCTACGGCCATACCTACGTGTTCAACGAGACCAACGGCGCCGTCTGGGCCACACCGATCAAGTTCGCCCCCGGCCAGAACCCGGTCCAGCAGGGGAACGCGATCCTCGTGCTGCCGCAGTCATCGGGCATGCGCTTCCTGGGCACCTGCGAGGTCGGCGGCGCCTCCCCGGAGCTCTACTTCTTCTACCAGAAGAAGGCCGGAGACGGCACGCTCTGCTGGCGGCGCTACACCGAGCAGTTCGGCACGGAACGCAGCGCCGCCGCCGCCTGGGTCGACCAGGTGGCCTGGACGCGCTGGTGCGGCTACGGGGCCGGCTGGGACAGCTCCGGGCAACCGGTCTCGCCGCGCGAGAGGCGCCACATGGTCGGCTCGGTCGTTGCCGTCGACGGACGCTTCGTCTTCGTGACGCATAATGGCGGCACGGCCTGTATGGGCTATCAGACCGACCTGACCACCAAGTCGTATCCCACCCTGACCGACGCCATCACCGAGGATCAGGACATCCGCGACGTGACGGCAATCCCCCTCACCTACAAGGGCGTCACCTACCTTGCGGTCGGCGCCATCTTCGGCGACTACTCCCCGCCCTACGATCAGACCCCGGCGGAGTGCGGCCCGGTGCTCACGCACTGGCACCCGTGCTGCTCGGTCATCTTCATCTACAGGCCGAACGGCGACGGAAGCTTCGACTACATGGACGAGAGCAGCTACGACTGGACCGAGCACAACCTCGTCTACGGCAAGATCTCCTACGACTGCGGTCCGCTGGAGATCGGGCTGGTGCGCGGCGGTCTCAACGCCGGCGTGCAGGGCGACACCATCACCGCGGTGGTCCAATCAGGCGGTGGCTACCGCTGGGACTCCTGGCTGGCGCTGGAGGCCACCTCCGAGTTCGTCGACACGTACACCTACCGGCTCGAGCCGGGAGACGAGAGTCCCATCACCATGGACTGGGATTCCGAGGACTACGGCAGTTCGTGGTTCTACCGCAATGGCGACGGGGGGGCCCGCGACTGCTCGTACAAGCACCCGCTGGCGACGTCGTTCCTGGTCTTCCCCATCTACTTGCAGGATGAGAGCAAGCTGAGTGTGGGCGACTACCACACCTGGCGGCAGTACATCTGTTACATCAGCTCGGTGAACGCGCTGCCCAACGTGAACGCGGTGACGAAGAAGAGCGGCACGGCGGCCGCAGGCCTGACGGACCCAACGGGCGTGGGCGAGACGAACACGCCGGGCTCGGGCACGGCCAGCGCGGACTCGAGCGGCAACGGCTGGGAGAAGCGCGGGCCGTACCCGCTCTTCGGCTGTCTGGCGTCCGACTACCTGACGCCCGTGTCGCAGGACACGACCGACGAGAACGGCAATGCCTTGCCGGCCGTAGACCCGTACAGCGGCAAGACGCTGCCGCTGGTCGACGGCAAGTCGGCCATCAAGTACCCCTACCTCCTTCCCCTCAACACCGACCCCAGCGCGCAGGAGCTCGTCGGCATCCTCTACGGCACTCCGCCCACAGCCCTGAACCACAACAGTCAGTCCGACGTCTTCGGCTCGGACGCGGAGAAGTATTCCAGCACGGTCTTCGGCACCTCGCAGTCCGCGGGGACCACCGACAGCAACTCCTCCTCCGGGACTGCCGGCGTCAGTCTCAAGTGGGAGGTCCTGCCGCCCGGCCTCAACACCAACGCCATCGGCGCGGACTTCTCCTGGTCCACCGACCACACCCAGGTCACCACCGAGCACAGCGAGAAGGTGCAGACCTGGCAGTTCTGGCCCAGCTCGACCACGCCGACCCACTACGGCATCGCCCTCGCCAAGGCGCCCGAGTTCGAGGTGCAGCGCTACTCCCGCTCGGACTGGAACGGGACCGCCATCGCCGGTGAGTCCGTGTATATCACCAACGCCACGTCCATCCAGGACATGCAGTACGCATTCGACCAGAAGAGCCCGGGAACCAAGGACGAGAGCCGGATCGCGCCGTTCAACGAGCGCTTCGCCGGCATGACGGCGGCTCCGGACACCACCGACGTGCGCGCCTGGCACGGACGCGATCCGCTCGCCATGGCGAGCACGCACGGGAAGCTGGTCGACGGCAGCAAGGTGGCGAGCCTCACGTGGACCCTCGGGCAGGGCGGGACGGCCACCGACTCGTTCACCATGGCCACGGCGCATGACGACTCGACGACCAACACGTTCGGCGGCAGCGCCAGCTTCCTGTTCGTGGGCGGCGGCGGCTCGCACAGCCACACGTTCACCCGTTCGACCAGCGCCACCAAGACGATGGAGGTGAAGCTGGGACTGCCGCAGCCGCCCTCCGGCCAGAAAGCGGACATCACCTCGCTCACGGTGGACGCGTACTGGATGAGCGCCCTGGACACGAAGGCTTACTGGATTCCCACGGCCTACCGGACGGGCGCCAACTACCAGCTGCCGTGGTGTATCGACTACTGCGTGGTGGCCTACACCGACGGGCCGGGCGCCGAGGGCTACAGCGCGAGCGCGCGGAGCTGCGACGTGGCGGCGCGCGCGCGACCGGCGGCCGGCGGCGAGGCCACGGTGCTGGGCGCGCAGCGCACGGCGAGCGGCGCGGCGTTGGCCACGGCGGATGAGGCCGGCGTGCTGGTCTCCGCCACGCCGGCCGAGGGCTACCGCTTCGTCGGCTGGAAGCTGCGCGGCAGCCAGGCGAGGCTGCGCGGCGCCGCGAAGCGCACGGCGCGCGTGGTGGCCACCGGTCAGGGCGGCGTGACCGTCGAGGCGCGCTTCGCGCGTATCCAGCCACGCCGCGTGAGCGTCAAGCTGCGCAAGGGCGGCCGCTGCGACATCCGCGTGATGGGCGCGTGCCTGTACCGCTCCTACAACCAAGCGAGTCCGGTGACCGTGACCCTGGGTGGCCGCAGCTACTCGCTGGCGTCCGGACAGGACAGCGTCTGGCGCACGCGGGCGGACGGCAGCATGACGGCACGCCTGGCCATCGACGGCAGCGCCGACCGGCGCGGCCGCGGCAGTTCCATGACGCTGGTCCTCAATCCCCAGAAGCATCGCTGGTCGGTCTCGTTCGTCAACGCACGCGCCACCGACGCGCTGCTGCGCGGCATCACCTCTGGGACGCTGGAGCTCTCGCTGAGCAGCGGGGCCAGGCAGCTCAGCCCCGCCGGCATCCCGGTGGCGGCAGACGGGCGTTTCGTGCACGCCCACACCGCCGAGCGCCTCGCCTCGCGGTCGGGCACGGGCTCGGGTTCGAGCGCGAAGGCCGTGGCCGCGTACGCGATCGACTGCAGCCGCGCCACGCTGACCACCAGGGTCCACGAGACCTCGGCCGCGCGCGCCCGCTTCGCGCTGGCCGGCGTGAAGGTCGAGACGCGACTGCTCAAGCGAAGCGGCTTCGCCATCCAGATCAACGAGCAGCACCGCCTGCGCCTGGGGCCGTTCAAGCTCAAGCGCGGCGTATGGACGTATCGCGGCCGCAACGCCGCCGGCGTCAATGTGATCTGCCGCTACACCCCCGAGGGCAGGCTCTCGCTCGCACTCGGCGGTCGCTCACTCGAGTGGTTCATCGGCGACTACCTCGACCAGAACATGACGATCGGCATCGGCAGCGGCGCGAGCAAGGCCAGGGGCAGCTTCGCGCCGAAGCTCACGCGGCTGCACGGCGTGCGTGTGGCTCCGCGCGTGGCCTCTACCGCCCTCGGCGAGATGTGAGGGCGGCCGTCACCCGTGCCGGCCGGGGCCGAGGCCGAGCTCACGCGCGGCCTCGGCCGGGCTGAGCGTCTGCCTCCACCCACGCACCGCCTGTATGAGCTCGGAGTTGCCACTGACCAGTACGGACCACGGCTCATGGTCCAGCAGGCGACAGATGTGCTCGTCTCCAGCAGGACACCGCGGTATCTGATCGGCCGGGCCGTCCGGCAGGTCGACCGGGTCGTCGAGTACGTGGGCCGGGCCACCAGGCAGGTTGCTTGCGTCGTCACCCGAGCCAGCCGGCTCGACCGGTTCCTCGCTCGCCATGGTTTCCGACACATCGGCGGGCTGACGCAGGTAGCCATACATGGTCAGGGCCGCCGCGAGACTGTCGACCTGAGCGGCTTCCAGACCGTGCCGGGCGGCGATTGCGCGGCGCAGCAGCACCCTCCTGTACTCGGCAAGGAGGTCGGCGGACAGAAGGAAGGGGACACGCCCGTCGATCATCCCGCCGACGATCAGGGCGGGGGCGGAGCTTCGGCCGAAGGAGAGCACCCCGCTCACCACGACGTTGGTGTCAACGACGTAGAGGCGCGGCATGGATCAGGCGAAGCGGTCGGCCGCAGGCCGGTCGCGGTCGGCTCGTGTCTCGCGCAATGCCAGCTTCGTGGCCTCCGCTTCGCTGAGGCCAGAACGTCGACCGGCCTCCACAAGCATGTCGCGCACCGATTGCGGCGTGTTGATGCCTGCGAGCTCCAGGGCCTGATCGACGATCTGCGTGATGGTCATGCCGCGACGGGCAGCGGCCTGCCGCAAGGCCCGATAGCGCTCTTCCGAGAGTGTGATGGTGGTGCGAGGCATGAGCTCCTCCCACGAGCGTCGACGATGCGCCTCCCGGCGCGCGAGCGGGGCAGGTGCGGACGTGCAATGATGCGGATGCATCCTAGCACATCCGCATCGCGGCAGGGGCCGCCCAAGCGGCAGGCGCAGGCTTCGCATCCGGGGCACGCTCCGCGTCGAGCGCCGTTTCCGCGGCTGGGACGGGCTCCGCGTCGGGGGGCACGCTCGTGGCGGGACAGGCTCTGCAGCGAGCGGCTGGACTCGAATCCTGCCATGCCCATCAGCACTGAGCAGGCGGCGACATTCGAGGCGGCGCTCTGGGGCTCCTTCAACGGGAGAGACGACGCTGAGCGTACCCAAGCTCAGCGCGAGTTGGTCGCCCTCCTGCCGGCGCTCGTCGAGTCGTCCGACACCGCCCGACTGCTTGGTGCGCTGAGGCCACCGCTTGCCGAGCCGGTCGCCGACGCACTGCGCGAGGTAGTGCGACCGGCCGTGGCCGGCCTACTGGACGTTGCTGCCGATCGCAGCGACCCGACTCGTCGCGAGGCTGTCCGTGCGCTTGTGGAGATGTACTCATGGGCGGCGCTTCCGGGGCTGGATGGGGCGCTTGCAGCATCGGGCAACGCCCGGGAGAAACGCCTTACTGAGCGGCTGCGCAGATACCACGAGAAGACGAAGACACATGCGTCTGGCCGCGTCCTCAAGGAGTACCGGCGCCGGTTCCTCGTCGAGTTCTTCGGCGGCTGCTGTCTGCCCTGGGTGCTCGTGCCTCTCGCGGCGGTGCTCGTCGTGCTGGCCGTGGTAGTGACCTGAAGACGCCGGTATCGTTTGTGGTGATGGCGATGTGAGCCGGCCGGGACGGGGGAATCGGCGCACAGACTGGGGGGAGCATGCGAGCGAAGCTGTATGAGGTCGCGCCAGGGGTGTTTTGGCTGCCGCTACGGGGCGCCAGTGTCTACTTCGTGCGGTCCGGGGACTCCTGGGTACTGGTCGACGCCGGCTATGCGGGGTCTGGCCGGGTCATCGAGGAAGCCGCCGGACGGCTGTGCGGGGCGACCGGCCGTCCCAAGTCCATCCTGCTCACCCACGGTCACCCCGACCACGCCGGCTCGGCCACCGGTCTGGCGGCGGACTGGGATGCGCCCGTGTTCGTCACGGAGCGTGAGAAGCCGTTCGTCGACGGCACGGCCCTCTACCCCGAGCCCCTGGTGATCTGGTTGCGGCAGGTCCTGCCGGCGCCGTGCATGCAGGCGCTCAGACGCGGCAGCGACCTGGGCGAGGCGGTGCAGGCGTTCGACCCGGCGACCGGCGTGCCTGGTCTGCCGGACTGGAGGGCCGTCGAGACACCGGGCCACACGCCGGGCCATGTCGCCCTCTTACGGCCTGACGACCGGACGCTGATCGCCGGCGACGCCGTCCTGACCATGGCCTGGTGGAGCCGCCTGGGAGAAGGCGGCGCCGGCTGGATCCTGGACGTGGCGCGCGGCACGCCGCGGCTGCCGGGGCCGCCGGCCGGGTTCACCTGTGACTGGCGCGACGCCGCGGTGTCGGTGGCCGCCCTCGCCGAGCTGGAGCCGCAGGTCCTGGCCTCCGGCCACGGCACGCCGCTCGGGGGTCCAGACGTGGCGCCGCGTCTGCGCGCGTTCGCGGAGCGGGTGAAGGCGACAACGGTGGACGGAAGCCGCGCCCGGTAGCGAAGCCGGGGGGTTCAGGCGAGCGAGTGGTAGCGAAGCCGGCGAGTTCAAGCTGCGCGGCGCGCGTGGCAGCGGGCCCCTATGGGCTGAGACTTCGCGGCGCGTACGGACGTCGCGGTCCGGACTGCGCGGCGCCATCGGTGCCTCGCCTCAGTCTGCGAGCAGTCCGCCCATCACCACGCCGCAGATGATCACGGCCAGCGTGAAGGCCAGCACGCACACTCCGGCGAAGGGATGGGTCGGCGTCGCCTGGGACGGCGTCTCCATCTTGATTGCGAGCGGGCTGCCGAGGTTGATCCCTGTGATGAGCGAGAAACCCATCGCGACGCCCAGTATCCCGAGAGCCACGATGATCCATACACCGACCCCGCCGTGGCCCGTCGTGATCGTCAGCGCTTGGGCCAAGATGCCTACGACGGCGCCGGCGGCGAACGAGACGGCAAGTCGCACGGGCTGGGTGCTCATGAGAGGCTCGCAAGTATGAGGTCGATGTCCTCGGCCGTGGTGAGCGGGTTGACGAAGCAGAACCGCAGCACGGTCTCGTCGAGATGTCTGGTCGGCATGACGAACGCCAGCCCGCTGCGCACGGCTTCGTCTGACCAGGCGGCGTAGCGGGCGGCATCCCAGCCGAGCCGCCGAAAGAGCACGATGGACAGACACGGGTCCACCACGAGCTCGAGGTGCGGCTCGGCGGCGATTCTCTCTGCCGCGTACGCCGCGGTGTCAAGGCAGTGCTCCAGGGCGCCCACGAACGCCTCGGTGCCGCAGGCCATGAGCGCGGCCCAGAGCGGCAGGCCGCGCACGCGTCGCGTGAGGTGGACCGCCAGGTCGGCCGGGTTGCCCCCGCCGGAGTCGGCGATTGCATCGAGGTAGTCGGCCTTCTGCGTGAGCGCGGCCGCCGCCACTCCCTTGTCCCGGCAGATCACGGCCGAGCAGTCGAACGGGACGAACAGCCACTTGTGAGGGTTGATGGTGAGGGAGTCGGCGCGCTCGATGCCGGCGAACAGATGGCGCGTGCGTGGAGAGATGAGCGCGCTGCCGCCGTAAGCGCCGTCGACGTGTAGCCAGATGCCCCTCTGCGCACAGACATCGGCAATGGAGGCGAGGTCATCCACGGCGCCGTTGTTGGTGGCCCCGGCGGTGGCCACCACGGCGACCACGTCGGCTGGGTCGCTGCCCTGAAGAGCGGCCGTCAGGACGCGCCCGTCGAGACGGCCGTGCGCATCGGCAGGGTCCGCCGCGCGCACGTCGCAGCCCATGATGCGGGCGGCGGCGGCCACAGAGGCGTGCGCGGAGGCGCCGGAGACGATGAGCTGGCCACCGGTGGCGGCGTGCCGGTCGCCCCGCGCCGCCACCAACGCGCTGAGATTGGCGATGGAGCCGCCGCTGACGAACGTGCCGCCGGCGGAAGCAGGGAAGCCGGCGGCATCGGCCAGCCAGCGGAGCGCCCGGTCCTCGGCCGCTATCGCCGATGGGGATTCCACCCGGGTGCCGCCGAACACGTCGGCGGCCGGCAGTGCCATGTCGGCGATGACCGCCGCCACGCTCGGCACTCCGGCGACGAACGAGAGATACCGCGGATGGTCGGAGGGGATCACTGCGGGGAACACGGCATCGTGCAGGAGGCGCACTGTCGCCTGTGTACCGATGCCGTGTGCCGGTAGCTCAGGTAGCGCGGGCGCCGGCGACCGGGCCGGCAGCGTGCTGCGCCGGTCCGCCAGCCGCGCCAGCGCCCAGTCCAGCATCTCCCGCGCGGCCGCAGCGTCTTCGGGTGTCACTTCGTGCATGGTCCACCACTCCTCCGGCGCCGCCGCTCCGCTCGTCTCGCCGGAACCTGCTACCGGGCGCGGGAGTCTGAGCCAGCCGACTTCGTCGCCGTTCGCCAGCTTCGCCGCTCGATCGTTCCAGCCGGTCGCCTTGCCGCATCGCGCACAACGACGATACCGCCAATCACCCACGCAGAGAAGGCGGGCTGCCTCTCCACCGC
>CAZIGT010000091.1:0-10386 GCA_964538465.1 uncultured Thermoleophilia bacterium | reverse complement strand
CTGTCCCTCCACGACGCTCTTCCGATCTGACTCCGAGCCCCGCCTCGCCGACATCATCGAGTTCCTTCCGGACCCGACCATGGTGATCGACGCGGACGGCGTGGTCATCGCCTGGAACCACGCCATGGAGGAGCTCACAGGCATCCCCAAGGCCGACATGCTGGGGCGTGGCGACTATGCCTACGCGGTCCCGTTCTACGGGGAACCGCGCCCCCTTCTGGCGGATCTCGTGCTCGCGCCGCAGGAGGAGATCGACGCCTGGTATCCCTCTGTGACGCGCTCCGGCACCATACTGGCCACCGAATCGCTCCTTCACCTGCCGGACAGCACGGGCGGAAAGTACGTGTGGGCCGCGGCGACGCCGCTCTACGATGCGCAGGGGCAGGTCGTGGGTGCCATCGAGGCGATCCGCGACATGACGGAGCGCGCCCTAGCGGAGCAGGCCCTGCGCGAGAGCGAGGGCAAGTACCGCTCGCTCTTCGAGAACACACTCGACGGCTGCGCCCTGTGCCAGATGATGTACGAGAACGGCGAGCCTGTCGACTACGTCTACCTTGACGTGAACCCGGCGTTCAAGCGCCTCACGGGGCTGAAGGACCCCGTCGGCAAGAGGGTGACCGAGCTCGTGCCCGGCATCCGCGAGAGCAATCCCGAGATGTTCGCTGCCTATGGACGCGTGGCCGCCGGCGGCCCACCAGAGACCTTCGAGACGTTCATAGCTCCTCTGGGCATCTGGTCGGACGCCGCCGTACACTCGCCGGACGAGGGTCGCTTCGTGGTCGTCTTCCAGACCGTCAACGAACGCAAGGAGGCCGAGATCGCCCTGCGCGAGAGTGAGCGAGGGCTGCGCGAGGCCGAAGCAGTGGGACACCTCGGCCACTGGACGTACCGCTTCAGCGACGGGCACACGTATTGGTCGGATGAGCTGTTCCGTATCCTCGGCCACGATCCGGGCGATGCGGTCCCCGATCCCGGCACGCTCATGGCCTTCGCCCATCCGGACGACGCGGAATGCGTGGCCCAGTACCAGCGCGACCTCGTCGAGAAGGGCGAAGCGGAGGTGGAGTGCCGGATCGTGCGGGCCGACGGTACCGTGCGCGACACGTTCAGCCGGGGGTTCCTCAGCGAAGATGCCCAAGGCTGCCCGCAGACGTTCGGGGTCATCCAGGACATCACCGAGCGCAAGCAGGTGGAACGCGAGCTGCGCCGGCTGACCGCCGAGCTGGAGGACCGCGTCGCGCAGCGCACGGCCGAGCTTCAGGCGACCAATGCCGAGCTGGAAGCCTTCTCCTACTCCGTCTCGCACGACCTGCGCGCGCCGCTGAGACACATCAGTGGCTACACCGACCTCCTCGAGCGGCGTTACGGTGCCGCGCTCGACGAGCAGGCCCACCACTACATGGAGACGATCTCGAACGCGGCGCGGAGCATGGGCGCGCTCATAGACGACCTGCTGAAGTTCTCCCGCGCCGGGCGCGCCGAGCTCCAGCTCACGACCGTTGAGATGGACCAGCTGGTACGCGAAGCCATCGAGTCACTGGAGTCGACGTACGCCGGCCGCTCCGTGACCTGGAACGTGGCTGCGCTGCCCTCCGTACAGGGCGACTTGTCGCTCCTGCGCCAGGTCTGGGTCAACCTGCTGGGCAACGCCGTGAAGTACACGCGCACGCGCGCGGAGGCACAGATCGCGGTGGAAGCCGACGAGACGCCTGACGAATACGAGTTCAGAGTGCGCGACAACGGCGTAGGGTTCGACATGCGCTATGCGGACAAGCTCTTCGGCGTGTTCCAGCGCCTGCACAGCGACGAGCAGTTCGAGGGTACCGGCATAGGGCTCGCGAACGTGCGCCGTATCATCACGCGCATGGGCGGCCGAGTCTGGGCGGAAGCGGTCCCCGATGAAGGGGCCACGTTCCATTTCGCGCTACCCCGGCGAAAGGAGCAGGAGTCGTGGTCGACTTGAGATCGATCCTCCTAGCAGAGGACAGCCCCCAGGACATCGAGCTCACCCTCGAGGCTCTCAAAGAGCACAACCTCGCCAACCGGGTGGTGGTGGTCCACGACGGCGTCGAGGTCCTCGAGTACCTGAACCGCCGCGGCGCATACTGCGACCGAGAGGGCGACGACCCGGTCGTGCTGCTCCTCGACATCAAGATGCCGCGGATGGACGGGCTGGAGGCCCTGCGACGCATCCGCAGCGACCCGGACTTCAAGACATTGCCAGTGGTGATCCTCACCTCGTCACGCGAGGAGCAGGACGTCGTCGCCAGCTACGAGCTCGGCGTGAACGCGTACGTCGTGAAGCCGGTGGAGTTCGCGGCCTTCATGGAGGCCGTGAGGAATCTGGGCGTCTTCTGGGCGGTCGTGAACGAGCCGCCCATCAAGCGCAGGGAACGGTGAGCGAGGCGGCCTGAGACCATGAGTGACGCCAGCTTGATGGAACGCGAAGAGCCCGCGGCTGAGCAGGAGGAGCTCCGCATCCTCTGTGTGGAGGACTCGCCGGAAGACGCCGAGCTCATGCGCGAACTGCTGACCGACGAGGGCTTCGCGGTCACCATGTCGGTGGTCGACACGCTCGAGGCCGTGCGTGCCGCGTTGACCGACGGGTCCTACGACGTCGTCCTCGCCGACTACAACCTGCCGGGCTTCAACGGCGAGGCGACCCTGCAGGTGGCCCTCGAGACTGCACCGCAGACGCCGTTTGTGGTCGTCTCCGGTTCCATCGGCGAGGAGACGGCGGTCGACCTTCTCAAGCACGGCGCCGACGACTACGTGTTGAAGGATCGCCTCAGCAGGCTGCCTTTCGCTATCAGACGCGCGCTCGAGTCCCGCCGGGCGCAGGCGGCCCGCCGGCAGGCACAGGAAGATCTGCGCATCAGTAAAGAACGCTACAGGCTCCTCATGGACAACGCGAACGACGCCGTGTATGTGGCCTCGCTCGAGGCCGACGGCCCCGGCCCGCTCATCGACGTCAACAAGCGCGGCTGTGCCCTTCTCGGCTACTCGCGCGAGGAGCTGCTGGCGCTTGACAAGGCCGCGCTGGATGAGCGGATGCCCTACCGCCGCGCCGGCGACCTCGCGAGGGAACTGCTGGCGCAAGGGCATCTGGTGTTCGAATCGGAGCATCTGGCCGCGGACGGCTCCCGGCTTCCCGTGGAGGTGAGCGCTAACCTCTTCGAGCTGCAGGACAGCCAGATCATCATGGCGATGGTGCGTGACATCAGCGAGCGCAAGCAGGCGGAAGAGACACTGCGCGAGATCTCTCGCAAAGACGCGGAGGCGCTGTCCGTAGCCAAGATGGCCTACTGGGACTACGACGTCGCCACATCCACATTCCAGTTCAACGACAGGTTCTACCGGCTGCACGGCATAACGGACGCCGAGAGCAGCGAGATGGCCGTGTCGGCGTTCATCCACGAGCACGTCATCCCGTCGTTCAAACCGCAGTTCAGCGACGCTCTCCGCCACGCCATAGAGACCAGAGACGCCGACTTCCGCATGCAGACGGACCTGCAGCTCAACCGCTCAGACGGGGAAGTCCAATGGGTCAGCACGACCCTCTTCATCGACAAGGACGAGTCAGGCAACACGGTGCGGCTCCATGGCGTGAATCAGGACATCACAGAGCGCAAGCAGGCGGAGGAGGCCCAGCGAACCGCCGAGGAGCGCTTCGCCAAGGCATTCAAGGCAAGTCCCTCGCCGATGGTCATCACGCGCCTGGCCGACGGCACTATCCTCAACACCAACGACGCCTTCCTGACACTGCTGGGCTTCAGTCGAGAGGAAGCGCTCGGTGCTAAGGCCACCAGCCTGGCCGCGATGGCGGACCTCGACGAGCACCCACTGGTCCTTGCCCAGCTCCAGGAGACCGGATCGGTACGGGACTTCGAGACCTCGCTGCGGACCCACGACGGTGAACAGCGCGACGTGTCGATGTCCATGGAGACGATCGAGCTCGGCGGGGAGCAGTGCCTTCTCTCGTCGTTCTTCGACCTCACCGAGCGCAGACGCGCCGAAGAAGACCTGCAGACCGCCCTGCACGACACCGTTCGCGCCCTGGGAGCGGTGGCGACGCTACGTGATCCCTATACCGGCGACCACGAGCGGCGCGTGACGGTGCTGGCCGACGCCATCGCCGCCGAGATGCAGCTGCCGGCGGATCGGCGGGAGGGCCTGCGGATGGCCGGCGAGGTGCACGACGTGGGCAAGATCGGCGTTCCGGCCGAGATACTCAGCAAGCCGGGCAAGCTCACGGACGTGGAGTTCCGACTCGTCGCCCAGCATGCGGCCAAAGGCTACGAGATCCTGCGCGGCATCGCGTTCCGCTGGCCCGTCGCCGAGATCGTCCACCAGCACCATGAGAGGCTGAACGGCTCCGGGTACCCGCGCGGACTCATGGGTCATGAGATGCTGCTGGAGGCCCGGATCCTGGCCGTGGCCGATGTGGCAGAAGCCATGGCCTCGCATCGCCCCTACCGACCCGCCCTGGGCGTGGAGAACGCTCTCGAGGAGCTACGTACGAACGCCGGGACGCTTTATGACAGGGACGCCGTGGCGATCTGCGAGCATGTGCTGCGTGCCGGCACGGTCGATCTGAGTGCCGTCTGACCGCGAGCGTTCTGCGGCAATGGGCGCCGCTCCCTTGTGCGAGCGGCGCCCACGCGCGCCTGACGATCCTATCTGGAGAAGGAGCTCCGGCTACGAAGCCGCAAGGCAGCTGTGTCGGCGCATCCCTGCCGTTGTGAACACCGGACTCACGGACCGCTGTCGATGGCGCTGATGCGCCAGGGACCCGACTCACCGTTGCGAACCAGGGTGAACCAGCGCAGGTTCTTGCCCTCGTTCCACGGAGACGGCCGGGCTTCCACGTCGAGGGTGACCAGGAGGCGGCTCTGCCCGCTTGACGATCGCTCGACCTGTCGCAGGCCGACGACGCGGACGTTGTCCAGCCACATGCCCATGCCTTCCGCGGTGCCACCGAAGGCCGGCGCCAGGAGCAGGTCCGCCTCCGGGTAGCGGCGCCGGTCGAGCAGAGTGACGAAGCTGCGGACGGCCGCCTCGGGCGTAGTGGCGAGGCGGCGCGTGCGCTCCGCCCGCGCCGCCCATCGGCGAGCTTCCCGGACGCGTTGCGCGCCGGCGCCGCCGGCCTCCAGCCAGCCCGCGAGCCGCGCTTCGGCATACCGGTCGTCGAAGACCGACCAGTGCTCGCCCGTCCACGCCAGCACGAGCACGTGATCCTCGCGCACAGCGGTGGTCGAAAGGTCGCTCCAGGTGAACCTGCCCACGACGGTGGCCACGACCGTGGCCCGCAAGCCGGGAGTGTCTTCCGCACACTTCCCCGGCACATCGGCCGGGGCCACCGGCACGGCGCCGGCATAGAAGGCCACGGCACCGGGAGTCACGTCGACGCCCGTGGACACGTCTGCGCAGCAGAGCCCTGAGCGAGCAGCGAGGACGGCGCGTCCGCGCGCCACCGCCGGCTCCTGAGCCTCGGCCGGCGACCCGGGGCAGAGCATGCCGGTGAGCTCGGTGAACGTGCCCCCCGGAACCAGAGCTCTGTCTCGCGTGGCCAGGTAGTCGCGCACCGCGACGCACACGTCGGCGCGCGCATCGCCGTCGCCGATCTCGAACGACGCCGCGTCGGCCGACCCGGCCCGCGCGAACACAGGATCTGAGGCGGTGGCAAGGCCAACGCCGATGCCAGCGGCGCAACCCGTGGACCGACCTGAACCAGCGACCGGGCCTGGACCCAAGCCGCCGGCCGGCGCGTCGGCGGCGGCGCAACCCGTCGCCAGGGCCAGCAAGCCCCCCGTGAGGAGCAGGCCGCCGCACAGCCATCCGTGGAGCCGTGGTCTTCTCATGGACGTGCCCTCCTGCCTGCCGTGTGTTCGTCTCTGCCTGTGGACCGCATGCCGCTCACTGATCGGCGAGCGGCCAGCGGATGGTGTCTCGCATGTTGAAGAAGTAGTACTTGGTGCTGCTGCCACCCAGCTTCCACGAGTGGTGACGGTGGTCGCTGGTGTGAGCATCTATGCAGCGCACGCCGTCATAGATGCCTACGTAGACGGCGGTGTGGTCGAGGTAGCCGTCGGCGTTCCAGTCGTAGTAGATGATGTCGCCCTTGCTGAGATCCGATACCGAGTCGACCCGGTCGAAGTAGCGACCCTTCAGGTACGTTCGCTGTGGGTTGTTGTTGTACCAGCTTGAACTGGCTTTGAACGGGTTGCTGAAGTCGTAGTACCAGCCCGCGAGGAACGGGTAGCCGCCGGCGCGGATGCACTGCGACGCGTACGGCGTGCAGTCGCCCGGGCCGCCGTTCGAGGCGTAGTCGTAGTAGGCGGGGTTGTAGCGCGCGCCGTTGTGGCTGACGCCCGTGCTGTCTGACTCACTGGTCCACTTGTCCGCGTACCGCACGACATCCGCGCGGTCGTAGGTGAGCGTCGTGATGACCCTGCCGGACGCAGCGGCGGGCGTCGAAGACGTGGCCGGCGTGCCGGGCAGGACGGGACTGATGGCGGTGCCGAGCCGGCGGCCGTCGGCGGCGTGCGCGAGCTTCTGGGCGGCCCGCCGCACGCAGGCCGCCGAGGCGCCGGCGGCGCACAGATAGGACGGCTGGGCGGTATCGAGGTACTGGTCTTCAACGACCTGCCACCGCCCCGCGGTACAGGCGAGGGTGAGCGTGTGGTCGATCCCCTCGCCCTCCTGCCGCTGACCGCCGGCTTCGCCGCGCAGGGTGACGGTCGTGTAGACATAGGCCTGCACGCTCGCCGATCCGGCCGTCTCGTCAACATCCACGGCCCTGACCACAACACTAGTGCGCACTGACACGGGCCGCTCGTCGAACGACTGCCAGCAGACGACCTTGCCCTTGGCCACCAGCCGCTCGCGCGCCAGTATGCCACCGTTGCGGGCAAGCACGTCCGTGAGATCCGGCGCGGCGGACTCGGGCAGGACCGCCTGCGAACGCGCCTTCAGATACTCCTCGGCCGCCACTTGGGCCGGCGACACACCGGCCTGCTCGGTGGTCGTGTCATCCTCTGCGGCGGCTGACGCCTTCACGGCAGATGCCTGCCCGACCGCGGCCGCCGCGGTGGTGACCGACAGGATCACCAGTATCACCAGCCCGATGCCTCCAAGGGCCACGCCGAGTCGCCGTTTCATGCTCTCCTCCTTCTCTCTGGGCTCACGCCCAGCGCGGCGAGCGGGTCCCAGCGCGCGCAGATCGAGCACGAAGGCGCCGCATCAGCGACCGGGCCACACGACCGGGCAAGGGTGGGCCGACTCCGGGAAACGGTTGGTATCGGCCCCAGCTAGAAGGAAGAAGGCGGTTGGGCCGCCCGCGGTCAGGCTAGACCGGGGCGGCGGGAGCCCGCAAGGGTGACGATGCGGTCTGCGGGTGGACGTTCACCGGCCGTCCGGCGAGCGAGGCCCCCGCACGGACACCGCCGAGCGCGCCGCACGGACGTCTCCGGAGGGCGCCGCGGGCACATCTTGGGAACGCGCGACAAGGGCGCCTCCGAGCGCGCCGCACGGACGTCTCCGGAGGGCGCCGCGGGCCTTGCCGGCCGCTCCCTATCGCAGCCGCTCGAGAAGCGAGGGCCGCGGCGGCGCCACGAAGTGCTGCGCGCGTGGCGGCGTGCCCTCGCGTAGATACTGTCTGATCTCCTCCTGGATGCCCGCGTCGGCGACCGTTCGGCGGTCATGCTGCCGGATGTGCTCGTCCCAGCTCGGCACCACGTACGTCTCGATGAAGCGCCGCGGCTGTTCGGCGTCCTCGTAGATGGACCAGCTCACCGCGCCGGTGCGGCGGCGTGCTCTGCCCAGGCGGCGCATGGCCTGCAGGAACTCGTCCTCGGCGTCGGGCCGCACCTCGTAGCTGACGATCACGAGGACCGGGCTGCTGGAGTCCTCGACCGGCAGCTGCACCTCTGGCGCCGGCATGGGTGCGGGAGAGAGGTCCAGATGGGCGATCACGGCGAAGCGCCAGTGCAGGGCCAATACGAGTGAACCGACAAGGGCGGCAGCGGACCAGACGAAGGACGTCTGCACGCTGGTGGCGCCGGCCAGGCTGCCCCAGGCGTAGCTGCCGATGGCGATGCCCACCGACAGCGCCGTGAGGTAGAACGCCAGCCCGCGAGCGCGCACCCACCCCGGCAGCGCCTCCTGTGACGCCACATTCAGGGTGGAGAGGCAGAGCAGCCAGCCCGCGCCGCCCGGAAGGGTGAGCAGAAAAGCGACCCAGGGTGAGGCGGTGACGGCGAGCGCCAGCATGCACGCCGCCACCAGGACCGACCCTAGGGCAAAGAGACCGTCGAGCCCCAGGCGGCGCCGGAGGCGCGGGGTGACGGCAGCGGCAGCGACCGCGCCCAGGCCGAAGCCCGCGTACAGCGCGCCCAGGCCGCCGGAGCCGACGTGCAGCACCCGGCTCGCGTAGACGGGCAGCAGGGCCATGAAGCCGGCGCTGGCCGCCCCGAAGGCCCCTGACCGCAGCAGCACGCCGTGCAGGCTCTTCGAGAACAGCGCGTAGCGCAGACCCGCGCGCACGGCGCCGGCGAACCTCTCAGCCGGGCCCTCCTCGTCGTCCACCGCTCGTCTCCAGCGCCACAGGACGACCACCACGGCAGCGAACGACAGCGCGTTGAGGGCGAAGACCAGCCAGGGCCCGGCGGCAGCTATGAGAAGGCCGCCGACTGCCGGGCCCACCGCCCGCCCCAGATTGATGCTGACGCCGCCGAGGGTGATGGCCTGCCTGAACTCCGCCTTGGGCACCAGTTCCGGCTGGATGGCCTGCCAGGCCGGGGCGTTGAACGCCGCCCCCAGCCCGAGGGCGAACGTGAGGGCCAGGAGCGACCAGGGCGTGGTGAGCCCCATGGCTGTGAGGACGGAGAGGGCGCCTGCGGCCAGCAGCATGAGCGTCTGGGTCACGAGCAGCAGCCGGCGGCGGTCAAGCAGGTCTGCCATGGCGCCCGCCGCCACACCCACGAACACCACGGGCAGGAAGGTGGCCGTCTGCACGAGGGCGATGACCACCTCCGAAGCGTCCAGCTCGACCATGAGCCACGCCGCCCCCACCGTCTGCATGAACGAGCCGATGTTGGACGCCAGCTGGGCGATCCACAGAGCGCGGAACGCCGGATGCCTGAACGGTGCCCAGGCAGAGACGCCGGCGGCCGGGCCGCTCATCTCATCTCCTTCATCTCACCCCATGATGTCACCGAACACGCGCGCGAAGTTGCGCCAGCAGACCTTCTCGACCTGGCTCTCGCTCAGGCCGTTCGCCAGCAGGAGCTCCGCGATCCGGGGATAGTCGGCGACGCTGTCTATGCCCAGGGGCGTGGAGTCGATACCGTCCAGATCGCCGCCCAGACCCACACAATCCTCCCCGCCCACGTTCACCGCATGACGGACCTGCGCGACCACCGCATCCAGCGGCACCCGCGGTAGCGCCCGGATCGCCCGCGACGATTCCTCGCCGGCTTCGTCGAACGTCCTGACGCCGGAGCGCACCGATTCCTTGAACCCCGCCGTGGCCGCATCCTCGAGCACACGGAACTCCTCGTTCAGGAAGCCCGGTTCCAGATTGATGCCCATGACGCCGCCACGCTCGGCGAGCGCGCAGATCATCTCGTCGGTGAGGTTTCGTCGTGCCGCGCTCACCGCGCGGCAGTCGCTGTGGCTGGCCACGAACGGCCGCGTCGCCACCCGGCAGACGCCCCAGAAGGCGGCGTCGGTGGCGTGCGACACGTCGACCATCACGCCGAGCTCCTCGCAGAGCTGCACCAGGTCTTCGCCCTTCCGGCTGAGGCCGGCGCCGGACTCGCCGAACACGGCGCCGCAGAACGGGTTGTCGGCCCAGGCCAGGGTGAGAAGGCGCACGCCGAGGCCGTAGAACTCGCGCAGCGCCTCGGCGTCCCCTTCGAGCGGGTCGGCGCCCTCCAGGGCGACGATCGCCGCGATGGGCGGCGCGACGGCGGGCGGGTTGGACGTGGGCGCGCCGGTCGCGGATGTGGCGGCGGGCCCACCGTTCGCAGGCGCGGCGGCGGGCTCACCGTTCGTAGCCGCGCACCCCGGCGCGAGGCTCGCGCCGGCTCCGGCCCCGGCTGAAGCGAGTCCGCACGCCTCCGCGAGCACCCGCGGCGCGTCGGCCATCGCCAGCTCGCCGGGATGCGCTTCGCAGAGCCCGCGCACGGCGCGGACCAGTTCCAGCGCGCGCCGTCGCGTGCGCCCCGGGTCACGCTCCTCGAGCGTCCAGCAAGCGAACACCTGCGCGCACACGCCGCCGGCGCGCAGGCCCGGCAGCGTCACGTGTATCGCATCGGACGGGGGCAGGGAGCCGTTGAGGAAATCGGCCCCGTCCTCGACGATCTTCAGGATGGTGTCGCAGTG
>CAZIGT010000090.1:10145-10413 GCA_964538465.1 uncultured Thermoleophilia bacterium | reverse complement strand
GCCCCGACCGTCCTGCAGCGAGGGCACCACCACAGCGGACCGGCCGCCCGGTAGGCCAGCCCACGCTCGAACAGCAGCAGGAAGACCCACTGCGCCCAGCGGTAGTAGTCCGGGTCTATGGAGCTGATCTCGCGACTCCAGTCGTAGGAGAGCCCGATCAGGTCCATCTGCCGCTTGTACGTGTCGATGTTCGACTGCGTGGTGACGCGCGGGTGCACGCCCTTCTTGAGCGCGAAGTTCTCAGCCGGCAGGCCGAAGGCGTCCCATC
>CAZIGT010000090.1:0-10135 GCA_964538465.1 uncultured Thermoleophilia bacterium | reverse complement strand
GTCCCAGCCCATCGGGTGCAGCACGTTGAAGCCCTTCATGCGCTTGTAGCGCGAGATGGCATCTGTGGGGACGTAGTTGCGGCAATGGCCCACGGAGAGGCCGTCGCCGGAGGGGTACGGGAAGAAGTCCAGGCAGTAGAACTTGGGTCTATCTGATGTGTCGGGAGTGCGATAGGCGTTCCGCTCCCGCCACATGGCCTGGCGTCGGGGTTCGATCTCGTGCGGATCGTAGCGGCGGTCCATTCAGTGTCCTTCAGCGGGCGTCGGTGTGCGCTACCGGCCGGTCCCCGCCGGCGCCGGGGCGACGGTGCGAGGCGGCCGAGCGACGGTGCGGCGGCCGCCGGCGCAGGACCGCGGCCGCTGAACGCTGATTATACGGGGTCGGCTCCGCGCGGTCGCTCCCGCGCCCCGCTCGCCGCCCACTCCACAGCCGCCGTCACCGGACGGCCGCGAGCGTTCGCCTCGCGCGCGCGCTCGCCCGCGGGCGGCCGACCCCGTCTCATCCTCTCCTGCGGCCTACTCCTGACCAAGCGGCAGGTACTCGGCGCTCGATGCCCCCTCCAAGCCCTCGTAGCCGAGGGTTATCACGGCCACAGGTTCCGGCGTGCCGTCGCTGCTGAACTCGACGACCTGGAACTGATACGGCGTGTCCGGATCCCTGCCGAGCTGCTCGAACCCGGAGGCGCCGCCGCTGCCCGGGTCGAGGATGGTCACGCTGCCCTCCTGCTCCACGCTCGGCACGTGGTCGTGCCCGTGCAGCACGGTCAGCAGGACGTCTTTCTTCTCGGCCCACCTTATGACGTCCTTGGCCTGCCCCACGTCGTGGAACAGGACGACTTGCGGTGTGGGCGTCTCGGCCTCCACCGCTGTCAGGGCCTCCTCCGCCGCGCCGTCTCGCAGCTTCACGTCGACGAGCGCGGCGGGGCTGTACGCGAGCGGATCGGCGAAGCCCATCAGGGTGACGCCGTCGAGACTGGTCGAGCTGTCGTTCAGTTCCGTGACGCCAGCCTTCTCGAACTCCCGCATGGCCGCCGCGTCCTCGTGGTTGCCGCCCACCATGATGACCGGCTTGTCGATGGCCTTGAGATAGCGCAGGACGAACTTCGCTTCTACGGCGGTCCCCACATGGGTCAGGTCGCCGACAAGCACCACCCCAGACACGTCCAGTCCCTCATCGGCGGCCAGGCGCCGCAGCAGCCGGTAGCCGATGAGGTTGTCGTGCAGGTCGCCGGCCACGAGCAGCCGGGTGACAGATGAGCCGTCGGAGACCGGCGACGAGGCCGTGGCCTGGCGCGCCACCTCTTCGAGGCCGCGGGCGAAGGCGGCGGCCGAGAAGTCCTTGGATTCGGGGCTGGCCAGGACGCTGCGCAGCAACGCGATCACACGCGGTGCGTGCTTCGCCAGCCCCTCATAGGTGATCGCCGGCGTCTTGTCTATCGTGGCGTAGGTGGTGCTGACCAACGCCGCGACTATCACCCACACCACGAGCAGCCCGACGCCGGCGCCCTTCAGCATGTGCAGCCATCGCCGGCTCGCGCCACCGGCTGTGACGATCAGGCCGGCCGCCAGCGCGCCGCCCGCCAGGCCCATGACGCAGAGCCATGGAACCTTGCCGATCGCATACGAGCGGAACGCGGCGATGGCGCTGGCCCCCACGCCTTCCAGGTCGCCGACCAGCGTGCGCGTCTCGGTGACGATCGACTCGTCTTCGCTGAACACGAACGACACCGAGAAGTCGAGCGGGGTGCCGTGAGTGTGCAGGCGCACGCTGCCCGCCGGCCCCAGGGGAAGGACTATCTGGCCGGAATGGAACGCCGGCGAGACGCTCAGCGTGGCCTCGCCGCCGGCGATGGTGTACGTGCCCGGGGCGAAGACCTCATAGACGGACACGGCGAGCGCCACCACGAGGACCACGCCCAGCGTCACGATGCCGGCCGCGCGGAGCCTGCCGCGGCGCGGCCGCGCCGCGGCAGCCGGGGGGCCCGCAGCGGCCGCGCGCGCCGTGTCGGCGGCCTCTACCCCATCTTCTGCGCTGCGATCGTCGGCCATGTCCATAGCTGAGAGTGTACGCTGCCCGGCGAATGCCCCGCCGCCTTCACGAACGGCGCCCCAGCATCTCAAGTGGCGACGGCCGCAACGTGGTCAAGACCTACCTGCGCGGCCTCCGGTACTGGCGCCGCCATCCCCGACGAGCCCGGCGGCGTGTGCACTCCCGTGCGGGTCCCGCGCGCACTCGACCGCTCGCCGCCCGCGTCCGCATCCTTGCGCACGCCCGATTGTCCACAGCCCGCGCCTGCGTGCGTCTCCCGCGCACACTCGACTGCTCGTCGCCCGCGCACGCCGCCAAGTTGCGGCCCCCCTACCTCGCGGGTATAATTCCGACCTCGCCGGCGGCAGCGTCGGCGCCCCTCGGTGGGGGTATAGCTCAGCTGGGAGAGCGTTTGGCTGGCAGCCAAAAGGTCAGGGGTTCGAGCCCCCTTACCTCCACCAATCCCTCGTCATCGCCGCGCCGTGGTCTTTCTTGCCTGCGCACATCCACGCGCGAACCGCCCGGATGACCACCCAGAGCGGTCCACGCACCGGTCGCCGCGCTCCCGTTCCCCGCGACGGGCGCCCCGGTATGTCCCTCACCCTGCCGAACGCGCCGGCACACCTTGTCGCGCCCCCCCGGCGGGTTTCGCATCCTCGCGATGGTGGCAAAGCGCCGATATACGTGCTGAAGTCCACAAGACACGTTCTCGAGTCCGACATGGGAGCCTTGGGATGCCGACCAACGATGCCACCCAGGATGTCACCACCGCCACCAGTGGAGTGTGGGGCCGTCATGTCCCCGTTCCGGGAACGCCAGAGGGCTTCACGGTCCGCACCAGCTACCCCACGAACCCCGACGGTGCCGAGATGATGCTCGAGCACTGGCAAGCGGGCACGGAGGAGCCGCCCCACTGGCACCCGGGGGACGACATGACGGTCGTCGTCGCGGGCAGCATGTCCGTCCAGTTCTACCGCGAGGAGGGCGGATCGCTGATCCGCGACGGAGAGAGGGTCCATCTGGGCGAGGGCGACATCGGCTACGTCCGCGCGGGGCGGATCCACGACGCGAAGTACGTGGACGCCTGCAAGCTCGTGTACGTTCACGACGGGGCCTTCGCGTTCCATACCGCAGACGACCGGCCCGACGTGGCCTAGACCGCATGAAGCGGCCCGGCTCCCCGCCTCGCGGACCGGGGCGACCAGTGGTCACGCGGCCGTGGACCGGCTAGAGTGACGCCCATGCGCAGGCTCATCCCTACACTGCTCGCCTTGACGCTGGCCGCGCTGCTGTGCGCGCCGGCTGCCTCGGCCCAGGTCCGTGCCGCCTGTGCTGGAGCCGCCGGCGTTGAGCTCGCCCGGGCCGGTGCCGATACCGAGATCTCGGGCGCTCAGACCGGCGCCACCCGCGCCTCTTCCGGCGCAGCCTGCCCGGCCGCCCAGGCGAGCACGGTACAGGATCTCGCCACGGCCGGCGCGGACTGGAAGCACACGCTGCAGGTCGTCGCCAACCTCAGGGCCGGCCCGCCCGGCAAGCCTCTGGTCGTCATGTTCGGCAGCTCGATCGTGCGAGAGTCCATCACGAGCGACAAGAGTTGGGCCGCAGAGATCAAGCGCCGCGGCGGAGGCTCCGTGGCCGCCTATGACGTGGGCTCGACCAACCAGTCCTTCGCCCAGGATCTGGCCCTGGTGGCCAAGCTCCCCAGCGTGCCTACCATCGTCATCATCGGTGTCGACGTAGCCCGCTTCCCCATAGCCCCCGCCACACCCACCATCACCCTGCCGTCGCCGGCGGCCATCCCCAGTTCCTACGACTCGCACCGCTATAGCTCGAGCCGCATCAAGAGCCTCGCCAAGAAGCAGGCGCTGGTGAAGGACTGGCTGACGCGCCGCTACCCGGTCTTCAAGGAGTACTACGCGTACAACCTCAGGCAGCTACGCAAGCTGGTGCAGGCGTGCAAGGACAAGGGCCTGCACCCGGTGCTCCTCGACACGCCGCGCAACACTACCGTCATCAAGAGCGCCTGGAAGACGCCGGTGAACCTCTACCGCGCGAGCTGCAAGGCGCTCGCCAAGAAGATGGGTGTGCCGTTCGTCGACATGGTCGCCAAGGCGCGCTTCGTCAACACTGATTTCTACGACCTGCTGCACGCCGTGCAGAGCGGCCGCGTCAAGTGGCAGCGGCTGCTGTCGATCAAGACGGTCGCACTGCTCAAGCAGTACGGCATGCGCTGAGCGGCGCAGGGTCGAGCGCCGCACTGCGCTCTCGCGTATCCTCCGCACTGTGGAAAGCACGCCGACAGATACGGCCGTCACGCCCGCCGAAGCGAGGCCGGCGCCTTCCACTGCTCCCGCATCCAGCACGCCTGCCGATGTCCCTCCCAAGAGCACTACCGCTGGTCACAACGCCGAGCTCATGTGGCTCGTCTTCCTGGCCGGCACCGGCTCCATGGCCGTGGAGATCTGCGCCTCCCGCCTGCTGGCGCCCTACTACGGCTCGTCGACCATCGTCTGGGCCAACATCATCGGGCTCGTGCTGGCGTCGCTGTCGCTGGGGTATTGGCTCGGCGGCCGCTGGGCGGACCGCCGCCCAAGCCGCAGGCTCCGGGGCGGCATCGGCGGGGCGGCCGCCGGGCGCGTGGCCGCCGGGCCGTTCGCGGCCCGGCCGCGGCTCGACCTCTCCGTACGCGCCCGCGACAGCGTCTCGGCCGGCGCCATCGTCGGCTCGCTCCTGGGCTCCGTGGCCCTCTTCGTGCCGCCGGTCCTACTGCTGGGCATGGTCACGCCGTTCGCCATCCGGCTCGCCGTGACCAGCGTGGACGACGCGGGCCGGGTCGCCGGCCGCGTCTTCGCCCTCTCCACCGCCGGCAGCCTGCTGGGCACCTTCCTGCCGGCGCTGCTGCTCATCCCGCTCATCGGTACGCAGCGCACGCTGCTGGGGGCGGCGGCGCTGCTGGCGCTGGCCGCCGCCCTGCTCCTTGGTCGCTGGTGGCTGCTCGCCGGCCTCACCCTCGCCGGCCTCCTGTTCATCCCACCGGGCGCGGTCAAGTCGACTGCGGGACTCGAGTTCGAGGGCGAGTCCCGCTATCAGTTCGTGCAGGTGGTGCGCAACCACGACGCCCGCTACCTCTACCTCAACGAAGGGCAGGCCATCCACTCGGTCTGGCGTCGCGACACCGTCTTCACCGGCGGCGAATGGGACATGTTCCTCACGTTGCCGGCGCTCATCGGCCGGGTGCCCGAGCGGGCCGCCACCCTCGGCAATGCCGGCGGCACCACCGCCAGGGCCTACGGGGAGCTCTTCCCCACCACGCGCATCGACGGCGTCGAGATCGACCCCCTGGTGAACGACGTAGCCCGGCGCTACTTCGGCCTTGGCGACAACCCCCAGCTTGCGGTCCACACCCAGGATGCCCGGCCGTTCCTGCTGCGTCAGGAACTCGACGTCTCGTCGGGAGACCGGCGCATCCCGGAATACGACCTCATCATGATCGACGCCTACCGCCAGCCCTACGTGCCGTTCTACCTGGCTACGCGGGAGTTCTTCCGTCTTTGCCGCCGGCGGCTGGCGCCGGGCGGCGCCGTCGCCCTCAACGTCACCACGCTGCCGGGCGACGGCCGTCTGTCGCGCACCATCGCCGGCACGCTGGCCACCGAGTTCCCACAGGTGGTCACCTGGCGGGCACTGCGCTTCAACACCCTGGTCGTAGGCCTGCGCGAGCGCGTGCCTCTGGCTGAGTTGCGGGAGCGGCTTCTCGGCCTCGTGGAGGACACTGAGGCCGAGCAGACCGGCGCGGATGGCGCCGGCGCGGATGCCGGCGGCGCCTCGGCGACCGACGACAGCGCCTCCGCGCCAGGGGACACGGCTGCGCTCCCTGCCAGTGTGCGGCCGCTCACGGAGCTGTTCGCGGCCGACCTGCGCACCGCCGCGCCGGCCGCCGATCCCTGGACAGACGATCACGCCCCTGTGGAGTGGCTCACGGATCGCATGATCGTGAGCTACGGAGTGAGCGGCCCCTCGCTCGAGGAGCGGCTGCTGCCGACGGCCCCCTGACCGCGCGGGGCCGCAAGCTCGCGCGACCTTGGCCTACCGTGCTGCCGTCCGCACCGCAACCCCCTGCTGCTGCGCGGCAGCCCTTGGCGGCCGGCTGCGCAGCCGCCAGGCAAAGCCGGCCAGCCGCTCCTGCTCGATCGGATCCCCGTCGTTGTACACGTAGAGCACGGGGATGTCCGTGCGGCGCCGCAGCAGCGCCTCGGCGATCAGCGCAGGACCGCATCCGCGTGGCGCCACCGACACCACGCCGTCGATGGGCCGCGTACGCCACGTGAGCAGCGCGCTGCCCACGGTGCTGATGGTCTCTCCGAACGGGAACCCGTCGAAGAGCTCGCGGCTGGCAGCCTCGAGCTCGCGGATGTCGTGCCAGAAGACCCACGGCTGTTCCGCGCGCGCGGCCCCTACCAGCTTGTCGACGACCCAGCGCATCACGCGCAAGGTGACGATGCGCTGCATCCTCAGCTTGCTGGTGATTGGCAGTTCCTGCACATCGCGCCACGCTATGAGCTCGAAGAACTCTGCGAAGGGCTCAGTGGTCACCCGCAGGCCCTGGTCGGCCAGCCGGCGCTGCAGGTCGTCGTTACCCCACTCGTCCACCCGCAGGAAGATGTCCCCGGCCAGGAGCACGTCCCGCAGGCCCGACTCCTCCTCTTCGTCGTGTGGCAGGCGCGCGTAGTCACGCGAGGCCTCGGCCACCAGCGTCGCCAGGCGCCCCACCACGTCGCGCGCGTCGCTCACCACGCCCCGCGCACCGTCGCGCCGCTCGAGCTCCGCCGCCAGCCGATCCTGGTACGCGGCGAACAACGCATCGGCGTCGCCGGCCGTGCGCT
Source organism: uncultured Thermoleophilia bacterium (assembly GCA_964538465.1). GTDB lineage: Bacteria > Actinomycetota > Thermoleophilia > UBA2241 > UBA2241 > UBA6103. Next base: position 3,223 of record CAZIGT010000090.1, on the reverse strand, counting down.
CGGCGGCCAGATGGTGGTAGCGCAACGCGTTCAGCAGATCCTGGGTCACCAAGCCGGCCCACGCGGCGGGCATGACCCGTACGTCGCTCGTCAGCAGGCTCAGGTCGCCGACCGCCACTCGCCCTTCCAGGCCCAGACGCTCGAGCCCCAGTCGGACGGTCAGCGGGAACATGTTGGCGCGGCAGGAACGGAATCCGTTGCCCACGCTCAGGAATATGGTCCGGCCGTCATCCGCGGGCGGGCACTCGCGGAAGTACCGCTCCATGCCGCCCCAGATGAGCTGGGACGGCAGGCACTCCTTGCCGGAGCAGGCATCCTGGGCGGCACGCATCGTGGCCGCGTCGGTGGGGCCGACGAAGTCGGCCGGGATGCCACGGCCGCGCAGCGCGGCCGCCACCTGGCGGCCCAGCGTGCCGCCCACAGTGCCGAAGAGCACACGCATGCCGTCGCCGGCATCCAGGCTGTGCGCCGGCGGCTCCGCGTAGCGGGCCAGCCGCCGCGCATCCGCCGGCGCCGCCCCGCCGCCGGCCGCCCTGTAGCCCTCCACAGCGTGCAGGAACGCTTGCACACGGGTCACGTAGCCGGCCAGGCCACCGTGGCCGTCGGTCTCGAAGACCGCATGCGGATAGCCCTCGAGCAGGTCGGCGAACAGCGGCTCCACGAACGAGTTGGGGCCACAACCGAACGCGCCGAGCAGCAGTGGGAACACGTCGCCCGCCGCTCGCGCGGCCAGGGTGACGCGCAGGCTGGCGCTCGCGCTGGCCCAGTGGACACGCGGCAGGTCCGGCGTGCCTCCAGGCAGCGGATAGCAGTCGACCGGCAAGGCCACGGCCCCGTTGGCGGCCACCAGGTCGTGGATGCCGGCGTTCAGGCCCGGATCGTGCATCACGTGAGTCTCGCCGACCACGGCGACCACCGGGAATCCTTCACGCCGGGCGAACTCGAGAGCCCGTTCGCCGATCGCACGCAGGCTGGCCTCGTAGCGTGTCTGGGCATCCAGGGCGGCCGCATGGGCTGCGCCCACGGCCGCCCGTGACACACGCCCGACCGCCGCATGACCGGTCACTGCGGAGGATGCGGCCGCCGCCAGCGTCGCCAGCTCGTCGGCAGTCTCCGCCAGGCGCCGGCCCAGTTCGCGGCCGCCGAGCCCGTCCGTGGCCTGCGGCAGGATCACCGGCCGCACCACCGCAGACGCACCCGGCCGGCCCTCCAACGCCGTGGCGATCATCTCGGGCGCACCCTGCGCCATGGGGCACGTGCTGCGCCCGGCGCCCGCGCACGGGTACGGCACGTTGACGACCTTCGGCAAGAGCACCGCCTGTGGCGGGCCCGCGGCCACGTCCGAAGCCCTGCCTGCGCCCACCGCCAGCCCGTGCGCGAGCTTGACCGGCGCGCAGGCGCCCGCCGCTCCGCACAGCCTGTCGCCGGCGGCCAGCGTCGTCTCCTCCGGCAACATCACGGAGACCCCAGCGCCCAGCCGCGCTAGAAAGGCGGCGAAGAACGGGGCCAGGTCGATCATGTAGTGCGCGTACGGCAGCGAGATGCGCAGGCCGGCCAGTGGACCGGTGCCCGAAGCGCCGGCGAGACGCGGAGAGGCGACGCCACCCGATACGTCGGCGTCGCCCCGCGTACCACGCCCTTCCCTATCGCCCGGCGCGCCGAGTCCTCCCCCACCGCGCGGCGTGTCACATCCTTCTCCGTCGCCCGGCCTGACTCCAGTGCACGCGGCAAGCGTCGACCGCAGCAGCTCCCACCGCTCGCGGAACGGGTTCGGCGCCTCGCGCGGCAGCTTGCGGCCCACGGCACCGCGCTCCTCGTACTTCGGGCAGTTGCCGCCACTGCGGATCGTCCGCAGCTCGCCGGCGACCTCAACCTGTGCCGACTCGATGCGGCACAAGTTACCGCACGTCTTGTCGCCGCAGCGCAGCTCGCGGCGCGCGACCACCCGGGTCTCCAAGAGACGACGCAGGTCGAAACCGGCGAGTTCCCCACCGCAGGCCCCCTTCTCGCAGAGTGCCGCATCGGCCAGTAGGGCGATGCCGATAGCCCCCATCGCACCAGGGTCGGCCGGCACGATCACTTCTCTGCCGGTCACGGCGGCGAGCGTGCGCGCCAATGAGGAGTTGGTCGCCGGCTTGCCCTGGAAGAAGACCCGGTCGAGCAGCCGACGGTTGCCCATCACGCGGTTGCGGTAGTTGCGGATCACCGAGTACTGCAGCCCAGCGAAGACGTCCTCGCGGGTGAACCCGTCGGCCAGCGCCTCGGCCACCAGGTCTGTCACGAAGACGGTGCACGTCTGGCCCAGGTCGGGCGGCGCGGTGGCGCGCGCGGCCAACTCGCCGAAGCGAGCGATGTCGTCGAGACCGAGCGCCACGGCCTGCTCTTCCAGGAAGGAGCCGGTACCCGCGCTGCAGACACGGTTCATGTCGCTGTCGACGACCCGGCCGTCGCGCACGGTGATGAACTTGGCGTCCTGGCCGCCGATCTCCACGATAGAGAGGCTGCGGCCGCCGTCCGGGTCCAACCGGGCGGCCGCGGTGGCATGGGCCACGATCTCGTTCTGGACGGTGAGCCGCTCCTCGGCATCGTCGAACGCGGCGCGGAACACGCTGGACGCCGCGTCGCGCCCTGAACCCGTAAGGCCGACGGCCACCACCGGGGTTCCGCTCATCTCCAGGACGCGCGCCACGAGGGAGCGCGCCGCTTCGACCGGGTTGCCGTCCGTTCGGCGATACACGCTGGCCAGGACCTTGCCGGTGCCGCGGTCGAGCAGCGCGGCTTTGGAGCCGGTGGACCCCAGGTCGAGCCCCAGCACCGCCGTCGCCACGGCCGTGGTGCCAACGGTCGCCGTCCTGTCCGACCGCTCATCTTCCGCGGTCGCAGCCCCCGACACCGCTGCAGCCGACGCCGCCGACCCGTTCTCAGCCCGAACCCCTGCCGGCCGCTTCCAGACGCGCTCGGCCATGCGGACGACCGTGCCCGGCCCCTCATCGGCAGGGGGCTGCGTGCGTATGCGACGCGGCCGCTCGCGGACGAGCTCAGTCAGATCGTCCGGCCAGCCCGCTCCGTCTGGCCACTCCCGCGCCGCGGCGAACCACAGCGCGCCAAGAGCGTCGAAGGCGCCGGCCTCCCGAGCGACGGCCACCGGCGCCTCCCAGGCTTCCGCCAGCGCCGCGGCCAGCGGCGTGATGCGCGCGCCGTTGCCCACCAGCAGCACCGGCAC
>CAZIGT010000089.1:0-10534 GCA_964538465.1 uncultured Thermoleophilia bacterium | reverse complement strand
ATGGGCATCCTGCTCGAGCACTACGGCGGCAACCTGCCCACCTGGCTGGCGCCGGAGCAGGTGCGCGTGCTGCCCATCGCCGACCGACATGCCGCGTACGCGCACGAGGTGGCGGCGGTGTTCGCCGGCGCGGCTGCGCAGGCCGGCGTCCACATCTACGCGTCCGTCGACGACCGCGCCGAGAGCCTCGGCAAGCGCATCCGCGAGGGGCAGGTGCACAAGGTGCCGTACCTGCTCGTGGTGGGCGACCGCGAGGCTCAGGAACGCACAGTGTCGGTGCGCGCGCGCGGCAAGGACCAGGGCAGCCGGCCGGTCGACGACGTCGCGGCCGCCATCATCGACGAGGTGCGCGAGCGCCGCCTGCCGCCGGCAGTCGACGCGTCCGTCGCCAGCTGAAGGCCTCCGCCGGCCGACGCGACCTCCGCCACTGACTGAGGCTGCCGATCGTTGGCGCGGCGGCCACCGGCGACTGATCTCTTGGCTGCCGATCGTTGGCGCGGCGCGGCGCGGCTGATGCTGCGCCGCGCTCCATCTGTCGGTGACTGCGCGGGCTGCCACGTCGAGACCCAGCGCATCGTCACTTCGTCGGGCTCACGATCGTCAACGGGGCACGTCGTCGTTCGTCACCGCGCAGCCGCCCATTGTCATCTTGACCACTTCTGGTCATACTGTGACCATGGAGACCGTGAGCGTCGCTGAACTCAAGTCGAGGCTGAGCTACTACCTGCGCGAAGTGCGGGCCGGCAAGTCGTACACGGTCGTCAGCCGTGACATCCCCGTAGCCACGCTGCGCGCCTACGAACCGCCAGAGACCGACGACCTCGAGATCATCGAGCCGGACGAGGACGCCACGCTCTGGGGGCAGGTGGAGGGGCCGCCGCTCGCCAGGGCCTTCGACGTCGTTGCCATGATCCGCGAGGATCGCGACGACCGCGACGAGAGGCTGAGCGCGATCCTGCTGGAGTCGCTGAGGGACCGGGAGGGCTCCGGCAGGAAGGACGGCCCTGAGGGCGAGGAGTCGCCGTGATCGCCTATGTGGATGCGTCCGTGCTGCTGCGTTTCGTTTTCGATCAGCCGGAACGTCTCCAGGAACTGACACGGGCCGCCAAGCGCTTCACGTCATCGCTCACAGGAGTGGAGTGCTTGCGCACCGTCGACAACGCCCGGCTCAGAGGTGAGCTCGACGACGACGAGTACATCATCAAGCGGCAAGAGGTGTATCGGCAGATCCATCGCATGCACCGCCTGGCCCCGGTGCGCTCGGTGCTCAGGCGCGCCTGCGAGACCTACCCGGCGGTCGTGAAGACGCTCGACTGCATTCATCTGGCCACGGCGCTGCAGCTGCGTGAAAGGGACTGCCCGGATCTCGTCTTCGCCACGCACGACAGGCAGCTCGGGCGGGTCGCCGCTGCTTTAGACTTCACGGTGATAGGCGTCCCGTGACAGCGAAGGAGACTCTGTGAACATACTGGCCATCGGCGGCAGCCCGCGTCGCAACGGCAACAGCAACTCGCTCATGCGCATCGCCGTCGAGGCGGCCGTGGAACGCGGTGCCAAGGCTGAGTACATCTACCCAAAGGAGCTGGACATCCAGGGCTGCGATGGCTGCGGCCGCTGCCGCATGAAGGCGGACTCCGTCTGTGCCGTCGACGACGACATCATCAGGGTCTACGACCTCATGCGCTGGGCGGATGTGGTCGTGTTCGCCAGTCCCGTGTACTTCTACGGCCTCTCCTCGTGGATCAAGGAGATCGTCGATCGCTTCTACGCGCTCATCACGCCCGAGGCGGACGATGAGGAGGGGGCAAGCGAGCGGCCGCCACGGCTCGAGCCAGGCAAGGGCCTCTACTTCGTCAGCAGTCAGCAGGACGACTCTGTCTTCTACGGCTACTCGGTCATGGCGAGCCTCGTCTACGGCATGACATGGCTGGGCATGGTGCATCGCGGCCAGCTGATCGCCACCGGCCTGGACAAGGCCGGCGACTGGAAGACGCGCGACGATCTGCAGGCCGCGGCGCGCGAGCTCATCGTCGTCGAGTAGGGGGTATCGTCGTGGCGCTCCTTGTCGGGAAGGAGCATCGCATCCTGGCGATGTCGCCTCATGCCGAGCCGGCGGCGCGCATAGCCGCCGGCTCGCGCGTGCACCTGGAGACCGCAGATTGCTTCGCCGACCAGATCCGCGGCATGGCGGATGTGGAACGCGGCATCGATTGGGACTGCATCAACCCGGCCACCGGACCCGTTTTCATCGAGGGAGCAGTGCCTGGCGACATGCTGGCGGTCCGCGTGGTGCGCATCGAGGTCGCGGAGCGCGGCGTCATGTGCACTGGCGGCGGCTGGGGCACGCTGGGCGATGTCATCGATGAGTTGCACTGGCACTTCCTCGACATCGCCGACGGTCACGCCGTGTGGGACGATCGCCTCAGGATCCCGCTGCGGCCCATGATCGGCGTGCTGGGCGTTGCGCCGGCCGGCGAGCCGGTGCCCTGCGGCACTCCCGGCCATCACGGCGGCAACCTGGACACGCGCCTCATCGCCGAAGGCGCCACGGTCTACTTCCCGGTGGCCGTCGAGGGTGCGCTGCTGGCGGCCGGCGATCTGCACGCCGCCATGGGTGACGGCGAGGTGGCCGTCACCGGCGTGGAGGTCGGCGGCCGGGTGGCGCTGGAGGTGGACGTGCGGCGCGACCTGAAGCTGAGCGACCCGCTGCTCGAAGACGGCGAGCGGGTCGCCACCATCGCTTCGGCGCTCACTCTGGACGAAGCGGCTCAGATGGCCACCCGGGCGATGGCGGACCTTCTGAGCGGCCGGCTCGGCCTCAGCCTGCCAGACGCGGTCATGCTCATGAGCGCCGTGGGCAGCCTGGAGATCTCCCAGATAGTCGACCCGTTGCGCACGGCGCGCTTCGTCATGCGCAAGGAGACGTTCGAGCCGGCGTTCGGCCCGCTGCTCTGAGCGCGACTGCCGACCGCCTCGACTGCCATGCCGACACTGCCGGGATCGGGGTTGCTGCTCTACCGGTGCCGCCCGGCCGCCGACGCGTCGTCAGGTGGCGAGCAGGTGATCGATGTGCTGCTGTTCCCGCGGGGCGCGGCCACCGGCACGCCGTCGTCAGGCAAGCTCCTCGAGATTCCGTGGTGGGAGCTGCCGTCCTCGCTGCCCGAGCCGGCCAGCCGGGCCGGCCTGCCGTACGAGCCGCGCCGCCGCGAGAAGCCGCGGCTCACGGCCAGGCGCACCATGGACCGGCTGCTCGAGCAGGCGCGCAGTTCGTTCAACCTGCTGACCGGCTTCGAGACTTCGCCGCCGTTCCTGCCGCTCGGCGGCGTCAAGATGCGCGGCCACCGCATCGTCTACGTGTGGGGCTGCGCCTGTCCGCCGGGCACCACCCCAGGCGGCCCGGGACGGTTCGTGCCGCTCGATCAGGCACGCGACGTGATCGAGCCGCAACAGCGCCACTTCCTGGAACAGCTCGAGGTGCTGGCGACGGCCCGCGGAGCGACCTGCGAAGCGGAGTAGGGGCGTTCGGGCAGCGCCCCGGCTCTCAGCCCGCGGGCGCCTGGCGCGCGGCCGCGATTCGGTCCTCAGCCCGCGGCCGCCTGGCGCGCGGCCGGCAGCAGCTCCGTCGCCGGCCGCCCGTTGCGCCGCGCCTCCCAGGCGGGGCGCTCGATGCTCATCTTGAGCAGGGCGCAGATGGTGTCGCCGACGAACGAGTAGCGGTCGGCGACACCGCAGTACACGAAGCCGAGCCGGCTGTAGCAGCGCCGGGCCGGCTCATTGATTTCCGACACGTGCAGTTCCACGTGCGACAACCCGAGCTCGTCGAACGCCAGCTCCAGCACCTTCTCGAGCATGCGCGTGCCGGCTCCGCGGCCGCGCAGTGCCGGGTCGCCGATGAGCACTCGGCCGATCCACGCCGTTCCCCGGAGGGTGTCGATGTCGCTGAGATCGAGGTGCCCCACCCACGCATGGGAGGAGGCATCCACCGCGCGGAAGACGCGGCGCCGGGAGAGCGGCTGGCGGGCGTCGTGCAGGTAGCGCCGCAGCTGGCCGCGACTCAGCGGCCAGCGGAAGCTGGGGCCGGCCCACAGGGCGAGCAGCTCACGCGAGTCGACCCAGCGCAGCAACTCGTCGAGGTCGGCGTCGGAACACGGCTCCAGGAGCACGTCCATTGCGGCACTCTACAGCCTGGCAAGGCGCCTGAGTAGAGTGCCGGCCAGGCACGATGCTGGACGGCCTGGCCTACAGCGGCACGGCACGCCGCGGCACCCAGGCTCAGCCCGCCGCGGCACCGCCCAGTCCAGGCGCACGCTGCCGTGCGCGGCCCGCCGCGGCACCGCCCAGTCCAGGTGCAGGCTGCCGTGCCCGGCCGCACACAGCCGCACATGCGGCCGGAGCGCACGCAGCACAGTCGACGGCCCCTTGCACCCTCATGTATACTGCGCTGCACGTCAGAAGCAGGCACCCTCGGGAGCCTCACCCTGCGCCCACAGCAGGTCGACAGGGTCAAGCGGATAGGGAAAGGAGCATAGAGGGATCGCTTCGGCGACCCTTTTTCCATGGGCAGACCATTTGTTCCGCGCGACAGGTTCCGTGAGCGCGGCCCGGACACCCGGATCCGCATCAACGACGGGATCACGGCCCGTCAGGTCCGTCTCATAGACGAGAAGGGCCAACAGGTGGGCATCAAGCAGATCGACGATGCCCAGCGCTATGCCGCCAGCGTCAACCTCGACCTGGTCGAGGTGGCACCGCAGGCAGACCCGCCCGTCTGCCGTGTCATGAACTTCAGCAAGTATCGCTACGAGCAGGAGCTCAAGGCCAAGCAGGCGCGCAAGCACCAGAGCACTATCGTCATCAAGGAGATCAAGCTTCGTCCCAAGATCGGGACGGCGGACTACGAGACGAAGAAGAGTCACGTGGTGCGCTTCCTGGAGCACAAGGACAAGGTGAAGGTGACCATCATGTTCCGCGGCCGCGAGCTGGTTCATCCGGAGCGCGGCGAGGCGCTGCTCATGCGACTCGCGGAAGACGTCAAGGATCTGGGCACTATCGAATCGCCGCCCAACCTCGACGGCCGCAACATGGTGATGATGCTGACGCCCACCAAGTAGCGTCGGCCGTCGCCCACAGACAGTTGGAGTGGTGCGTATGCCCAAGACGAAGACCCACAGCGCGACCAAGAAGCGCTTCGACCTCACGGGGTCGGGCAAGCTTCGCCGTCGCCGCGCGTTCAAGAGCCATCTGCTCGAGCACAAGACCTCCAAGCGCAAGCGCAACATGCGCAAGGCGGCCGCGGTCCACGAGACCGACGTGAAAGGTGTGAAGCGTCTCCTCGGACTGCGCTAGTCAGTCGAGGGGTGAGCGGGCGCGCCGGCCGCAGGCGGTGCGCGCCCGTGACGTCAAGGAGAACCGACCATGTCCCGAGTCAAGCGCAGCGTCCATGCGCGCAAGAAGCGCCGCAAGGTCCTGGATCAGGCCAAGGGCTATCGCGCCACCAAGCATTCCAGCTACAAACGTGCCAAGGAACAGGTTCAGCGGAGCCTGAACTACGCGTACCGCGACCGCCGCGATCGCAAGCGCCAGTTCCGCCGCCTGTGGATCGTCCGCATCAACGCCGGCGCGCGCGAGAACGGTCTCAGCTACAACGAGTTCATGCACGGCCTCAAGCTGGCCGAGGTCGAGCTGGATCGCAAGATCCTCGCCGACCTCGCGGTCAACGACCCCGCGATGTTCGCCGCGCTCGCCGACAAGGCGCGCTCCGCGCTCGCAGCCTGACGGGGGCGCATGGCCTTGGGGTTTTAAGCGAGCCCATCTCCAGCGTCGGTAACGCCCTCGTCAAGCGGGCGGCGGCGCTGCACCTGCGCAAGTACCGCAAGCTGCACGGCGCCTTCCTGGTGGAAGGCGCCGATCTTGTGGCTGCCGGTGTCCGCCACGGGTACCGCCCACAGGCTGTCTTCGTGCGCGAGGGTTGCGCGGCGGCGGCGGTCTTGGCAGCCGCGGGTGCCGGGTCCCCCGGCGCGGCGGCGGGCGGCGATGTCGCGTGGGCCGCAGCGCTCCCCGAGTCCACCGTGGCCCTCATCACCCGGCGGGTGGCCGAGCGCCTAACGACTCTCGAGACGCCGCCGGACGTCTCGGCGGTCTTTCCCTTGCTCCAACCACCGCCCCTGGCCGATGCCGCTCCCGAGGCTCTGGTCGTCTACGCCGATCGCCTCGCCGACCCGGGTAACCTGGGCACCTTGCTGCGCGCCGCGGCTGCCTTCGGCGCCACGGCGCTCGTCACGTCGCCGGACACGACCGACCATCTGGCCCCGAAGGTCGTGCGGGCGAGCATGGGCGCCGTCTTCGCCCTGCCGATCCACGCGGGGCTGCCGCTCAACGAGGTGCAGCAGGCGCTCAGCGGCGCAGGTCGGGCAGCCCGCATCCACACGTACGGGCTGGCGGCGCACGGAGGGGCAGACCTGCGGTCTGCCGACCTGCGCCGCCCCGCCGTGCTCTGTGTGGGCGCCGAGCGTGCCGGCCTCTCGGACCAGACGGCGGCCCTGGCCGACACGCTGCTGACCATCCCGCTCGCCGGCCATGCTACGGTGCCTTCTGCTCCCGCATCCGCATCAGCTGCCGCACCCGGCGGAGGCGCGGCAGCCGCAGTGCCCGGAGAAGTCGAATCGCTCAACGCCGGCGTAGCCGGTGCAATAGCTCTGTACGAGTTCTGGTGCCGTTCCGCGGGAGCGCCGCCCGCGTGCGCAGACGCCTACGGCGGCACACCGTCCGCCGACGCGGACGCCTGCGGCGTGCCGCCCACCGGTGCCGGCTCGCATCCCCGTCAGATGAAGAGGTGACCATGGACGACCAGCGACTGCTCGAGCTCAAGGGAGTGCACCCAGAGCTCGGCGCACTTTGGGAGGAGGCGGCGGCCGCCATCGCGGCTGCGGCCGACGAGGCCGCGCTCGACGAGCTGCGCGTGCGCTTCCTGGGCCGCAAGAGCCGGCTCACGGAGCTGCTGCGGTCCATTCCGAGTCTGCCGGCCGACCAGCGGCCGCTGGTCGGCCGCTTCGGCGACCCCGTGCGCGTGGCGCTGGCAGCGCGGGGCGCGGAGCGCGGCCGGCAGCTCGCGGCGGCCGCGCTCGAGCGCTCGCTTGCCGAGGAGCGGGTGGACGTCACACTCCCCGGTGTGCCGTTCCCGCTGGGCCACGAGCACCTCATCGGCCGCACCATGCGCGAGGTGGCCGACATCTTCATCGGCCTCGGCTACCAGATCGCCGAAGGGCCGGAGGTCGAGCTGGACTACTACAACTTCACCGCGCTGAACCATCCGCCCGACCATCCCGCGCGGTCGCTGCACGACACGTTCTTCATCGACATGAGCGGCGCGCCGGGCTCAGGCGATGCGGGCGCCGCCGCGGGTGCTTCCCGCGACCGTGTGCTCGACGCGACGGCGCTCTCGGGTGAGGGCGACGTCCTGCTGCGCACCCATACGTCGCCCGTGCAGATCCGCACCATGGAGACGCAGGAGCCGCCCGTTTACATCATCAGCATCGGCCGCGCGTACCGTCGCGACTCAGATGCCACGCACACGCCGATGTTCCACCAGGTTGAGGGCCTGGTCGTCGACGAAGGCATCACGCTCGCCGACCTCAAGGGCACCCTGCATCAGTTCGTGCGCCAGTTCTTCGGCCTGGAGCGGGCCATCCGTCTGCGGCCGCATTACTTCCCGTTCACCGAGCCGAGCGTGGAGCTCGACGTGCAGTGCCTGCTGTGTGGCGGCGAGGGCTGCCGCTCCTGCAAGTACTCGGGCTGGCTGGAGATCCTGGGAGCCGGCATGGTCGACCCCAGCCTCTACGGGTTCGTCGGCTACGACGCCGAGAAGCTGTCCGGCTTCGCCTTCGGCATGGGCGTCGAGCGCATGGCCATGCTCAAGCACTCGATCCCGGACCTGCGTGCCTTCTACGACAACGACCTGCGTTTCCTGGAGCAGTTCTGATGAGAGTCCCGCTGAGTTGGTTGAAGGAATATGTGGCCTGGGACGGCTCGGCTGAGGAGCTCGCCGATCTGCTCAGCCTCTCAGGTACGGAAGTGGAGAACATCCTGCAGGTGGGGGCGCCGCCCGACGCGGAGAACATGGGCCTGTTCCGCGTCGGCCGTGTGCTGGAGAAGCGGCCGCACCCCAACGCCGACAAGCTCTCGCTGTGCAAGGTCGCTGTGGCTCAGGGCTGGGATGCGGCCGAGCCGCCGGAAGGCGCCGTACGGCAGATCGTCTGCGGCGCCCGCAACTTCGAAGAGGGCGACACGGTCGCCGTGGCTCTGCCCGGTAGTACCCTGGAGAACGGGCTCAAGCTGCGCAAGGCCAATCTGCGCGGCGTGTCCAGCGAAGGCATGATGCTGAGCGAGCAGGAGCTCGGGTTCTCCGCCGAGAGCGAGGGCATCGTGATCCTGCCGCCGGAGTGGGCGGTGGGCGACCGGCTGATAGACCATCTGCCGGTCGCCGAGACCGTGTTCGAGCTCGAGATCACGCCGAACCGGCCCGACTGCCTCTCCGTCTACGGCATCGCCCGCGAGGTCGCGGCCGTAGGGCGGCTGCCGCTGGCGCCGCCGCCCGTCGACGACGTACCCACGCAGGGCGCGCCGGCCACCGACGATCTGGCCGTCGAGGTTGCCGACCCGGACCTCTGCCCGAGGTACGGCGCCCGCGTCATCCGCAACGTCCAGATGGGCCAGTCGCCGCCGTGGCTCAAGGCTCGGCTCAGCCACGCCGGCCAGCGGCCCATCAGCAACGTGGTAGACGTCACCAACTACGTCATGCTCGCGGTAGGGCAGCCGCTGCACGCCTTCGACCGCGACAAGATCGACGGCGCCCGGCTCATCATCCGCCGCGCGGCCGCCGGCGAGCGCATCACGACGCTCGACGACGTGGACCGCGCGCTGAACCCGGACATCCTGGTCATAGCAGACGCCGCTTCACCGTCGGCCATCGCCGGCGTCATGGGCAGCGAGAAGAGCGAGGTCGACGAGGGCACGCGTCACGTGGTGCTCGAGGCGGCCACCTTCATCGGCCCGAACATCATGCGCACGTCCAAGGCGCTGGCCCTGCGCAGTGAGGCCAGCAACCGGTTCGAGAAGCAGCTTGACACCGAGTACGTGACACAGGGCCTGGCCTTGGCCTGCCGCCTGTTCCACGACCTGTGCGGCGGCGAGGTGGCGCCGGGCGTCATCGACGTGCGCGTCGACCAGGCGCCGCCGGCGTCGGTCCGCTTCCGCCCCGCGGCGTGCGACGGCTTGCTCGGCATGGCCATCGATGCGGCCGAACAGGCGGACATCCTGCGCCGGCTGGGCTGTTCGGTCGACGAGGGCGGCGCGGCCGCGCCTGATGGAGGGACCGCGTTCACCATCACGCCACCTACCTGGCGCGCCGACCTGGAGCGTGAGGTAGACCTCATCGAGGAGGTCGGCCGCGTTCACGGGCTGACGAACGTGCCCGAGACGCTACCGCGACGTCGCGACGCCGTCGGCCTGCTGACGCCTATGCAGCGTCTGCGTCGTGAGGCACGGCATGCGCTCATGGCCGCCGGCCTCGACGAGGTGGTCACGTATACGTTCACCAGCGAGGACTCGGCGCAGGGCCTCGGACTGCCGGCCGGCGACGAACGCCTGCGCGCCGTGCGCCTCGCCAACCCCATGAGCGCCGAGCAGGCCGTCATGCGCACGACGCTGCTGCCGCGGCTCCTGGGCACCGTGCGCGACAACCTGGCCCAGCAGAACTACCCCGTGAACATCTTCGAGCAGGGCCGCGTCTACTTCGCCCGGCCGGAGCCCGACGTGGCCGGTGTCGTCGAGGAGCGTGCGCCGGGGGTGGCCGAGACCGAGCGCGTCGAGTGCTCACCGGCCGTGGTGCGCGAGGACGTCTCGCCTGCCTCGCCACGCGGCGCCCAGCCGGTCCTCGAACCGGAGATGGTCGGCATCGTGCTCTGCGGTCCGCTGCGGAGCGAGCACTGGATCGGGGATGTTCGGGCGACCGACTTCTTCACGCTGAAGGGCATCGTGGAGCGCATGCTGGCGGAACTGGGCACCCGTGACGCGCGGTATGAACGCTCGCGGGAGCCGTTCCTTCATCCCGGCAAGGCCGCCGATCTGTATCTCGGCGGACGGCGGGCAGGGTATCTGGGCCTTCTGCGTCCGGATGTCGCGACGGCGTTCGGCATCGAGGGTCAGTCGATCTACGCCGCCGAGCTGAGCGTCGATGTCATCGCGTCGTGCAGCGGTGGACATCCGGTGTACGAGGATCTGGTCGCCTACCCGCCGGCCGTGCAGGACCTGGCGGTCGTGCTCGATGCCGGAGTGCCCGCGGACGAGGTGCTGGCCCTGGTGTGCAAGGCCGGCGGGAAGCTGTTGCGCGAGGCCCGCGTGTTCGATGTATACGAGGGCGATCAGGTGCCGGCCGGCAAGCGTTCGTTGGCCGTGCGGCTCACGTTGCGGGCACCCGATCGCACGCTGAGCGAGAAGGACATCGGCGGGGTGCGCACCAAAGTGCTCAACGCTCTGA
>CAZIGT010000088.1:10154-10535 GCA_964538465.1 uncultured Thermoleophilia bacterium | reverse complement strand
AGCACGAGGATGGCCCTGTGGTCATCTTCGTACACCACTTGACGGGACGTGGCCCCCGCGCTGGTGGATCCGGCCACCAATGAGGTCTCAGCTCCGTTCCTGGTGAACGGTGATGACTACCAGAAGACCTATCCCGCTGTGAGCACGAACGCTGCGGGCACCCAGGCTCTCGTCGTGTGGGAGCAGCGGCCGCATAACAGCCCAGGCAACACGAATCAGGACTACTACGACGTCTATGGCTGCTACGTGGATCTGAGTGCAAGGACCGCCGGAGCGGCGTTCCCCATATGCAAGGCCACCCAGGCGCAATGTAGTGCCGACGTGTACGGCAACCGCGTCGTCTGGGCCGACAACCGCAGAAGCGCCAGTATCGGCGACTAC
>CAZIGT010000088.1:7320-10144 GCA_964538465.1 uncultured Thermoleophilia bacterium | reverse complement strand
GGACGGTGCGGAGCGGAGCACTGGGCGCGGCGATGATGCTCGTGATCTTCTCTTGCTGGGCAAGGTCAGCACTGCCGAGAAGATGCTTCGTCGTATCCAATCCGACGTTGAGTCGGGCGAGCATTCTCCGGAGATTGCATTCCGGGTCCAAACGAACCTCGGGGCTGCGAGGTTGGCTCATGACGACCCAAAGGGGGCGCTGACCCATTTCAAGCGAAGCGCCGGGCTTGGCGTGGAAACAACCAAGGCCTATGCGAATCTCGCTCTTGCATACATCCTCAGATCCGAGGTGGAGGAAGCAGAGAACTGGAGTAACAAGGCACTTCAACTCGACGCGTCGAATCCGCTAGCTCTATCCGTTGGCATTCGTGTGCTGCACGCACAAGGGCGGGATGCCGAGATCGACGGGCTTGTTGAAACCCAAGGCCCAGGGGTACTGGCTGCTGACATCCTGCTGGCTCTCGGCGAAGTGCGCATGAAGAACGGCGCGTTCAAGGACGCTGGAGAGGCCTTCTCTCAAGCGAGCTGCGACCAGCGGGCTCGCCCCGTGGCGCTTCAGTGGCAGGGAATGTGCATCCTCCTTCAGCTGCAGGCAGAACTCGCGTCCGATCCTCCGCTGAAATGGCGACTCCCGACTGGTGTGCAGGAAAGGCTTGCACAAGCCAGAGACCTGCTCGATGAAGCCATACTCGTCTTCGAAGACTACGAAGTAACGTCGGCTCTCAGCATGTGTCTGACGTATCGCGGCAGAGCGCGGTTCTTGCTCGGCGATGATGACGCGGCCCTTGAAGACTATGAGAAGGCGTTGTCCCTCGAAGGCGACAATCCCGCAGCATTGCAGGGCAAGGCACTCGTGCTGTTCGAGGCCAGAAGGTATTCCGAAGCGCTCCCCCTGCTGCAGAAGATGGACGAAGACGGTCCTCCAGCCGGCGTCCAGCAGATGATTGCGCTCTGCCATCTGTCCCTGGATCAGCCCGAACAAGTCCCGCCGATCCTTGAGCCTAAGTGGAAGCCAAGCGCTGAGGAGTACGACGCAATCGACCTCGGCGTGCTCTTGATGAGGGCGTATTCACGACTTGGAGACGCCTCCAAGGCGAACAAGGTGCGCGAACAGATCGAAGCGACGTGGCCGACGAACCCGGATGCCCTTTGCGCGGTCGCCGAGCAACGAATGAGAGACGGAGCTACCGACGAAGGCATTGCGAAGCTACAGGAGGCATTGGCCAACGCGGTCGATAGCCAACGCGACTTCGTCAAGCTCCAGTTGGCAGACGCGTACTATGCATGCTCCCGGTGGGCCGAGGCTGCGGACCTATTCTCAGACGTCGTTGATTGTGAGCATGACGCCCCGACTACGCGGAAGTACGTCGTGTCACTCTTCAACTCCGGGTCTCTTGGCGAAGCTCGCAGGGTTGCGGCTCAGCTTCGAGCTGCCATCGGACCGACTCCCGTGATCACAGAAGTCGAGGCGGCCGTAGAGGAATACGTGGGGAATCTTGATTGCGCCATTGATCTCTACCTGCAGCTTGACAATGTCGAATCCGACAATCTGTCTCATCGTCTTCGTGCGGCCGTACTCTGCCTGCAGCGTGGGAGACGGCGTCAGGCTTCGGACATCGCCGCAGCCATCCAGTCGAACGCGATCTGGAACGATGGAAGAGCCCTTGCTCAATTGGTTCAACTGAAGCATCTGTTGGGAGAGAGCGATCTCCTTCCGTTGGCGTATCAGGCGCGCCGCGCCGCCAGCGACATCCCGGAGGTGCACCTTGTCTACGTTCAGGTGTTCCTTGCGAGGGAGACTGCCCGCACTCTGGACGTCAATGAAGTCGGCCCGGGAACAACCGTCAACCTCGAATCTGACTCAACCTCTGAGAGCTACCAGTACACGATCCTCGAGAAAGGCATCGGCCGGGCCACGGAGGACGAACTCGATTCCACCAGCGACCTGGCATTGCTGCTCTTGGGGAAAAGGGTCGGCGACTCGGTCGCGGTCGACCAGCTGGGCGGACTCAGCTACCGGGTCTCCCGAGTCCGCAGCAAGTACGTCTCGGCCTTTCAAGACACTCTGCTCACCTTCCCAATCCGCTTCCCCAAGCACGGGGGACTGCACAGACTGACTGTGCACGAAGGCGACTTATCGCAGGTCGTGGATTTGATGCGGCATCACGACGATGCACACGCTCAGGCGCTGGACCTCTACCTGCGAGGACCATTCACTATCGGCACGTTGGCCGCGCTATCTGGTCGGACGGTCATCGAGTCCTGGTATGAGCTGACAACCGCAGAGGGGGGGTACCTGCACGCGTCCTCCGGATCACTCGCCGACTTGGAACAGGAGTACCGGACTGCGGAGTCCACAGACTCGGTGGTTGCCGACGTGACATCTCTTCTCGCGCTGCAGCATCTGGGGGTGCTGCCTGTCGTACGCACTCGCTTCCCCACGCTCCTCATCTCGCAGGAATCGCTGGACGACATCAATACCCTGTTGGCAACTCGTTTCGAGGGAAGGAAGCCTAGTGCCCTCGTCCACACCGACGGTGAGGGGCTTGTGGCACAAGAGGTGTCAGACGAAGCGTACGAGCGAGACAAGCAACTCTTCGAGGGACTGCGTGATTTCGTGGAAGGCAGCTGCGTCGTCACCCCCTGCAACAAGAAGCTCGACTACTCTCGCGATGACTACGAGAGGCTTCGCGATGCACTAGGTGAGTCCGCTCTGACGACGGCTCTTGTCGCTGCCGAGTTGGAACTCCCGATGTGCAGCGAGGATGCGTCACTGAGGCGACTGGCTCAAGGCATGTGGCAAGTGACTGGCATCTGGTCGCTC
>CAZIGT010000088.1:0-7310 GCA_964538465.1 uncultured Thermoleophilia bacterium | reverse complement strand
TGCCCGTCGAGGCAGATGACTTGATGTGGGCGCTTCAGGAGAGCGGAATGCGGGGCGTGCCCGAAGTGTCCGCCATGTTCGACGGGTTGGCCGGTCCCGACTGTAGCGACGAATCCGCCGCTCGCGTCGCAGCCGATCTTGTGCAGCGGGCGTGGACCATGCAGGTTCCCTTCGGTCAGAGAATGCTGCTGCTCGACTACCTCTGTGCGGTCCTGGTGAGGGGGCGTCCGCCAACACGCATTGCCCAGCTGTTTGAGAGCGAGCTTCAGAAGCGCTTTCGGGGCATGGGTGAGGCGCTGCGACCGATTCTAGAGACTGTTCGATTCTGGGTCTTCAGAGACCGGCAGAAGTAGCGCCTCTACGCACCGAAGGCGTTTAGTCATGCATCCAAGGGATCGATTCACCCGATCCCTTGCCTCCGCACACATCGCCCCCCCTCCCCCTCACTCGCGCGCGCACTTGCGAGCGATCAGTCACGGTGTCTGAGCGAGCCGCGCGAAGCGCGGCGAGCGGCCTCAAGCCGCCCCTCGGGCAGAGGGGGGTGGCATTTCGGCGGTCCGTATCTCCTATCCCGGCCGTTGTTTGCCTGCCCGTAGTACCCTCTCTATACTCACGCAACCCTCGGCGACCGGGGGTCGCCCTTCTCGCACCGCACGGTAGGACAGGCATGGACGGCCGGCAACAGGACAATCCAGACGCGCTCTACTGCGCCGAGTGGGTGCTGCCCGTAGCGGCGGCTCCGCTGCGCCGTGGCGGCGTTCTGGTGCACGGCGAGCGGATCGCGGAGGTGGGCAGCGCCATCGACCTTGCGGCCGCCAACCCCCAGGCGGAAGTCGTCGACTTCGGCGCGGCCATCCTTATGCCCGGCTTCGTCAATGCCCACTGCCATCTCGAGTACGCCACGTTCCGCGGCATCATGGACGACGCGGAGTTCGCTGACTGGATCGTCGACCTGGTAGACATCAAGGCGGCGCTCTCGCCTCACGACTACCTGCAGAGCGCCCTCTTGGGCGCCAGCGAGTGTGTGGCTTCGGGTATCACGACCATCGCCGACACCGCCTTCGGCGGCGAGACGTTGATGGCGGCCGCCCAGGCCGGTCTGCGAGGACGCGTCTACCTCGAGGTCTTCGGCATCGACGACAGCCGGCTTACGGAGACTGTGGCCGAGCTCGAGGCCCGGCTCGAAGGCGCTCGAGCGGCCGCTCCGGAGCAGATAGACATCGGCATCGCACCGCACGCGCCCTACACCGTGTCGGCGGCGCTGTATCAGGCCATCGCCGGCTTCGCCAGGAAGCACGGTCTCAAGGTCGCCAGCCATGTGGCCGAGAGCCGCGAGGAACTCACGTACGTGCGCTCGGGCTCCGGCAAGTTCGCCCACGACTTCCGCGAGAAGCTCGGCTGGGAGCGCATGCTGGTCCAGCCGTACGGAGTGAGCCCCATCAAGTACCTTCAGCAATGGGGCGTCTTCGACGAGAGCTTCCTGGCCGTGCACTGCGTGCAGGCCTCCACCGACGACATCCGCATCCTGGCGCGCAAGCACGTGGCGGTGGCGCACTGCCCCAAGAGCAACGCCAAGCTGGGCTGCGGCGTCGCGCCGCTGGCGGAGATGCTGCGTCAGGGCGTGCGTGTGGGCTTCGGCACAGACAGCCCCGCGTCGAGTAACATCTCCGACATGTTCGGCGAGATGCGCACGGCCCTCTTCCTGCACCGGGCCGTGGAGCGCGACGTCTCGGTCCTCTCGGCGCCCAGTTGCGTGTACATAGCCACCCTGGGCGCCGCCGACGCGCTCGGCATGGCCGGCCAGGTCGGCTCGCTCGAGCCGGGCAAGTACGCCGACCTCATCGCCGTGGACGTCTCGCGCTCTCATTTCGCGCCGGTCGAGGACCCGTATTCGGCCCTGGTCTACGGCGCCAACCAGGACGACGTCATGTTCACCTGCGTGGGCGGCAGGGTCCTGTATCGTGACCGGGAGTGGCTGTCGCTCGACGCCGAGGCCGTGCGCACCGGGGGCATCGCGGTGCGCGAGAAGCTGCAGGCCAAGGTGCGTGAGGGCGTGCGTGTAGGTGCCGAAGAGTCCGGCTGGTGGCATACTGGCGCAAACAGACCAACGTCCGTCACGGCCGTCACCGGCGGTGGCGGCTCTGTGGAGTAAGGGGGCGTCCGCGTGCTGCTGGACCGCAGGAAAGTCAAATTCTGGCAGAAGATCATCTTCTCCATCATGGCGTTGCTGATGGTCGGCTTCGGCCTCACGGGGATCCTGGGTGCCTTCCCGGGGTGCAGCGGCAGCGAAGTGAGCACGAGCGACCAGATCGAGTCGCTGAAGACGAAGCTCAAGGCCAGTCCGGGCGACCCGGCCACGCTGCTCGCCCTCGCCGAGGCGTACCAGCAGGCGGGCGCCCAGTCCACGGACGCCGACGAGCAGACCGCAGACTACGTCACCGCGGCCAAGTACTACGAGCGGTACCTCGACGAGCTCGAGGACAGCACGACGGCCGCGGACAAGCAGAAGCGTGTCGACGCACTGGGGATACTCGCCGGCCTCTATTCCACGATGGAGAAGTACGACGACCTGGTGCGTGTCTACGGCCAGATCACGGACCTGGAGCCGAAGAAGGCCGAGAACTACCTGTACTATGGTCTCGCCGCGCAGAACGCCGGCAAGAACGACGTCGCCATCCTCGCGTTCCAGAAGTACTTGGAGCTGGCGCCTGACTCGGCGGACGCCCCGGAAGTCCAGGATGCCCTCGATCAGCTTCTGGGATCGGCGAGCCCGTCGCCCACGTCGGGAGGTTCGGAGTGAGTGCAGAGCAGCCCACCGACGGCCTCGGGGGTCGCGAAGACGCCCTGGTGCTCAGCGCGCCGTTCAGCGTGCAGCGTAGCGTTCTCGATCACGGCGTAGGGCTCGTGGAGCTCGCCGGCGAGATCGACATCTCCACCGCGCCGCGCTTCAAGGAGGAGCTGGAGGCGCTCATCGCCGAAGGGCACACCGACGTGGTGATCGACCTGAGCGAGGTCGCGTTCATCGACTCCACGGCGCTCGGTGTGCTGGTGGGCGCCGTGCGCCGTCTGCACCCGCACGGCGGACGCATGGTCGTGGTGGCTCAGAGCCATCCCGTCATGCGGCCGCTCACGCTCACTGGCCTTGACCGGGTGTTCACGGTGGTGGCCACGCGAGAGGAGGCGCTGGCCGCCTTCTGAGCCGGCTCGCCGCGGGCCTCATGCGAATGCTCGCGGTGCTCTGAGCCCGCTCGCCCCAGGCCCGCGGGAGGCGCCGGCCGAACGTCGACAGCTCCAGGCGGACGTGGTATACCTCCCGCGCCGCGCTGTGCCGCGCCGCGTCAGACCCATCGACAAAAGGCAGGAGATGCCCGACAAGCTACTCATCGTCACCGAGAAGGACATGGCGGCACGCAAGATCGCCGACATCCTGGGCGGCCGGGTGGAGGTCACCCAGCACGGCTCAGGTCGCCAGAAGGTGAGCTCGTACGCCTTCCAATGGAACGGCCGCGACGCCGTGGCCATCGGCCTGCGCGGACATGTCATGCGCACGGCCTTCCCGGAGCGCTACAAGCGGTGGAGCCTGAAGAACCTGCGTGAGATCATCCGCGACCCGGACTTCGCCTGGATGGTGGACGGCAGCGCGCAAACGGTCACGGGAGCTCTGCGCGCGGCAGCCAAGGGCGCCTCGGAAGTGATCGTGGCCACAGACTACGACCGCGAGGGCGAGCTCATAGGCAACGAAGCCCTCGCCATCCTTTCCGGCGAAGCTCTCAAGCGGCATCCGCACGACGACGGGCCGGGGCGCAAGAAGAAGCGCGCCGATGAGGAGGAGGCCCCGGCGCCTCTCGAAGACGACGACGGCACGCCGCACGTACGCGCCATGTTGCCGCGGGCGGTGGTCGACCGGCACCATCGCGTGCGCTACTCGGCGCTCATCGCCGAAGACGTGAAGGCGGCGTTCGCCAAGCCCACCACGCTCGACTTCGACCTGGCCGCCGCGGCGCGCGCCCGCCAGGACATAGACCTGCTCTGGGGTGCCGTGCTCAGCCGGTTCATCTCCCTGGCGTCCTACCGCTACGGCGCCTCGTACCTGTCGGTCGGGCGGGTGCAGACGCCGACCCTGCGCCTGATCGTCGACCGCGAGAGAGAGCGGCGCGCGTTCGTGCCGGTGCCGTACTGGGAGGTCTGGGCGGACCTGGAGCGCGAAGGATCGCGGCTCAGCGCGGGCCACGTACACGGCCGCTTCGACGAGGAAGCGGCGGCCGAAGCCGCTCGGGCCGGCGCGAACGAGCCCCGGGCCACGGTCACCGCCTACGAGACCCGGTCGCGGTCGGTGAAGCCTCCCACCCCGTTCAACACGACCGCGCTCATGAGCGCCGCCTCGTCGGTCGGCGTGTCGCCGTCCCGGGCCATGCGCGCTGCCGAGTCGCTGTATCTGGCCGGCCTCGTGAGCTACCCACGTACGGACAACACGGTCTATCCCAAGTCCCTGGACCTGCGGGCGGTCGCCGCTGGGCTCACCGCTTACGCCCCGGTCGCCGAGGCCGCTCACATGGTCGCTGCCCGCGAGCGGATCACCGCTACGCGGGGTGCCAAGCGCACCAGCGACCATCCGCCGATCTATCCGGTCGGCGTGCCGGGCTCGCCGCTGCAGAGCGACGAGGCCAAGGTGTACGAGCTCGTCGTCCGCAGGTTCCTCGCCACGGTCATGGACCCCGCCGAGATCGAGTCCCAGAAGCTCGAGGTGCGCATAGGCAGCGAGCGCTTCGTCGCCCGCGGTAGCAGGGTCGCGCGGCCGGGCTTCCTGTCGGTCTACGACAAGTACACGGCCGACCGCGAGAAGCCGCTGCCGCAGGCGGCCGAGGGCGACACGTTCACGGTGGAGGCCGTTCGTGTCGAGAGTAAGCAGACACAGCCGCCGGGCCGCTTCAGCCAGGGCGCGCTCATCGAGAAGATGGAGGATCTCGGGCTGGGCACGAAGGCCACGCGGGCCGAGATCATCCAGCGCCTGTACGACCGCACCTACGTCCGCGGCAATCCCGTCGAGGCCACCGACCTCGGCATGGCCCTCATAGATGCCTTCGACGCCGCTCTGGAAGGTGCTCCGGTCGACATCAGCTCGCCGGAGATGACCGCCCGGCTCGAGGCGGACATGGACCGCATCAGCGAGGGTGACCTGGGCTGGGAGCAGGTGCGCGCGGAGAGTCAGGATATGCTCGAGCAGGCGTGGGAGCGTCTTGATCAGAGCATCGAGGGCGTGCGTTCGGCGATCCTCGAGGCGGTGAAGCGCGACCAGACGCTGGGTACCTGCGCCAACTGTGGCGGCGAGATCGTGGCCGTCGTGAGCAAGAAGAGTGGGAAGCGGTTCGCCGCCTGCCGCGGGCTGCCGGACGCGGCCGCTGGAGCCGGCGCCGGGCCGGCCCAGGAAGTCGGGACCGCGGAAGCGGAAGCGGCCGCCGGCGCGGGTGGACCGGAGGCGGTACCGGTCGCAGGCGAGGACGCCGCGGCCACGGGCGAAGAAGGCGAAGCCGGCCGCGTCCAGAGACGCGGCTGCGGCCAGACGTTCCCGCTGCCGCCGTTCGGCCAGGTCGCCGGTACGGGCAAAGCCTGCCCCAAGTGCGGCTGGCCTCTGATCCGCATGGTCGGCGGCCGCGGCTCGCGCGAACAGTGCATCGACTACTACGGCTGTCCGTCCAACGAGGCCGCCCGCGCGCGGCGAGCGGCGCGCGGCAGCGGCGGCGGGCGGCAGGCCGGAGGTGCTGGCCGTGGCCGCAGACGCGCCCGCAAGTAGGGGCCATACCGGCCTCGTGGCGCCGGCCTCCGCCGGCGTGCTGATCGCCCTCGAGGGCATCGACGGCTGCGGCAAGTCCACCCAGGCTGCGCGGCTGGCCGCCGAGCTGGTCCGCATGGGGCTGTCGGTGGGCCCGGAGGATGCGCCGGGCACCGTGATCCGCGAGCCAGGCGGCACGCCGCTCGGCGAAGGCGTGCGCGAGGTGCTGTTGCATCGGGACCACACGGTCCACCCGTGGGCGGAGGCGCTCCTCTACGCGGCGGCGCGCGCGCAGCTGGCGAACGATGTGCTGCGGCCGGCGCTCGCCGCCGGCCGCGTGCTCGTCCTGGACCGGTACGTCGACTCCTCACTGGCCTATCAGGGATACGCGCGCGGCCTGGGCGTGGACACCGTCCTCGAACTGAACGAGCGGGCCACCGGCGGGCTCCTTCCGGATCTCAGCATCGTGGTGTGGCTGCCGGTCGCCGAGGCCGCCGCCAGGCGAAGCGGCGGCGACGACCGTATCGAGGCCGAGGGAGCGGCGCTGCAGGAACAGGTGGCTGTCGGGTACCGGCAGATTGCCGTCCGCTTCGCGAGGCGCATCGCCGTGGTGGACGGCTCGGGCCCGGAGACCGAGGTGGCGGCGAAGGTGCTGCCGCTAGCCCGCAACCTCCTTCGACGGCACGGCCTGCTCGTTCGCGAGAAGCCCGTGCCGCAGTGGTGAAGGGGCCGTGTTCGACACCATCGTCGGCCAGGAGCAGCTCAAGGAGCGTTTCGCCCGCCTCCTGAGCTCGTGGGCAGCCGGGCGCGGCGGCCTGCATCACGCTTATCTGTTCGTGGGGCCCACGGGTCTTGGCAAGCGCGCGTTCGCGGAGGAGCTGGCGGCGCTCATCGTGGCGCGCGGCGCCACGGACGACGCCTACCGGCGCGCGCTGAACGGTGTGCACCCCGACGTGGGCATCGTCGAGCGCGAGGGCGACGTGATCCGCTACGAGCAGGTCAAGCAGCTCGTCGGGGAGCTCTCGCGCAAGCCGTTCCTGGCTGCGGAGCGCGTCTGGGTGATCGACGAGGCCGACAAGCTCCATGTGGCCGCGGCCAACAAGCTGCTCAAAAGCCTCGAGGAGCCGCCGGCCCACGTGGTCTTCCTGCTGGTGAGCAGTGAGCCGGATCGCCTGCTGCCCACCATCGTCTCGCGTTGCGAGGCCGTCCCGTTCTCCCCGGTCGCGAGGGAGGATCTGCTCGCGTACCTGCGCGACCGGCACGGCCTGGAAGGCCCGGTGGCCGAGGCGATCGCGAATCTCGCCGGCGGGTCCGTGGGTAGGGCGGAGCCGCTGGCGCAGGACGCCGCCGGCGCCGATCGCCGCGGCGCCCTGGTCGACCTCGTGCTGAGCGCCCTCAGCGGCCGGCCGGCAGCGGCCGCTGCCGTGGCGCTCGTCAAGGAGCAGCAGGAATCCGTGGTCGCCGAGGTCGAGCGGCAGGCGGCCGCGATCGCCGCCATGGTCGAGGCCTCCATCCAGGACGAGCGGGACCGTAAGTGGCA
>CAZIGT010000087.1:0-10552 GCA_964538465.1 uncultured Thermoleophilia bacterium | reverse complement strand
GGCGACGACCCATCGGTCATCGCCTCCGGCCCTACTGTCCCCGATCCCACCACGTTCGCCGACGCCATCGCCGTGCTCGCGAAGTACGGCATCGACGCGCCCCCGGCGGTCAAGGAGCTGCTGCGCGCCGGCACGTCCGCGGCACGGCCCCAACTCACGCTGGGCGTCGAGGGTGGCGACGGTGCGGGCGCTGCCCCCGCTCCGGCGGAGACACCCAAGCCGGGCGACCCCAGGTTCATGCGCGACGAAGTGATCACACTGGCCACCGCTCGCGACGCTCTCGCGGCGGCGGCCAAGGTGGCCACCAAAGCGGGAGTGTCGCCGATCGTGCTGGGCGATGCCGTCGAGGGAGAGGCGCGCGAGGTGGCGCGGGCTCACGCGCGCCGCGCCCTTGCGCTCGCGCGCCGCGACCCGCCAAGCGCCCTGGCGCTGCTGCGCGACGGGTTGGTAGCCTTCAACGGGCCCGGGCGCGAGCTCGATCCTCTCGCCCACGGGCTGCCGCATCCGCCCTGGGTGCTGCTCTCCGGCGGAGAGACCACGGTGACCGTGCGAGGGTCCGGGCGGGGCGGGCGGAACGCCGAGTATGCCCTCGCGCTGGCCGTGGCGCTCGGCGCACACCCGGCCGTATCCGCCATCGCCTGCGACACGGACGGCATCGACGGCACCGAAGCCAACGCGGGCGCGATCGTGGTGCCGGGCACGCTCGCCCGCGCTCGCGCGGCCGGTCTCGACGCCGCGCGCATGCTCGCCGACAACAACGCCTACGAGTTCTTCGACGAACTCGGCGACCTGGTCGTGACCGGACCCACGCGCACGAACGTCAACGACTTCCGCGCAGTGCTGGTCTGGGGCTGACTAGAGCGCGCCGAGGCCTTTCAGCGTGCGGGCCTTCGCGTTCTCCAGGTGCGTGGCCATGTGAGAGGCCGCCGCTTCGGCGTCGCCGCGCTCGATGGCGTCCACGATCGCGGGGTGCTCGCCTGCGTCCGCCTGGATGCGGAGGCCGGGCGACAGCCAGGGGATTCGCGAACTCTCATCGAGCAACGCACGGACCACGATGGTCGCCCTGCTGTTCCCAGCCGCCTGCGCGATGAGCTCGTGCAGAGCTCGGGATAGCCAGATGCCGTCGAGGCTCGGCGTGGTCGATTCCTCCCGCTCGACCAAGCGCCACATCTCCGCCACCTGCTCGCTCGTCCGATTCTGGGCCGCCCTCGCCGCCAGCGCCGGTTCGACGATCCATCTCATGTCCATGACTTCGACGATGTCGGCGACGCCCATGGGCCGCACCAGATACCCCTTGCGAGGGAGGCAGACCACCAGGCCGTCGTGCGCAAGCTGTCGCAGCGCCTCCCGGACGGGAGTCTTCGACACGCCGTAGCGCTCGGCGATCACCGATTCCACGATCGGTTCCGCTCCTAGGCGCGCGGAGAGGATCTCTTCCTTGAGTGACCTGTAGACCTGGGCCGTCAGGGAGCGCTCAACCGAAGAGGCAGAATCGGAACGGCCGGTCAGTTCGTCAGTCATGGCCTCACGTTACCGGCGCCGCGAGCAGGCGGCAAGCGCCGGAGGTGTCCCGCCCCTGGCGCGCGGCGACGCACCGGCAGGCGGAAGCCACTGATCGGGGATAGCCGGCATCTGCACCTGCCGGGGCGTCGCCAGCATGGCGACCGCTGCGCGTACTCCGGCGCGCCCGCGAGTCGCCTGGGGGGTCGAGACCTGCTACTCGCCGCGCCCGGCGTCCGGCCGCGGTACTGAGAAACGCTCCTTGCACTGCCGGCTGCACACCGGTTGCATCTCGTCGCCCTGCTCCACGAAGCCGTAGCTATCGTCGTACGCCATCTCCTTGCCACAGGTCGCGCAGCTGACGCGGTCAGAACCCATGTGCCACCTCCAGTGGTCGCGTGCCGAGACTATCGAGCACAGTGATGTGCCCGTAATATATCACTGCCACATCAGACGTCAATGGGTCCTTACGCCGGTCCGCGACGACGGTCGCACGCCCGGGGGAGCAAAGAGCCGCTCCGGGTGATATACCTTGCCATCGCCGGGCGGTGCGCATGCCTCCCGGCGCATCACGGGAAGCCCCAGCCGGCCCTCTACCGAGCGGGCCGCCACGACGCCGACTGGAGAACGCGATGACCGCCCACCCTCTGCGCACCGTCGCCTGCGACGAAGCCGCCTGCGCCCAGATCCATGCCGCCACTCTCGAAGTGCTGGAGAAGACCGGTGTGGAGGTGCAGCACGAAGACGCCCTCGAATCGCTGCGTGCCGCTGGCGCCGTCGTCGACGGCACGCGGGTGCGCATGCCGGCGGCGATGGTCTCAGACGCACTCGCCGCCGCGCCGAAGTCGGTCGCGCTCGCCTCGCGGCCGGGCGGCGGCCCATCCGCAGCAGGCGGCGAGCCGGCCGCCCGCGAGAGCGGGTCTGCTGACGGCGGCGCTTCGCGAAGCCGCGCCATCGAGCTCCGCGTCGGCCAGACCTACTACGGGACCGGCTCGGACTGCCTCTATCTGCTGGGACCCGGGACCCGCGACCGGCGGCCGGTCACGCTCAGCGACGTCGAGGAGTTCGCCGCCCTGCAGGAGAAGCTCCCCAACATCGAGTTCGTGATGTCGATGGCCCACCCGGTCGACCAGTCGCCGGCGGTCGCCGATGCCGCGCAGTTCGCCGCCATGCTGCGCGGCACCGGCAAGCCGCTCCTCATGGTCACGCCGGAGGCGGAGGCGCTCCCGGCCATGAAGGAGATGGCGGCGGCGTGCGGGGCGGCCGACAGCTGGGGCATCTACGCCATGCCCACGCCGCCGCTCGTCCACGGCCACGACTCGGTCGAGATCCTCATTCGATGCGCCCAGCTGGACGTGCCTATGGCCTACGCGACGGCCCTGTTGCCCGGCGCCACCGCGCCGGCTTCCCGGGCCGGCTTCGTGGTCGTGAGCAACGCCGAGACGCTCAGCGGCCTAGTCATCACGCAGCTGGCCAAGCCGGGGGCGCCGTACGTCTACGGCCTACCACAGGGCTCCATGAACATGCGCACCAGCCAGGTCCTTTACAACGCTCCCGAGAGCTACGCGATGATGCAGGCCGGCGCTGACCTGGCGCGCTTCTACGGCCTGCCGTCGTTCGGGTACGGCGGCTGCTCAGATTCCCCGCTGCTCGACGAGCAATGGGCGCTCGAGGCGGGCCTCTCGCTGCTCGCCAACGCCATGTCCGGTGTCACGCTGCTGCACGACCTTGGCTACGTGGCATCGGGCACGGCGAGCTCCTTCGAGAGCGTCGTCCTGATGGACGAGGTCGTGCGCTGGGTGAAGACCTACCTCCAGGGTGTCTCCGTCGACCCGGAGGAGCTGGCGATCGAGGAGATCGCCGCAGTGGGACCCGGAGGCACGCACCTCGGGCGCAAGTACACGCGGGCCCACTACCGCCGCTGGATGACCCCGGCGTTGCTGAGCCAGCAGCCGTACGACGCCTGGGCGTCGGCCGGCGGCCACACGCTGCTCGATCGAGTGGCGGCGAAGACCCGCGAGCTGCGTGAAGGTGCTCGTGGGTACGAGCTCGAAGCCGACGTAGTCGCCGAGCTCGATCGTCTAGTGGATGGGGTGAGACGCCTTCGTGAGGGCTCCTGACCCGGCCTCAGCCATCCTCTGCAGGACCGCCTTAGCGATGTGGCCGGCCATTTCGGGGTTCTCCCGCATGCGTCGCTGCGAGTACGCCAGGGAGTCGCTGCCGTACGGCACGTAGAGCCTGACTGTGTGCCCGGCGCCGACCAGCCAGCGAGCGAGGTCGCCGCGCACTCCCAGGAGCATCTGGAACTCGTAGCTGTCGTGACTTAGCCCCAGTTCGTCGACCATGGCGAGCGCCTCTACGATGAGCTTCTCGTCGTGGGTCGCGATGCCCACATAGGAGCCGCCGGTCAGCAGGCGCCGCAGATCGTGGACAAAGGCGCTGCGGATTGCTTCGTAGTCTAGCATGCCGATGACGGGCCGCTCGAGATAGATGCCCTTGCACAGGCGTACGTTCGGCGCGAGGCTCGCGAGCGAAGCGATGTCTGAGAACGTCCGCCACAGCCGTGACTGAAGGACGATGCCCACCGATGTGAGACCGCTCGCCCGCAGTGACCGGTACATCGAGAGAGTGGCGTCTACGGTGGTCGCGTCCTCCATGTCGATGCGCACGAAGGATCCGTGCTCCTGAGCGTGGCGCACGACCCGCTCGATTTCGCGCCCGCAGACGTCCCAGCCGAAGGCGCTGCCCAAGCCGCTGGCTTTGAGGCTCAAGTGCGTCGTAAGGCCCCTGGCCTGCATGGTCTCCAGGGTGTGCACGTAGGCGTTTGCCACATCTGCAGCGCCCTGGTCGCTCGTGACGCTCTCGCCGAGGATGTCGACCGTGGTCTCCAGACCCTCCTGCCTGAGCGTTTCTACCGTGCGTACGGCATCCTCGAGCGTATCGCCCGCCACATAGGGCTTGCCGAACTGCCGCACGATCGGCTTCGGCACGAGCGGCGCCGCATGGGCGGTCAACCGGCCGAGGAGTGTCACGTCAGGCCGCGATGAGCTCACGACTTCTCCCTTCGCTCTTGAGTCCCTGTCCGCCGTGGCAAGGGTAAACGGGCGGGGTGCACAGCGGCAAGGGAGGCGGGTGGGTGACCCTCCAGAGAGACGCCCGCGGGATGCGGATCCCTCCAGCGGGTACCCACGAGTCCTCCTGCAGGGCGGCGACTCCAACGAAGCCGTTCCCCGTCCTCCGGTCAGCAGTCGGTGACAGTGCGGGGGTCGTTGTGAGCGTAGTCTCGGGATCCGAGCGCGGAACCATGGCCATTGCGTTCGCAGGGGCGCGCCCGGATGGAGGGGGCGCCTGCCCGTCGGGCGACGACTACGTCGTGGAGGTCGCCGGCCTGCGCAAGAGCTGCGGCGACCTCGAGGCCGTGGTCGACGCCACCTTCTCCGTCCGGCGCGGCGAGATCTTCGGGCTTCTAGACCCCAACGGGGCCGGCAAGACGACGCCCGTCGAATGAATCCA
Organism: uncultured Thermoleophilia bacterium; assembly: GCA_964538465.1. Lineage (GTDB taxonomy): Bacteria > Actinomycetota > Thermoleophilia > UBA2241 > UBA2241 > UBA6103. Next base: position 5,539 of record CAZIGT010000087.1, on the reverse strand, counting down.
GGGGCTGCGCCGCTGCGACGGCGGCCGCGTTCGGGTGGTGGGCCTCGACCCGCACCGCAACGCCGACGGACTGCGCGGTCGCGTCGTCGCGCTCGACACGCCGTACAGGCTCATCTCCGCGCGCGGCGGCGGCATGCGCGCCGTCTTCTCGTGCGACGCCGGTCGCGACGTCGGGTTCCTTGCAGAGATCGCCGGTGTGCATGAGATGACGCGCAGCGGCCGCCGCGTCTCGGTCGCCGGCGACGGCCGCCATGTGGCCCTTGTGGCCGCGGCCCTGGTGGCACACGGCATCACCCCCGACGACCTGCTCGTGGAGCATGCCAGCCTGGAGGATGTCGTCCTCAAGCTGACCGGCCGCCGACTGGAGGACTCATGAGCTCTGTCCGCGCCCTGCGCAAGCTCACGTGGGTGAAGCTCAAGCTGGCGCTGCGAGAGCCCCTCACGCTGGTCTTCTCCTTCGCCTTCCCCGTGGTGCCCTGTTCGTCATGGGCGAGGTGTTCGGCCAGAGCAGCGGTGAGCCCGGAGAGGTCGTCTGGCGCGACTTCGGGGCGATGGACTACTCCATCCCCGGCAACGTGGCTCTGGTCGCATGCGCCTTCGGCATGATCACCTATGATGTCCGCAGCCCCGCCTCGGTGCCGGCGCTCCTGTTCGCCTACGTGCTCTCGATGGTATGCTTCATGATCCTCGGCTGCCTGCTGGGCACCCTCATCCCCAAGACCCGTGCCGCCCAGGGCGTCGGTTTGATGCTCTTCTTCGTCATGGTGTTCGTGAGCGGCACCTCGCCCCCCTAGAGGTGATGAGCGATGTCATGGTCGATGTCGGCAAGGCATTGCCGCTCTACCATGCCATGATCGCCTTGCAGGACGCGTGGAACAGGCTGGGGGTGAACGATCTGCAACTGGGCATCCTGGCCGCCATCTCGGCCGGCGGCCTCGCACTCACAGCATGGCTGTTCCGGTGGGACTGAGAGGGAGCGTCCTCCGTCCCCTCGGTCTGCTAGCCTGCCGCTTCGGTCGTCTTCCGCCGTCTGATGAGAAAGGGTTCGCATGCGTCCACGGGTCGTCATCTACAATGAGATCAGCCTCGACGGGCGCATGGATCGCCTCGACGTCGACATGGCCAGGTTCTACCGGCTGGCCGGCACCTGGAAGGAAGACGTGACGCTGGTCGGCAGCGAGACCATCCTGGCCGCCATGCCCGAGCTGGCCTCGCCGGCCCCAGCAAGCGCGGCCGACCAAGAGCGGGCGGCCGCGGGCGAGCCCGCAGAGGTGCCTGCGGACGGGCCTGCGGACGGCGACCGGTCCGCTTTGGAGGGGGCTGCCGGGGGGTCTGGTCCGGGGGAGGCCGCGGAAGAAGACGACCGCAAGGAAGCCGGCGGCCGATCTCCCGATGCCCCGCTTCTGGCGGGCGTGGACGCCCGCGGCCGTGTGCCCGGCCTGGCCGCCCTCCGCTCCCAGCCCTACTGGCGAGAGGTGGTCGGCCTCTGCTCGGCAGCGACCCCGGCCGAGTACCTCGAGACCCTGGCGCGCGACGGCGTGGAGAGCTTCGTCTCCGGCACGGAGCACGTCGACCTGACCGCCGCGCTCGGTTGGCTCGCCGAGCGTCACGGCTCCCGGCTGGTCCGCGTCGACGCCGGCGGCTCGCTGGTGGGCGCTCTCCTGCGGGCCGGGCTCGTCGACGAGGTCAGCGTGCTCATCGAGCCGCGGCTGGTGGGAGGGGAGACCCCGCGCTGGCTCGTGCATGCGCCGAACGCCGCCGAGGACGAGGTTGCGCACCTCCGGCTGCAGTACGTGGAACGGTTCGACGACGACGTCGTGTGGCTGCGGTACGAGGTGACGCGCGACTGACGCGACGCCCGAGGTCGGCGCTCATGTATGCGCGAGTCGCGCGAGTGGCGCGCCTGCCGCTCGCGCGCTGGCACTCACCGCGCTGCCCCGGTTCAGCCGGCGTCGATCTCCTCGTCGGTCGTGCCGCTCTCGCTGACGACCATGCGTGCCACCGCGCTCACCACGTCGCCCTCACGCATGTTCATGACCCTGACGCCCTGTGTGGCCCGCCCGTAGCGCTGGATACCGTCAGCCCGCATGCGGATGACCACGCCCTCACGGCTCTGGAGAACGATCTCATGGTTATCGCGCACCACGCGCACACCGACGAGGTAGCCCTTGCGATCCGTGAGAAGAATGGTCCTGACGCCCAGGCCGCCGCGCCCCTTCACCGGATAGTCGGTGATCGGCGAACGCTTGCCGAAGCCGTTCTCGGTGATGACGAACAGGTCTGAGTCGTCGCGGGCGATGTCCATGGCGATGACCTCGTCTTCGCCGCGCAGACGCATGCCGTGCACGCCCGACGTGTTGCGACCCATGGGTCTCACGTCGCTTTCGTGGAAACGGATGGCCTGACCGAGCCGGCTGACCATGAGGATGTCGTCATCGCCCGACGTATGGCGCACCTGGATGAGCTCGTCGCCCTCGCGGATGTCTATAGCGATGATGCCGTCTGCCTTTAGCGGCGTGTTGTACGAGCCGAAGAGCGTCTTCTTCACGATGCCCTTGCGGGTCCCGAAGATGAGGTACTTACCCTCGGAGACGTCGAAGTTGCGCGTGGCTATGACGGCGCAGACCTTCTCGTCCTGACGCAGTGGCAGCAGGTTGGCGAGGTGCTTGCCGCGAGCGTTGCGGCCGGCGAGCGGCAGCTCGTAAACCTTCTCCCGATATACCTTGCCGATGCTGGTGAAGAACAGCAGGAAGTGGTGGGTGGTGGTGATGAACAGGTGCTCTACCTCGTCCTCTTCCTTCAGGTCCATGCCGGACACGCCCATGCCGCCCCGCTTCTGCTGGCGGTACGTGGCCACCGGCAGGCGCTTGACGTAGCCCGTCTTGGTGATGGTGATGGCCATCTGCTCTTCGGCGATGAGGTCTTCGATGTCGAGCTCGTCTTCGTCCGGCACGATCTGTGTGCGGCGGTCGTCGTTGTAGAGACGCTTGACCTCCAGCAGCTCGCTCTTGACGACGTCATAGATGGCGCGCTCGTCGCCGAGCAACTCGCGCAGCTCCTTGATGCGCGCCAGCAGCTCGCGGTGCTCCTGCTTGACCTTGTCTCGCTCAAGACCGGTGAGGCGATGGAGGCGAAGATCGAGGATGGCCTGCGCCTGCGGCCGGGTGAGCTCGAACGTGTCCATGAGGGACTCGCGAGCCACATCCACGTCTTTGGCCTTGCGGATGATGCTGATGACCTGGTCGAGGTTGTCGAGGGCTACGAGCAGCCCCTCGAGGATGTGCGCCCGCGTCTCGGCCTTGTCGAGCTCGAACTTAGTGCGCCGGATGATCACCTCGCGCTGGAACGCGATGTACGCGCGCAGCATCTCCGGCAGATCCAGGGTGCGCGGCACGCCTCCCACAAGCGCGATGTTGATTACGCCGAAGGTGGTCTGCATCTGTGTGTGCTTGTACAGCTTGTTGAGGACCACCTTGGGTACGGCCTCGCGTTTGAGCTCGATGACCAAGCGCATGCCGTTGCGGTCTGACTCGTTGCGCAGGTCGCTGATCTCGGGGACCTTCTTGGTCTTGACGAGTTCGACGATCTGCTCGATGAGGCTGGCGCGGTTCACCTGATAGGGGAGCTCGGTGACGATGATCGCCGCCCTGTTCCCCTTCAGCTGCTCCGTGTGGGCCTTGGCACGGACGCGGATGCGTCCGCGCCCCGTGCGGTAGGCCTCCTTGATCCCCGACATGCCGAGGATGAGGCCCCCGGTGGGAAAGTCCGGGCCGCGCATGAACTGCATGAGGTCATCGGCGGTGGCCTGCGGGTTGTCTATGAGATGGACGATGGCGTCCACAGCCTCGCCGAGGTTGTGCGGCGGAATATTGGTGGCCATGCCGACCGCGATGCCGTTAGAGCCGTTGACGATGAGGTTGGGCATGCGGCTGGGCAACACGGTGGGCTCGCGCCTGGTCTCGTCGTAGTTGGGCACCCAGTCGACGGTGTTCGCGTCTATGTCCTTGAGCATCTCCGTGGCGATGCGGCTGAAGCGCGCCTCCGTGTACCGCATCGCCGCCGGGGAGTCGCCCTCCACGGAGCCGAAGTTGCCCTGGCCGTCCACCAGCGGGTAGCGCATGTTGAAGTCTTGGGCCATGCGCACCAAGGTTGGGTAGATGACGGCTTCGCCGTGGGGGTGATAGTTGCCGGACGTGTCGCCGGCGATCTTGGCGCACTTGCGATGCTGCTTGTTGGGCGCCAGCCCCAGGTCGTTCATGGCGACCAGGATGCGCCGCTGGCTCGGTTTGAGCCCGTCTCTCACGTCCGGCAGCGCCCTGTCCACGATCACGCTCATGGCGTAATCGATGAACGACGAGCGCATCTCGTCTTCGAGCTCTACCGGTTCGATCTTGCCTTCGAGAGTCTGCAGCTGATCAGACATCGAGGAAGCGCACCTCCTTGGCGTTCTTCTCGATGAACTCACGCCGCGGCTCGCCCTTGTCGCCCATGAGCATGCTGAACACCTCTTCCGCTGCCATGGCGTCTTCCATGGAGACCATGTGCAGCGTGCGGCTCATAGGGTTCATGGTGGTCTCCCAGAGCTGGTCGGGGTTCATCTCGCCGAGGCCCTTGAAGCGCTGCAGCTGGATGCCTTCCTTGCAGAGCTCCACGATCTGCACGCGGAGGTCCTCGTAGCTGTTGGCTTCCGCCTTGCGCTGGCCCAGGTGCAGCACGAACGGCGGCTCGCCGATCATCTCGCGGATGCGGTTGTGCACGCGGCGCAGGCCCTGGAACTCCCGGCCTGTGAGCGCCGCGAGCGGTACTCTCAGGTTGAGGGCCAGACCGGTGCGCCGCTCCACAAGACGCGTGTCGAACGCCTCGATGGGAGCGGGTTCGCCGGTGACCGATTCGTCGAGAACGGCCTGGTCTGCGGCGATCTCGCCGAGGATCGAGATGACGTACCTCTTGTCGACGCCGCCCTCCAGCGCCTCGCGGAGCTGCGCCGCGGAGGCGACCTCCGTGTCGATCATGGGCCCGTTCTTGAGCCAGTCGATGAGCTCGCCGCCCCACTGGCTCTTCAGCTTCTTGGCCCAGCCTTCGTACTCGCCGAACAGCTTGAGGAATCGCTGGTAGCGGGTCTCGCTGAGGTTGAAGCCGCCGTTGTGGTTGTCGACCTTGATCTGCTCGAGGCGGCCGCGCAGCAGGATGTCTTCGAGCTGCGTCTCCTTGTGGATGTACGTCTCCTGGTTGCCCTGCTTGAGCCGGTAGAGCGGCGGCTGCGCGATGTAGATGTAGCCGGCGTCGATCAGCTCCTTCATGTGCAGGAAGAAGAACGTGAGGATGAGCGTGCGGATGTGCGACCCGTCGACATCAGCGTCCGTCATGATGATGATCTTGTGGTAGCGCGCCTGCTCGAGATCGAACTCGTCGCCGATGCCGGTGCCCAGGGCGCTGATGATGGTGAGGATCTCCTGGTTGGCGAGCATCTTGTCGATGCGCGCCTTGTGCACGTTGATGATCTTGCCGCGCAGCGGCAGGATGGCCTGGAAGCTGCGGT
>CAZIGT010000086.1:0-10613 GCA_964538465.1 uncultured Thermoleophilia bacterium | reverse complement strand
CCGCGACCAGGGGCCGTCCCCTTCTCTGAAGACCAGACCGGTCGGCCGCCATGCGGAAGCCACACGCGCATCCGGCGCGAGACCATGGGGGTCGGGAGGCGGGTCAGGCGGGGAAGTACGCCGGGAAGCGGCGCGGATGCTTCTTGCGTCGCTGGTAGGTGCGCGCCAGCTCCAGGAAGATGCCGACGTCGCGCTCGAGGTCGCTCTGCGTGCCGTCGAAGTAGAACGTGCGTACCGGTATGTGGTCGTGGTCCCGCTGTACCACCGGGTAGACGGCCTCGGTGACGATGCCGTTCATGCAGGTGAAAGGGCTGATGTCGATGATGCCGTCGGCGCCCTTGTAGTACAGGTAGATCGCCTTTCCCGTGCTGAGGACCATCTCGCCCAGCGACCCGGTATACGGCAGGTATGGCCAACTGTTGGCGAGGACTTCGCGGACGTCGTGCGGCTCCTCATAGCCCACGAACTCCTCCTTGAAGTCCTCCAGAAGAGCTTCTTCGTCCTTGCGTTGGATGCTAGCCGAGATCCGTCGCTTGAGGCTGGCCGTGGAGTAGCGGCGGCCCTCTTCGATGAGGCGGCGACGGTGCTCGTCGTCCGTGTACCAGAGCCATTCACCGACGTCCGCCAGCCAGCACTCGCCGCCGTGCTCTTCGACGACACGCACCAGGTCCATGTTAGAGAACGTGTTGTTGCGGCAGAAGATCTCGCCGACCACGCCGATGAGCGGGCGCGAGCGGTCGTAGCGGGCCGGCACGGCCCGGAACCGCTCGCGCGAACGCAGCAGCGCCGCCTTGACCTTCCGCAGCCGCTCGGGATGCGAGATCCCCTGCTCGGAGAGGGCCGCGGCGACGTCGTCCAGGCTCTCCTGGTAGATCATGTCTGTGCGACCCTTCTCCGTCTCATAGGGCCGCGTCTTCAGCAGCATCTTCATGAGGATGTCCTGCGAAACCACCGCCCGCCAGCCGGTGCGCACCAGATCGTTCCCGTACTCGGCGATGGACCGGTACCCGTCGCTCGATGTGATGGTCATGAGCGGCACCTGGGTGTACCCGAGCTCGTCCAGCGTGCGCCGCACGAGCTGGTTGTACTGGCCAAACCGGCAGGGCCCGTTGGCAGTGGGCAGCAGGAAGGCCAGCTTGTCCGGATCCTCCTCCTGCAGCATCTTCATGAAGTCGCCGACGACGATCTTCTGCGGATAGCACTCGTCGCCGGACGTCACCTGACCGCCGAGCTCCAGGGTGCGCTCGTCGCTGTGTGGCACGGGCCACGCGTCTATGCCCAGCGAGCGCAGGGCCGCCGAGAGCAGGTAGCTGCCGCCATACGGCATGTGCGGCATGTACAGCGTGCGACCCTCGATGCCGAACTCGCGCGAGGCGGCGGCGATGCGCTCGCTGCGCTCCTTCTCCTTGGTAGCCTGGCTCACGTGACGATCCTCATCAGGCCGGCGCCTCGACCCGCGAGGCCTCGTCTTCCCTGCAGACCGCGCCCGGGCCGGCGCCTGCGCCGGCCACGGCGCCCGGCTGCCCATCCCGGGAGCCGGGGCTGACGGCGCCTTCCAGGGCCGCGTCTGACCACCAGCGTAGGAAGCCCTTGCTGTCCAAGTACGCCTCGCAGCGCGTCATGGCGCCGGCGTCGTTCTGGTGCTCGTCGAACTGCAGCGTGAGGAACGGCTTGCCGCATGCCGCCCGCACGTAGTGCTTGATATACGAGTCTGGGCCGCACTTGAAGTTCGTCATGTAGATAAGGTGCAGCTGCGAGTGATCGCCGGTGAAGCGTGCGGCCTGCAGGATCTTGCGCCCGTAGTTCCAGTACATGTTGGGCACTATGTCGCGTACGTCCATGCCGACCAGGGGCAGGAAGTCGAGAGGGATCACATTGACGCCGTAGTACTTGCGCAGCTTGCGCGGCACGTCCATGTTGATGCCCTTGTCGTACATGTTATACGGGCGCCCCACCAACACGATGCCCAGCTCACCGCTCTCCTCAAGGACGGCCAGAGCCCGGTCGCCGGCGGCACGCAGAGACTCACGGAACCGCTGCTGCTCGGCTGAGGCGACCTCGATGGCGGCGGCCAGTCGCCTCCTGCTCACACCGAGCCTCTGCCCCATCTCGGCCAGGTCTCGCGCCAGCCGTTCGTTGCCCAGGCGGAAGCGGACGACCGGCGAGAGGATGCGGTCGGCGTACTGCTGCAGGCGCGGTGCGGTGCGCACCACGAACGGGAGTGTCTGTCCCCAGGGGCAGGCGTGCGAGTTGGTGAGCGGGAACTCCGTCTCCTCGTTGAGCTGATTAGGCAGGAATATGTGGTCGACGCCCTGGCGGCCCAGCCAGTCGACATGGCCGTGCGCCGCCCGGATGGGGAAGCACGGCTCGGCGACCGTGGAGTCCACGCCCGTCTCGCGGATGGTGCGGTCGCTCTCCGGCGAGAGCACCGGCCGGAAGCCCAGCTCGGCGAAGAACGTGGACCAGAACGGCAGCCGATCGTACGTGTACATAGTGCGCGCCAGGCCCACAGTCGGCACGCCTTCCGCCGCTCGTTGGGTAGCGCGCTCGTACGGTGCCAGTAGCGCCTGCTCGCGGAACGCGATGAGGTCCTCGATGACCGGTTGCTTCTCGACCTTGGCCCGCTTGCGGTAGCGATCGCTGCACTTGTCGCCCCAGTAGGTCTTCTCGCCTTCGATGGTGAACTGACGGACGTCGCAGGCGTTGCTGCAGCCCTTGCAGACGAAGTCGACCACAGTGTAGTCGACGGCCTGCAGGTCCCAGCCACGGAACGTGGTCTCGCGGCCAGTGCGCTGCATGCGCTCGCGGGCCAGCAACGCCATGCCGAGCGCGCCCATGACGCCGTTGTGCGGCGGCACGATGATCTCCTTGCCGAGGATGCGGCTGAAGGCCGCGGCCACTGCGTCGTTGTAGGCCGTGCCACCCTGGAAGTAGATGCAGTCGCCGATCTTGCGGTCGCGGACCAGACGGTGGAGGTAGTTGTAGGCGATGGAGTAGGACAGCCCCGCGACGAGGTCTTCCTTGCGCGCGCCGCGCTGCTGGTAGCTCATGACGTCGCGCTCCATGAAGACCGTGCAGCGCTCGCCGAGGCGCACCGGCGCCTGCGACGAGAGTGCGAGCTGGGCGAACTCGCCGATGATGTTGATGCCGAGCTTCTCGGCCTGCTCCTCGAGGAACGAGCCAGTGCCGGCGGCGCAGGCCTCGTGCATGGCGAAGTCCACGACCACGCCGTCCTGCACGCTGATGAACTTGGAGTCCTGCCCGCCGATCTCGAAGATGGTGTCCACGCGGCGGTCGATGCGGCGACCGATGAACGCGGCGCCGGTCTTGTGAGCGGTGATCTCGTCGGTGACGATGTCTGCTCCGCAGAGCTCGCCGATGAGCTCGCGGCCGGAGCCGGTGGTCCCCACACCCAGCACGCGGACGCGCTCACCGTAGGTGGCGTGGATGTCGTGCAGGGCCTTGTCCACCACCTCGACCGGCCGCGCGTCTGTCTTGACGTAGATCTCCTCGACGACCCGGCACTCATCGTCGACGAGCACCAGGTTCGTGGACACGGAGCCGACGTCGATGCCGAGATAGCAGTCGATGACGCCCGAGGACGGCAGATCGTACGGCGGGTCCAGGTCGCGTAGCAGCAGCACGCGCTCCATGGAGAGCGGCTCGCTGGTGGGGAACTCGGCCTGGGGCAGGTTGTGCACGTCCAGGCCGACGGTCGCTCCGGTCGCGGCGACTTCGGCGTCCGCCGCCGCCAGCGCCGCGCCCACGGCTCCCATCCACGCATAGAGGTCCGGCACGAAGAGCTGGCCGTCGGTGAACTGGAAGGCCTCGCGCAACGCCTGAACGGCGCCCTTGTTGGCCGCCACTCCGCCGATGAACGCCACCGGCGGCTCGATCAGCTTCCCCTTCGTGATGGTGCCGCGGAAGTTGCGGATGACGGCGTCGCAGAGGCCGCGCAGCACTTCTGGGGGTTCGTAGCCCTTCTGCTGCGCATGGATCATGTCGCTCTTGGCGAACACGCTGCAGCGGCCGGCGATGCTGGCGGCCTTGCCGGCCCCCAGCACCACGTCGCCCACATCGTCGATGTCATACAGCAGGCGGCTGGCCTGCTGGTCCATGAACGAGCCGGTGCCGGCGGCACAGTCACCGTTCGTCTGATAGTCGTCGATGCCCACGCGACCCGAATCCGGGTCTGTCTCAAGGCGGATGAACTTGCTCGTCTCGCCGCCCATCTCGAAGACGGTGACCGCCTCGGGATGCAGGGCGTTCAGGCCGCGAGCGATGGCCTTGAACTCGTTCTCGTAGAGGGCGCCCAGAGCCTCGCCGATGAGGCGCCCGCCGGATCCGGTGACGCGCACGCCGCGGACCGTTTCGCGCGGCACGACGGCCAGCACCTCGTCCAGCAATGCTCGCGTGGCTTCCGCAGGGCTGCCCTTGATGCGACGGTAGCGCGTGACGAGCACGGGGCGGCCGTCCGCCGACGGCAGGCCGCCCTCCGGCAACACGAAGAGCTCGGGATGCGCGGCGGCCAGGTCATGGAAGCGCTCACCGTCCGCCTCGTCTCCCACGAGAGCGAGCTTGAGACTGATGCAGCCTATGTCGACGCCGACGAAGGACATGGCGAGACGGCAGTACCTCCCCGAAGCTTGTTGCGCGGCGAGCGCCGCCGACCTTCTGACCGGAGGACGCGTGCCCGATGCCCGGCCCGGCCGGGCCTAGATGGTAGTATGCCAGGCTCTCTCCCGCAAGACGGACTCTATTAGTCCGTATTGACTTCGTCCACCTCATGCGGCCGCGGATGTCCACCCGCCTCGGCACCGGTCGTACACCGCCCGCGACCATCGTCCACCTCCCCGCCGCCGACGGACCCGACTAGCCTGCTTCCGGGTGCCGGCACTCCCGCCGACACCGCGATAGGGCGAGCGCACGCGGCGGCCCGGAGCTTCTGCCTCACGGCGGCTTCATCCTCTCCCGCGAGCGCTCCGACAGAAGCGCGCCGGGAGGGCTGCGCGGCGAAGGAGGACCAGGTGGAAGAGACGGCACCGCTCACCAACAAGGAACGGCGCGAGAACATCGCATACCTGCTGGAAGCGTACCGGACCGAGCCCAGGGCGCCGGTCCCCGTGCTCGACGACGAAGAGGTCCAGGCGTTCCGCCTGGACGAGATGGAGCAGAAGCGCCTCTTCTACAAGGTCCTCTGCTACGCGGCCCTGGCCGCCCAGCCGGCACCGGAGTCCGTGGTCAGGGCAGACTGGGAGAGACTGGAGGACGCCGGTGTGCCGGACGCCCTCTTCGCGCGCACCTTCGACCTGGCGACCTACTCGATCGACCCGCCGGTCACGCGCGGCGACAGCAAGGGCAAGCTCGTGGACTTCGCCTGCCTCGCCGAGCTGCGCGACGCCTGGTTCCAGCTTCTGCCGGAGCCGGCCGACCCCGAGATCGCGGTCGATGTGCTTCGTGCCGCCTCCGGTGGCGCGCTCAAGTCACGCGCCTTCTGGGTGATCCGCGAGATGCGCCGCAGCGGCCTGTGGAACAGCGGCGAGCTCGACCGCTACGGGTACGTGCCAGACGGCCGGGTGCGCAAGCGCGCCGTACGCATGGGCCTGGTCGACCTGCCTGAGAAGGCCGACACGTTCGCCGACATGAAGACGGTCTCGCGTGCCCTTCACGCGGTGGTGCGTCTCGCCGACAAGGCCAACGGCGACTTCGACCTGCCCATCAGCATGGCTGCCGAACGCTGCGAGCTCTGCGACGCGGTGCGGATGGCGGCCTGCGCCCTGCCGCACTGCCGCCATCGCCGCCAGCAGGCGGCCGCCTGAGCGGAGCGCGGACATCCAAGCAGAGAGAGGGCGCCGGTGGCACGCCCGTGTCCGCCGGCGCCCGCCTACCTGCCGACCGCGGGTGCGGGCCCCAAGGGCATCAGCGCACCCGCACCTTCCACACGCCCAGCTTCTCCTGCCTGTTGCCGGCCAGATCCACCGCGCTGAACGTCGCTGTGTACCGGCCCTTCTTCGGAGGCACGAAGCGGAACGTCCACTTCTTGCCGGGCGTCACGACAGCCGAATCGACGCGCCGTACTACCCGCTTGCGGGCGTCGCGCACCACCGCATCCACACTGACCGTGGGGCTGCCGGCGTCGCGGACGATGCACACCGTGGCGGCCTTCGCTCCCAGCGCGATCTCGGCAGCCTTACCCACGGATATGCGCGGCGCCCCGGTGTCGACGACGACCTCGGCGCCAGCCCGCGCGGTGCCGGCGACGCCGGCGATCGAAAGGGTCACCAGGTACTTGCCGTCGGCGGCCGGGGCGCCGCTGTCGTCCAGCCCGTCCCAGCTTGCCTTATGCCCTCCGGCCGTCAACTTGCCCAGGGACGCGGTGCGTACCTGACGCGCACCCCGCGTGACCGCCAACTGCACCTTCGCCGTCTTCGTCATGGTGAAGGTGAGGTCGGCAGACTCCGCCACTTCGTCGCCGTTCGGCGAGGCGTAGATCGGCGCTGACGCGTCGAGCCGCAGGCTGCTGTCGATGGTCATCGGCACGCTCTTCGCCACCTTGTTGCCGGCCACGTCGCGCACGGTGATCTCGACGTTGTAGACGCCGTCGCTCACCGGCGTGCGCTTGCCGCCGCTGACGGTGCGTCCGTCCCAGGACACCGAGTACTCCCCTGCAGCCTTAGAGGTCCAGGTCTGCACCGGGCACAAAGCCGCTCCGGTCTGGTCGCGGATGACCGCCTTCACGGCGCAGGGCTCGGTGATGGAGTACTCCACAGTGCCGCACGTGTCGAGAACGCCGCCCTCCGGGTTCACGACCGCCGGCTTGACGGGCTGCACCGCAAGCGTGGGCGGCGACGTGTCGACGATCACCTTGGCCCGCGCCTGTGTGGCCACGCCGCTCGCCCCGGCCGCATCGCCCATCACGACGTAGGTGCCGTCCGGCACCGGCAGGCCGGCATCATCCAGGCCGTCCCAGGCCACCGAGACCGTTTGACCGGCGCCCGTCAGCGTGCGCACGACGACCCCGTTCACGTCGGTGACGGCGACCACCCAGTCGACTTCCTCCGACGCAATGAACTCCACCAGCGCCTGGCCGTGCGACCCGTCCGCATTCGGACTCAGAATCCCGGGCGTCACCATGAAGCCGTAGATCTTGGGCAGACCGGTGTCCGCGACCACCTTGCGGATCGTGCCGATCAGCGCCGAGAAGGAGTCGCCGGGGCAGTCTGTGTTGCACACCTCGCGGTGTAGCGCGATGGCCGGCACGCGAACGGTCGTGCCGCCCTTGAACTTGTCTGTGTCCGAGCAATAGGCGGACACGCGCGAGCAAGGGTCAATGTGGAGGCTGTCCAGCTTCCACGCCAGGAACTTCTCCAGCGAGGCGAGCGCCGCTGTGGGCGGCGCGATCGTGCGGAAGTCGCCCATGAGCGAGACTCCGGTGGACTGCGAGTTGAACCCGAGCGCCTGAGCGCCCATGACGGCCTTGGTGATACCCCCATAGCGACCCTCGTAGATGGTGCCGTAGCGGTCTATCAGGAAGTTGTAGCCGATGTCGCTGAACCCGCAGGCCTTGGTGTGGTAGTAGTAGACGGCTCGCACGACGGCTGCGGCCTGCGAGCGCGTGTACGTGTTGCCGCCGACGGTGTGATGCACCACGGCGAACTTCACCTGGCCATAGCTCGGCTTGCCCCGGCGCCACGACTCCTTGGCTCCCCACTGCTTGCGGGTGACGATCGGCGGTCTGGAGGTGGCCGCCTGCGCCTCCGAGCCCGCAGCCAGGCCGGTGACCGCGAGAGCCGCCTTGCGCAGTGCGTCGGCGACCCTGTCGCCGGTGGAAGCATCGCCGAGCACGTTGACGAACGCGGCGCGCGCGCTGCTCCACCCGGCGCCCCGCACCTGCATGCTCCCGGCCGACCCCGTCCAAACGGGGTCCGAGATGTAGCGAAGACGCCCGTTTCGTCCCCGAACGGCATCGAACATCACGCGCCGCCACGGTGACCACGAGCCGTCGGCGTCGGCGACTCTGTACTCCACGCGCGGGCGCGCGACACCAGACGGGCAGACGAAGCCGAGCATGTTGAAGCGGATGCCGGGCGATACGGCGGCCGAGCGGCCCTGTGAGGCGTCCGCATCCGCCTCACGGCGCGCCACGCTGCCGATCCTACTGAGCGCGGCCTGCGAAGGAGTCCCGGTCGCGCTCGACAGATCGACCATGACCCCCCGCACCGGCGGAGCGACGACCCAGGCGCGCACCTGGGCGCTCACGCGCGGCGCCAGCCAGGCGGCAAGCAGCGCCGCGCACACCACGGCCAGAACGGCTATGGGGCGTACAGGGTGTCTTGGGGGATCGTGGCGGGAGCGCCGACCGGCGCGCCGGCGAAGGATCACGGCCGGGTACCTCCAAGGATGCATCTCAGGCCACTCTCTATTCGGCAGCCCGGCACCGTTACCTTATGCATTCTCGCATCCCGCGCACGACAAAGCGGCCGAGAGCCGTTGTGCGGCATCGGCCGTCCTCGCTCGCCTGTCGTCCGAGCTGAAGACGCTTAACGCTTCTTTCCTTTAGTCAATACGTCTATCCTGCCGATACTTGACCCAACGAAAGGGCAAACCTGCTGCGAGGCAGGGACGCAAAGCCAGAGGTCTTGCCTCGGCAAGATGGCTCAGCTACCGAAATACCGGGTACGTTGCGAAGCGATCGCTCCCTCCCCTCCTCGCATGAGGTCAGCTCGCCAACCGGCATCTACGCGTGCGCGCGTCTGTGGCCGGGGGCAACAGCGAAGGGCGCCCGTCGAGACAGACGACGGGTACCGGTGGGAGGCGAAGATGAGAGCGAGACTACTGGCGCTCCTGGCAGCAGCGGCGATGTGCTGCCTCATGGGTGCCGCACCAGCTCTGGCTGATGACGATCCCTTCGACGACAGCGTCGACCAGGCCATCGCCAGCGGGAAGGACCAGATCCCGGTCATCATCTTCGTCGACGGCAGCACGTCTGCCGTAGAGAACGCGCTCCCCAACGACGCCGCCGTTGAAGAGCTGCCCCTCATCGACGCTGTGGCGACCACCCTGACTCCCGCGGAGATCCAGGATCTCGAAGAGTCGGGCGCTGCCGACGACATCAGCGAGATCCAGACCGACGACGAGTTGGTGGGTCTCGGCTGGACCGACTACCTCAGCTTCACCAACCTGGCCATCGGCCTCGACGGCGTGACGCCGTCGTGGGAAGGCGGGCCCACGGGCGCCGGCGTGAACGTCGCCGTGCTCGACACCGGTGTGGATCCGGCGGCCGACCTCTCGGACGGCGTGCGTATCGTCAAGGCCGTGGACTTCGTGAACCGCAGGGCCACCCCCTACGATGACGCGGGTCACGGCACCTTCGTCGCAGGGCTCGTCGCGGGCAATGGCGCCAACTCGGTGCCCGAGGACCAGGGCGGTCAGGCCACCACCCAGTACCGCGGTGTGGCCCCGGAGGCCGGTATCGTCTCGCTCAAGGTCCTCAACTCCCACGGCGCCGGCTACGAAAGCGACGTGATCCGCGCCATCGCCTGGTCGATCATCAACCGGGACCGCTACAACATCCGCGTCATGAACATCTCGCTCGGCGCCGACGTGCAGGCGCCCGCCAAGTACGATCCCATGGCGAT
Source organism: uncultured Thermoleophilia bacterium (assembly GCA_964538465.1). GTDB lineage: Bacteria > Actinomycetota > Thermoleophilia > UBA2241 > UBA2241 > UBA6103. Next base: position 975 of record CAZIGT010000086.1, on the reverse strand, counting down.
GGCTGTGAAGGCCGCCTGGAAGGCGGGCATCGTGGTCGTGTGCGCGGCGGGCAACGAGGGCGAGTTCGGCCCCGGCGGCATCCTCTCGCCCGCCAACTCCCCATACGTGATCACCGTGGGCGCCAGCGACACCCGTCAGACAGCCGCGACCGACGACGACGTCATCTGCTCGTACAGCTCCGTGGGACCCACGCTCTTCGACGAGATCGCCAAGCCGGACGTCGTGGCGCCGGGCAATCGCTTGATCTCCATCCGCGTTCCCGGCAGCTTCGTCGACACGAACTGGCCCCAGAACCAGATCGCCGTGTCCGACTACATCCCGGGCGCCCCGGCGGACGCAGTGCCGCAGTACTTCAAGCTCTCCGGCACAAGCACCTCGGCCCCGGTCGTCAGCGGCATCGTCGCCCTGATGCTGGACGAGGATCCCTCGCTCAGTCCCGACGACATCAAGCTGCGGCTGATGGAGACGGCCGACCCGCTGCCCGGGACCAGCGACCTGCAGCAGGGCGCCGGCGTGGTGGACGTTCCCGAGGCGCTTGCGTCTGACCTGCAGGCTACCGGCTACACGTTGTCGAAGGACTTGGGCGACGGCACTACCATCCTGCCGCGCGAGCGCTACAGTGACTGGCAGTGGTACAAGTGGGACAAGTTCAAGTGGACGAAGTTCAAGTGGACGAAGTTCAAGTGGACCGAAGTCGACTGGAACAAGTTCAAGTGGACCCAGGTCGACTGGACCAAGTTCAAGTGGACGAAGTTCAAGTGGACGGGCGTAGACTGGACCAAGTTCAAGTGGCCGATCTTCAAGTGGACGTAGTTCAAGTGGACGAAGTTCAAGTGGACCTATGTCGACTGGCAGAAGTTCAAGTGGACCGAGTATGACTGGCTGAAGTTCAAGTGGACGACGCTCGTCGAAGGACAGTGACCAGTATCGAGGATGCCCCGAGACAATCGGTGGAACGGACGGCCGCGCGGCAC
>CAZIGT010000085.1:10449-10798 GCA_964538465.1 uncultured Thermoleophilia bacterium | reverse complement strand
GCCTTCGCCGTTGAAGTCGCCGACGGTGACCGAGTAGGGATCTGACCCGGCGCCGTAATCGACCTTGGCAGCGAAGCTGAGCGCCTCCGCCCTAGCGGCGCCGAGGGCGGCGCCCGCCGCAAGGACAAGGGACAGGAACAAGACGAGCTGGAGCGGCCTGCGCAGCATGTAAACCTCCCGGGAACATGGCGACAGCAACGTCGCCTCAGGTCGATGGCAATTCGTTTTATTTCTGATACTCCGTCTTATGTTTATCGCCGTTTGCCCTTGGGACTTGAATCCCGGTGGCAGGCCTAGGGCTGGAGCCCAAGCTGTGTCAGCCAGCCGCTCCGTCGCGCGGATTGACGGA
>CAZIGT010000085.1:0-10439 GCA_964538465.1 uncultured Thermoleophilia bacterium | reverse complement strand
CTATTGACGGATGCGAACGCGGCTTTCGCCTCCACCGATTCCGCGGCCGTGTCCAGCTCGCGGCCAGATGGAGTGAGCAGGGTGGACCCGCCGGCGAGGGCGACGCCCAGCCCGGAGAGCAGATCTGAAGCCACCAGAAGCACACCGATAAGGGTGATCCCGGCGGCTGTCAGCCGGGCCGCGGAGAAGCGCGCGGCGCGCAGCCTCTCCTACCTGGACGGCGTGCGGCTACACCTCTAGACGCCGCGCGAGACGGCGGGCGGCCTCACCCACGGACGCTACGCGGCGGACAGGCGCGGCGTCGTTGCGCCGCTTCGATCGGCCCGGCTCGCATCTCCGCACAGACGAAGGGCGCTCGGCCCTCCTTGCGAGGACCGGGCGCCCGTCCTTGCTCTGCCGCGCGACTGCCGGCGGTGTGGGCCTAGGCCAGCAGCGCGTCGATCTTCTTGACGCCGTCCGAGGCGTCCTCGGCGTAGGCGTCGGCGCCGATCTGGTCGGCCCAGCGCTGCGTGCAGGGGGCGCCGCCGACCACGACCTTGTACTTGGCGCGCTCGCCGCTCTCGACCAGCTTGGCGATGAGCTTCTTCTGCTCTTCCATGGTCGTGGTGAGCAGGGCGCTCATGCCGATCACGTCGGCGCCGGTCTCGGCGGCCTTGGCGAGGAAGGTCTCCAGGGGCACGTCGCGACCCAGGTCGGTGACCTCGTAGCTGTTGGCCTTCAGGTAGGCGATGACGATCGCCTTGCCGATGTCGTGCACATCGCCCTGCACGGTGCCGAGGACGATCTTGCCGCGGGTGGCGGCGCCACCCTCGCCCAAGGCGGCGTTGGTGACACCCATGGCGCCTTCCATGGCCTGGGCGCTCATCATGAGCTCAGGCAGGAAGAGCTCACCGCTCTCGAAGAGCTCGCCGACCTCGGCGATGCCGGCGACGAAGCCCTTCTGCATGATCTCACCAGGCTCGATGCCGGCCGCCAGCGCGTCCGTAGCGATCTGCACGGCGGCGTCGCGGTCGGCGTCGACGATCGCCTGGGCGGCGTCCTTGAAGAACTGGTCGTTGGACATGCGTGACTCCTTGTGCGAACAGTGACGAACGTGGTTCTACTCGGTGGAGCGGCTCATGGCCGCTTGTCGTGCATGCTTCCCGCAGAATCCTACCGTGACGGCCTCCGCCACACCATGGCTATCCGGCTGGATGAGCGCGCGCCAGCGAGCGTGCCCCGCGGCCTGCATCGTTGCCGGCCGCGACTCCCCAACCTGCACAGTGGCGCCCGCACATGACATGTCGGCATCAGCCAAGCGCCAGGATGGCGAAGACCAGCACGAAGATGGCGACGGTCTCCACGATACCGATCACGGACAGGTAGTTGCTGAAGCCCTGTCCGGTCTCAGCGAGAGCGTCCGCGCAAGGTGCCCCCGCCCTGCCCTGCATCCAGGCAGATGCCCCCATGGCCAGACCCGCGACCACGCCGACGCCCAGAAGCGCCCACGGGTTGTAGCCGTTGTCGGCCTTGCTCATCATCGAGATCATGAGGATCATGCCGTAGATGGTCTGTGAAAGCGGGGCGCCGACGAACGTGATGAGCGTGAATGGCGCGGGCTTGCCCTGTGCCAGGCACTTCTTCCAAGCGCCCACCGCACCCGCACCGCCCGCATAGGCACCCAGTGCGGACCCGACCGCGGCCAGGGCCATGGCCGCCACCGCGCCGATCCGGCCCAGCTCACTTGCAGCTTCCGCAGCCATACTCATCCTCTCCTGTCTGTCGTCGTCATCGGAGACGGGGCCTGGACTTGCTCACGCTCCGCTCGTGCTACCGGCGCTCACTGGATTGGAGCGGGCGAACGGAGCATACGGCTGGCCCTGCCACGAGATTCCCTTGTGAGTCGAGAACTCCAGGGTGTTGAGTCGCACGGCATGCACGAGGACTGCCAGCGCGATGAGTACGAGGTTGAGAGCATTGGCGATGGCGATGACCAGCGCCGCTCCGATGGCGCGCGGCACACTGTCGAAGCCGATCTGCGATGCCATCATGTTGAACGCGCTCACCACGGCCACCGACGCATAGCCCACAGCGAAGAGGCGCACGTACGACAGCACGTCGACGAAGCTGCTGATGATGGTGAGCGGGAGCAGAGCGTGATCGACGAAGCTCTTCTTGAGCTCCGTCGGCGTGGCCATGAATCCTGCCACCAGAACAGCGCCCACAGCGAACACGTAGAGGATCCAGCGCGGCATGGGGTAGCCCAGCACCATAGTGCGCGCCAGGAGGAGCATGGTCCATACGATCATGATCCAGCCCACCTGCGCCAGCGCCTTGGAGCGGGGACGGACGGTGATGGCGTTCCACACGTGAGCGATGGTGAGATGCACGGCGCCGATGATGAAGCACAGCTCGATCACGTGGTCGCGGTCGAGCAGCCACGGGACGCGCAAGGATTCCAGGAAGCCGGGCAGGTTCGAGATGCCCACGTAGCTCCCGGTCATGACTCCCCATACGATCGTGAGGCTACTCACGATGTACATGAGACCGTACAGGTAGCCGGGTATGCGCTGCCTGAACTTGAGCTGCAGCGCGACGCTGCAGAGCAGGAGGAACGTACCGTACACGGCGTCGCCGGCCAGCATGGCGAAGAAGATGCTGAAGAACACGAGGAACGTCCAGCCGATGTCGGCCTCCCAGTAGCTGGGGTAGATCTTGAGGAAATCAAGCACCCCACGGATGGGTCGGACAACGCGCGAGTAGCGGAGAAGGACGGGCACGTCGTCGCCCGGCTCAGGATCGACAGCCAGAAGGCCACGCCCACGCTGTTCAGCCTGCTTCTCGAGGGCTGAGATCGACTCCGACGGAGCATAGCCCTGCAGGTAGCAGACCACGTGCTCCCGACCCATGCCGGCCCCCACGCTCACGAAGCGTTCGGCCTCTCTCAGCTTCCCGGCGTATCGATCGACAGAGTCGATGGCCACAGCCAGGGACGCCAACCGTGAGGAACAGGCCTCGATGTCCTGCTGGGCCTGTTCGATGCGATGCCGCAGCTCGACGGTCGCCGCCTCCGGCGGGCGTACTTCCTGGCACGACACACCGAGGTCTACGTCATCGAGGTCGAACGGCGCACAGCCGATGAGCGCGAAACGCACGGCTTCGCTGTCCGAACCGAGTGACTCCAGCACGAAGCCCTCGGGGGCAGTCGGTGCAGCCTTTGGCGGAGCCACACCGAGACGCACGTGGATCCCGTGCGCCGCCAGGCTCTGCAGCTGGTCTGGGTCGACCTCGCCGAAGCCTGCCATGCGGGTCAGCTCGCGGCGCGCGGCTTCGGCACGCTCAGTGGCCGCGCGCCGCTCGTCCACGGCGGATCGGACGAGAGCGACCACAGAAGCCGCATCCTCGGGCACCGGTACTGCCTCCGTGGTGACACCCGGTTGCGCCTCCCGCTCGGTCGCAGCTTCTTTTCTGGAACGCCGCCCCAGGCGTCGCGACTTCTCGCTCTTCTGCGCGGCGCTGGCCGTCCTGAGCTCGGCCAGCGCCTTGCTCACCGTGTCAAGCTGCGCGCGCGCCATGTCGACGTCTTCGCCCGCCGGCGGCCGCACATCGACGACGTGCACGGCGCCGAGCTCGCGCAAGTCCTCCAGAGCAGCGTCGCGGTCTTCCGCGAGACAAAGGACCGTGATCTTCTTCATCGGCACGATCATGCGCCCGACGCTCCCGAAAGCAGCTCTTGCCCCTTGCCCTTGGCGATCTTGGCGCGCGCCACGCCGGCCGTCTGCGCATCGCCCAGGGAGATCTGGATGACGCGGATGACCTCCTGAGCGCGGGGGATCATGACCTTCTCGAACAGGTTCACCCGTTGCGCCGTGATGCGTAGCTCCTCGGCGAGGAGCTGCCGCTGACGCTCCAGCACCGTCCGCTCCACCGCGATGGACACCAGCTCACGCAGAACGTCCACGGCATCGTCGAGCCACGCCGGCGTGGCGAAGTAATCGACCTCCGCCGCAACGAACGTGACCGCCTCGTAAACGGGCACGGTGACACCGGCGATATTGGCCGACCCCGTCGCCACGTCCGCGAGCCGCACGAAGGGCAGCAGCTCGTCCGCGGAGTGCAGGAGGCCGACCCAAGGCCGCAGGCCCATCCATACAGCCTCTTCGCGCTCCTGCAATTCGCGCAGGCCGGCTTCTGCCTGGCGAACCTCTTTCTGAAGCTGCTGCTTCTTGAGCTCGAGCGTCGGCAGGAATCGGTGGAAGCGCGCCAGCGCCTCGCGCTGTGTCTTGAGCTCGTTCTTGGTCTTCTTGACCTTGGTCATCGGCTATGCGGTGGTCCGCCGGGGTTCGCTGCTGGGCCGACGCTTGTCGGTCAGCCGCGGAGTCCCGCCTCGCCCTCCTCCATTTCGGCAGCCACATCGACGGCCGCCGCGGCTTCGTCGGTGCCGGGGGTGGTCGCATCCGGATCCTCACCAGCCGCATCGGCAGACGGCACGGCACCCGAACCGGCCGACCTGGAGCCGTTCGTCGGCCAGAATCGCTCGATCAGCTGAGAGGGGATGCCCGTTTCCTCCGGCCGGAAACACTCCGCGAGGATGGTCCAGCCAAGGTCGAGCGCCTCCTCCAGCGGTATGTTGACGGTGAGATCCATCATGCGGCCCTCGAACGCCGCACCGTACTTGAGCAGCTTGTGGTCCCAGGCGCTCATGCGGAAGCCCATGGACTGCTTCTCCAGAGTCTCCTTGAACGCCGCGTACAGCTGGATCATGGTGTTCATGATCGTGCGGTGATCGTCGCGCGTTCTGGCATTGACCTGCTGCTTGAGGCGGCTCAACGAACCGAACGGCTCGATGCGGCCGTTGCGTAGGTAGAACTGTCCTTCGGTGATGTATCCCGTGTTGTCCGGGATGGGATGTGTCACGTCGTCGCCCGGCATCGTAGTGACGGCGAGGACGGTGACCGAGCCGGCACCCTCGAAGTCGACCGCCTTCTCGTAGCGCGAGGCCAGTTGGCTGTACAGGTCGCCAGGGTAGCCCCGGTTCGACGGGATCTGCTCCATGGTGATCGCGACTTCCTTGAGCGCATCGGCGAAGTTGGTCATGTCCGTGAGCAGCACCAGGACGCGCTTGCCCTCCAGGGCGAGGCGCTCGGCTACGGCCAGGCACGTGTCCGGGACCAGGAGGCATTCCACCACTGGATCGGCGGCCGTGTGCACGTAAAGGATCGAGCGCGACAGTGCACCCTGCTCCTCGAGGGTGTCGCGGAAGAACAGGTAGTCGTCGTGCTTGAGACCCATTCCGCCGAGGATGATGACATCGACCTCCGCATTGAGGGCGATGCGCGCGAGCAGCGGGTTGTAGGGTTCGCCGGCGACCGAGAATATGGGCAGCTTCTGACTCTCGACCAGCGAGTTGAACACGTCGATCATGGGGATCCCCGTGCGGATCATGTTGCGCGGGATGATGCGGCGCGCCGGATTGACCGGCGGGCCACCGATGGGGATGGGCTCGCCGTCGGCGGCTGGCCCACCGTCTCTAGGCACGCCGCCGCCCGTGAAGACCCGACCCAGGAGCGCGTGCGAGTACGGCGTGCGCATCTGCTGTCCCAGGAAGCGCACCTCGGCGTTCGTGGGGATGCCGCGCGTGCCCGAGAACACCTGCAGCGTGACCCTGTCGCTCTGCAGCCGGATGACCTGGGCGAGCGAGACGAAGCCGGGTGCCCGGACTTCCGCGAGCTCGCGGTTGCCCACGCCTGTAGCCTCGACGGTGATGACGTTGCCGGCGATCTGCGTGATCTCGCGATAGACCTTACGCACTGCCCATCACCTCGCTGAGCATCCCGTCGAGCTGGCCGTTCAGTCGCGGGAACTCCTCGCCATCCATGGGCACGCGGTTCCAGTCCTTGGTGGTCTGGGTGAGCATCTGGAAGAAGTGGCGCGCCGCCTGCTTGTCCGGGAAGTCGAGGTCCGCCTGCAACACCTTGGAGATGAACGCGAACACGTGCTGCTGCCGTTCAGCGGCCGACGCTCCATCGACCGGATCGTAGGCGTCCTGCTGCAGGTAGACCGCATCGACGTACTCGGCCTTGAGATAGACGACGAAATCGGCCATGGAGGTGCCCTCCTCCTCCACCACCTTCATCATCTCCTGGACCTCGTGCCCTTTGGCAAGGATCCGCTTGGCGTCGGCCAGTGCGGTGGCAGGCACCACGCTCGGGTACTTGCTCCAACTGTCAAGAGGGTCGATGGCCGGGTAGCGCCGGGCGTCCGAGCGGGCGCGAGAAAGCCCGTGGAAGGCGCCCACGACCTTGAGAGTGGACTGGGTGACCGGTTCCTCGAAGTCGCCGCCGGCCGGGCTCACGGTGCCGCCGATGGTCACTGAGCCGATCGTGCCGTCGTTCAGTCGCACGATACCGGCGCGCTCATAGAAAGCGGCTATCACCGACTCCAGGTAGGCTGGGAAGGCCTCTTCACCGGGAATCTCCTCCAGACGGCCTGACGTCTCTCGCAACGCCTGCGCCCAGCGCGACGTTGAGTCGGCAAGCAGCAGGACGTGCAGGCCCATCTGCCGGTAGTACTCCGCGATGGTGACCGCCGTGTACACCGATGCCTCGCGGGCGGCCACGGGCATGGAGCTGGTGTTGCAGATGATGACCGTGCGCTCCATGAGGCTGCGCCCAGTACGCGGGTCTGTGAGCACCGGGAACTCCCGCAACGTCTCCACCACCTCGCCGGCCCGCTCACCGCAAGCCGCGACCACCACGACATCCGCATCCGCGTGGCGACTGGTGAGCTGCTGCAGCACCGTCTTCCCCGCGCCGAACGGACCCGGGATACAGTAGGTCCCGCCCTTGGCCACCGGGAAGAACGTGTCCAGGATGCGCTGCTTGGTGACCAGTTGCTCTGAGGGTCGGAGGCGTTCCGCATACGCCCTGATCGGCCGCTTCACCGGCCAAGGCTGCATGAGTCGAACGGGATGCTCATCGCCGTTCTCGTCCTTGACGACGGCAATCTCGTCCTCCACGCGATAAGCACCGCTCGAGGCGATCCTGACCACCTCGAGCCGGCCAGGAAGGCCGAACGGCACCATGATCCAGTGGGTGAAGATCCCCTCGGGCACGGTGCCTAGGCGGTCGCCGGCGCGGACACGGTCGCCTACGCTCGCGAGCGCCGTGAACTCCCATTCCGCGTCGCGCGGCAACGCCGGCACGGTGACGCCCCTCGGCAGGAAGAAGCCGCACTGATCGGCGATCACGTGGAGAGGGTTCTGAAGACCGTCGTAGACCTGTGTCAGCAGGCCCGGCCCCAGTTCCACGGAGAGCAGACGGTCTTCGAAGGCCACGCGCTCGCCGACCTGTACGCCGGCCGTGTCCTCGAACACCTGCAGGTCGGCATACCGCCCCCGCACACGGATGACCTCGGCGATGAGGCGCACGTCTCCCTGCGTGACGTACGCCACCTCGTTCTGGCGCACGGATTCGTCGAACTCGACGGTCACGAGGTTACCGTTGACCCCGATGACCCTGCCGCTGCGCTCACTCATAGGCTGATCCCCACGACGTTCTGTTCGATGATCTGGGCGACAGTCTCGGTACCATGCTCGTCGCTGAGCTTCTGCCACTTCTCCAGAAGGCGAAGCTTGAGAGCATACGCATAGACCGCCTGGACACCGAACGCCGGCATGAGCGCGAGCTCGTCAAGCATCCGCCAGCGGATGCGGTCGAGTGCCCTCTCGCGCTCAAGCGGGTCCGGCATGGCCATGGCTTGGACCGCGCCTTCCTCCACGGAGATGTCCCAGCCCGGATGTTCCCGGAGCGCGCGCTCGGCATCTGCGCCGGCACGCGCGGCGCGTATCTTGGCGACGGCGTTCCGAAGCTGAGTCTCGCGCGCGGCATAGCGCTGCATCGCCGGGTGCTGGACGGCACCCAAGTCGCCCGCGACCACACGGCGCAGCGCCTCGTGATCGGCCGGCGCCAGGAGTCCCTCGCAATAGTCGACGAACGCGGCGGGACTCATTGAGGGCGGACCAGTGAAGTCCAGATATGGCAGGCTGGTGACGATGTACGTGCAGTCCACTTACCCGGATTCCTCTGGCGCGAGCGCGGCGGCATTGCGCACGATCTGGTCGAGCGGCGGCTTGAGCAGCTCGCTGAGCGCCTCAGCGATGGCCTCGACGGTGAAGTCATGGTACAGGCGGTAGTCGACGAAGCTGACCTTGAACCCCCCCTGCAGGCGGTCGTCGACGTGGATCTTGAGTCCCTCGCCGAGCAGGTCCCGATAGCGGGAGAAGACGAGCTCGACGAACGCCTCGCGATCCTTGGGGTTCACAAGCGCTTCGACGCGGTGCTCGTTGAAATCCTTGGCGGCGTACGCCTCGGCGAGATGGTCGAGCATCCCCGCCATGGTCTCCGGCGTCATGGCCTCGGCGATCGACGCCTTGGCGATCTGCGTCAGGACGCGCTCGATGGCCGCACGCAGCTGCAGCAGGAAGTCCCGGCCGGCCTGCTCGATCGTGGTCCTGGAACGCTCGACGAACTGCTCGGCCTCCTGCTCCGCCTTGGCTCTGCGCTCGGCGGCAAGGCGCTCCGCCTCCTCGACGATGCGTTTTGCCTCGGCACGGCCCGCAGCGACGATCTCGGCGGCTTCGGCCTCAGCCTTCTCCACGCCCTCCGCGCGGATGCGGTCGAGAAGGCTCTGCAGCTGCTCCTCCATCATCACCTACCTGTACTCGGCACGGCGCCCGCGATCTGCTCGTGAGGAGGAGCAGACTCGAGACGCCGGGCATCACGTGCTATGCGACAGCCCGAGCGTGCCGCGGGAGCGATCGCACGACGTCGGGAGCCTGCAAGAGGATGGAGCAGACAGGGACCGACCTGCGCGGGCCCCTGATGCGCTCACTGCTCACCGGCGTCGACGGGCTCGCCGAACGGCCCAAAGCTATCAGTGGACTCTACGCCTTCGGCAGCCGGCCCTTCAACTGGACGCCGTGCACCCGACGGACCGCACCGTCCATCTCTGCGCACGTCGCCAGGCGACCTCACACCCCCATCTTCCTCTTGAGCCGCTCGACGCAGTTGACGCGCACGTCGAGCAGGTCGGCGATACGCGCCTTGGCTTCGAGACCCTTGGCAACGCCCGGCACGGCCGTGATCACACCGATATCGCGCTCCTCGCGCACGGTGCGCATGGCGGTCGAGTCGCAGAGCTCCGGGACAGTGACGCCGAGCTTGCCGGCCACGTACTCCTTCGCCTGCGGGAGCCTCATCTTCCGGCTGAGCTGCATCCGCGCCACCAGGTCTCCGGCAGTCCGGATGCCACCCATCGACGAGGCGACCGCGTGCGCGATCGACATCCCGGCGGGATCGCCGGTGCCCACCTACAACCCGTCCGCGCGGCCGATCTCGATCATGGCCGCGGAGCAGCGCGTGACCACGTCGATCGGCGGGCACTCGAACATCGGCACCCCGCCCACGCCCATGCCCACGTTCGGGTGGATGGGGATCTGCGCCTGCTCACTGCAGGCCTTGACGAAGGTCACCGCACGGGACAGGTTCCACGGCGTGCTCTTGCGGCTGTTCGTGTTGACCACAGGGCCGAACAGCGAGGCGCCCGCCTGCTCCACGACCTTGAGCTGCTGGTGCGGCCAGAGACCGGCCAGGCGGGTGCCCTCGTAGGCCAGCTCGCCGTGGAAGCCGAGCACGCACTCGGCCGCCATGCCGACCTCGACGGCCAGGTCGGTGTGTTGCGCCGCCCACTCCACGGCACGCAGCGTGGCGAGGAACTCGCCGTCGCCGGTGGAGGCGGTGGTGTCGTAGTTGATGGCGGCGGCGCCGACCTCGTCCATCTTGCGCGTCATCCAGACGAGGTCCTCGTAGCAGCTCTCAAGGGCCTCTTCAGTGGCGGCGCGGGCCTCGGTGATCTGGCCGCGTGGCAACAGGTCGGAGGGATTCGCATGCGGCCCGTCCGGCCGGTAGTAGAGGCCCAGGTTGGGCATGAAGCCGTAGAAGAGCGGGATGATGGTGGTCTGCAGGGCGGCCTCGACGTGGCTCTGCTCGAGGGTCACGATCGGCTTGGCCGGCTTGACCGAGTAGTCGGTGTGGCCGACCTCCATGGTGTCGAAGCCGAAGGCCCGTTCGAACGTACGGAAGGCCTGCTCGCGGGAGAGCGGCAGGCCGACGCCGGAGGAGAGCTGGGCCGAGTAGAGCGTGTTCGTCGAGCCGTCCTTACTGAGAACGGCCTCGTGGCCGCGCTCCACGCCCCAGATGCGGCTCGGGCAGCGGAACATGTCTTCCAGGTAGCCGATCTCGTCGTCCGCGAGCGGTGGGATCTTGCCGCGGCGAGCGGCGTCGGCAGAACCCGCCAGCAGGTCCTCGCGCAGCTCGGCGGTGCTCATCTCGACGGTGTAGCCGTCGCCCATGCGGGTGTGGGTGATGGTCATGCGACCTCACCCCTGTCGTCGATCTCCG
>CAZIGT010000084.1:0-10801 GCA_964538465.1 uncultured Thermoleophilia bacterium | reverse complement strand
CGGCGCTGCTGGTGACGCGAGCAAAGCGATCGGGCCGGAGGGGCGGTGCGTAGGGTCACCGCCCCTCCGGCCCGATGACTTCTGCCTCCACCTCCGGCGCTTCAGCCGGAGTCAGTTCCTTGGGGTTCGGCCGGCGCACGCGCTGCGCGATCGCCACGCCGGCTACGAACAGCAACGGGATCGGCGCCAGCCACCAGACATTCGCGGGGCCCTGGACGCCGGTCAATACGTCGAAGTTGGCGATGATCATGTACAGCCCGAAGGCGAGACCGGCCGCGCTGAGCGACGGGGCGACGATCACGCGGAAGGCCGAGTGACCCCGGCGGTCCTTCGCGAAGAAGCCGACGACGGCAAGGGCTGCCAGGAACATGCAGGAGACCAGGCCCACGATGCCCGAGCTGTTCGTCCAGAGAAGCAGGTGCAGGTACGGATCCGCCTTCGCGGCCACGAACGCGGTGACGACCACGAGGCAGAGCGCCACCTGCAGCGCGCTGCCGACGCAGGGGGAGAGGTGTCTGGAGTGCGTCCTGGCGAGTGCGCCGGGCAGCAGACCCTCGCGACCGAGCGAGAAGAAGTAGCGCGCCACGGCGTTATGGAAGGCTATCAGCGCCGCGAAGGTGCTGGTGATCATGAAGACCAGCATCATCTTCGAGAACCAGCCGCCTACGAAGCGATCCCCGGCGGTGAACATGAGGAACGCCCAGTCATCGGACTGGCTGATGCCAAGCAGACCCTGGACGCCGAAGCCGACCGTGGCCGTCCATGACACGAAGGCGTAGAAGAGGGCCAGGAAGGCGATCGCCACATACATGGCCCGCGGGATCGTCCGCTGGGGCTGACGAGCCTCCTCGGCGTAGATGGCCGTGGCTTCGAACCCGATGAAGGCTCCGAAGCCCAGCACGTACAAGCCGCCGGCGTGCCTGGAGAACAGGGCTCCTGGCGCGAAGCCCGCCGGCGTGAAGCCATCGGGTCCGGCCTGAACGAGGACTGCGACGGTGAGTGCCAGCAGGACGCCGATCTCAAGCGTCAGCAACACAGCGAGAAGCCGGGCGCCGGCCTCCACAGACCGGTGACCGAGGATCGCGATGACCACGATGCCGAGGTACGTCCATAGTTGCCAGGGGGACGACCACCCCAAGACTGCCTCGGTCGCGGCATTCATCCAGAACCCCAGGATGCCGAAGAAACCGATGCAGATGGCGCTGTAGGAGTAGAGAGCCACCAGAGCCGCGCCGGCGCCGACCTGCCTGCCGAGGCCGGCCCCGATGCAGGCATAGAACGCCCCGGCGTTGACGACGTGCTCGGTCATCGCCGCGAAGCCGATGGCGAAGAACACGAGCACGACGCCGCAGACAACGTACACGCCCGGTACGCCGATGCCGCCGAGCCTGAATCCCAGTGGGGCCGAGCCGGTCATTATCGCCAGGGGCGCGGCCGCCGCGACAACGAAGAACACGATCATCCACATGCCGAGGGCATCCTTGCCCAGCGAGTGGCTGCCTCCGCTGGCCGAGAACGGCTGTATCGCCCTCATCGCATCCTGTGGGGCGCAGCCGGACGCCACGCGCAGCGGCTCGAGGCGACCCGGACCTGCCGAAAGGCCTCAGCGATAACCACGTTGGGGCCTATGCGGCGGCGGGCATCGCAGTCGGTATCTGTCATCTGCTGCACATCCCGGTTGGGGGTGAGTACAGACTCTATCGCCAAGAGAGGGCAGCAAGGCCGCCGGATACGCCGCTTCTTCCGAAGATCAGCCCGGTGGGCCGGTGCGGATGCACAGTACAGGAATGCGAATGTCAAGGGAGCTGGTGGGCCGCGTAGGGATCGAACCTACGACACCCTGACCATAAGTGGCGACTCGAGCGTGGTGCTCTGTGAGTGCCCAGGCGCATTCGTGCTGCACATTCCAGGCTTTCGCGATGCCACGCTGACGACTGGTGTCCGGTTGTAGCCAGCCGTGATCGGGAGTCTTGTTGGCGGTGTGTCCGCAGGTTTCGGCGGTGCTCCGCAATGCCCGACACGCGTCGACAACCGAAGCCGCCTATGCGAACAGCAGACCACTCCCGAGAAGCCCTCGTTGGTGGCGGCACCGGCAACCAGCGCCATGCACCCGGACGGTTCAGGGCGCTAGTTGCGGGTTCCACGACGGCAATTGCTTCGGGCTCCGGCCATCGCCTCGGCGGCATGTCGTCAGCCAGAGTCTCCTCCTCACGTTGGCAATCTGTGTGGGGGGGCGATTGCTAGCATGCGCCGCGGATTGTCAACGAGCATACGTCCGATGTCGAGGTCCGAAAGGCCCGCTTCCTTCAGCCGGGGAATGCCGTACCTGAACAGTCCCTCATACCCGTCGCCGCCCCAGCGCTTCATGAGCTGCTTGAGCCAGATGTCCTGCGAGACAGTGATCTGATCTATGTGCCCGGCGTCGACTAGAGCCTTGATACAGCGTGCTCGATCGCTGTCCGAAGGCTTGGGCATCGAGTCGGGGCCAAAGGCGTAGAGCTCCGTGCCGAAGGTGTCGAACTCCATCCAGACTCCAGTCTGGGCAATCTGCAGATGATGCTCCGCCTGCTCATCCATATGCTGGAGTTGGATGCGGTGGGGCGCGACACCCTCGTTGAGGACTACCTCCAGGACACGCATGCCCTCCCCGGCCTTGGGGTCCACGTGGATGCCGAGGAGCACACCGGTGGCCAGCTGAGCTCGTGCGCACGCGCGGAGCGTCTTCTCCTCGTTCTTTGTGACAGCTCCCGTCGTCCCCACATCGCCCATCGCGCCGGCGCGGACGTCGGTGCCGTCGATTCCCTCGGTGATGTCTCTCACCAGCACTTCAGCGAGCTCATCGATGGATTTCTCGGACACATATCCCGGGTGGCCGGCCTCAATGTAGTAGCCGGTGCAGGCGATGATGTTGACGCCCGTGGCCTCAGAGACCCGTCTCAGGCCGTCCGGATCTCTTCCTTGGCCCAAGGGCGTCGCTTCGACGATGCTGTCGCCGCCCGCCTTCTTGTATGCGGAGATCTCATCGACGGCGCAGCAGACAGAGTCTTGGCAGAAGTTTTCCCGTATGAGCAGGCAGTTGCGCTGCAGCAGGCCGCGCTTGTCGAGGGTGATTGGTCTGTGCGCGATAGCCGCGAGTTCGGGGGCCTCCGGTTCCACCCAGTAGACGTCCCTGAAATCGAACAAGATGTGCTCATGCGTCAGGCAGGTCCCCAGATGCTCAGGCTCGATCGGTCCGCAAACGGTGATGATCTTCCCCTCGTCGTTCACCGAGGCTACCCTCCTTCGTCAGGATCGGTGATCCTCCGGCATCATCATGCCGTAGACGCCGCCGCGCCCCTCGTCGGTGTATCTGCCTATGGGCACCGCGTCTTGTTCCACAGCTCGGTGGAGGTCTTGGAGGAACGGCTGGATGAGGCCGTCGTTCTTGGGCATCGTGCAGAGGACCATGGTCACCGGGTCGAGCCCCGCGCTGATGGCCAGCCGCCAGCCGGTCCTTTCGAGGGCCGTGGCGATGGAACGCAGGTCGTACTCGCCCGACCGCACCGAGAACAGATTAGTCACCGAGCCTGGGACCACCTCCAGCCCCGGGATCTCGGCGATGCCGGCAATCAACTCGTCGCGCAGAGCCATGGAATGGCGCGAGACCTGCATGTACCCCAGGAAGCCGAGGCTCTGCATGGTGACCCAAGTGGCGGCAACGGCGGCCATCGTGCGCGTGCCCGAGAGCAGGCCGTCGGGTGGCAGGAAGAGCCGCGTCGCCGTCAGCACGTCTTCATCGCGGAAGGTGATGGCGCTCGCCGGCTTTGGCGCCATGCCGTTCTTGTGTGCGTCGGCGCTGATCGTCTGCACGGCGGGCACGCGGAAGTCCCAGGTGGTCAGCGGGGCTTCGTAGTACCCGGCATGCTCGAGGAAGGGGATGAGGTAGCCGCCGAAGCAGGCGTCGATGTGCATCGGGATGCCGCGTTCGGCCGCCAGTGCGCCCAGCTCTTCGACCTGGTCGAGTGAACCGAACGGCCAGCTGCCGGCGCTTGCGACCACCAGCAGCGTGTCATCACGCAGGGCCTCTCGCGCGGCTTCCAGGTCGACCTGCCCCGGCTCGCCGGCCGGCGCTGGGACGACGAGCGGCTTGAGGCCCATCATGGCGCAGCCCTTGGAGAACGAGTAGTGCGCATGCACAGGCAGCAGAACGCTCCAGGATCGCGCGTTGAACTCCGTCAGATGATCCTGCAGACTCCTGTAGTCGACCTTGCGGCCGCTGAAGGCGTCGGCGGCGTCTGGGTACTCGCGCAGGAACCGTACCGCCTTGGCGGCCACCATGCCGATGAGGTTCGACTCGGTGCCGCCCGATGTGACCGCCGTCACCGCCCGGTCGTTGTGGAACAAGGCGCCGAGCAGCCCGGAGATCTGCCGCTCCATCTCACGTCCGCCCTGCGCGGTGGTCCAGTTCTCCAGCGGCATGAAGCGCACGTAGGCCTCGAGTGCGAACGCCCGCACGGCATCCCCCCATGGTAGGGCCGCGGAACTGCTCAGATGTGGGCCCTCCTCGAAGAGATTGCGCTCGTTGAGGTCGTAGCCGGACTGCGCCTGGAACGCGGCTAGCTCCTGGTCGAGCTCTTCAATGCTTCGGCCCGCTGTAGGCCAGCCGGAGATGCCGGTCAAGGGTCCGGCAGCCGGGCGATGTGCGCGTTCCATTGAGATCTCCGATCGTGTCTTCCGCTAGCCGCCGATGCGGCACGCGAGTCCACGCGACCGCACCAGAGAAGCCAGTTCTTCCATATGCCCCTCGTCTGGGGGCAGGAGGCCGGTGAAAGCGTACTCCCGCCCCAGCCGTACGTACTTGTCTTGGGCGAAGCGGTGGTAGGGGAGCAGCTCGATCATCTCGGCGATCCTGTGCGCCGCGACGAACTCCACCGTTCGTCCTACGTTGTCGGCATCGTCGTTGACCCCGGGGATGACCGGGATGCGGACTACAATCTCGACGTCTTCTGCCGCCAGCCGCTCGAGGTTGGCGAGGATGGTCTGGTTCGAGTTCCCCGTGTAGCGCTCGTGCTTCGCCGCATCCATATGCTTGATGTCGTACATGATGAGATCGAGCTCCGGGAGCAGGCGCTCGATATCCGCGTAGGGCGCATAGCCACACGTCTCGATCGCCGTGTGGATACCGCTGGCCTTGAGTGCCCGCAGGAGCTGGGCGGCGAATCGTGACCAGACTGCCGGCTCACCTCCGCCCAAAGTGACGCCACCACCTGAGTTGCGGTAGAAGACCAGGTCCTTGCGGACCTCGCCCAGCACCTCTTCCACGGTCGCGGTCCTGCCAAGCATGACGCGCGCACCGGCGTAGCAGGTCGAGACGCACGCCCCACAGTCGGTGCAAAGGCTGTGCTCGAACCGCAACCGGCCATTCTCATCGACTTGACAGCCCCCATGCTCGCAGGCTTCGACACAGTTCAGGCAACCGATGCAGTCGTGCGCGAAGAAGACGAGCTCGGGCCTCTCGGACTGCGATTCCGGGTTGCTACACCAGGCACAGCGCAAGGGACATCCCTTGAAGAAGACCAAAGTCCGGATACCGGGGCCGTCGTGGACGGAGAACTTCTGCAGGTCGAAGATGACAGCGCTCTCCGTTAGCTCCACGACATGTGCTCCGTGCGCGCGATGATGTCGTTCTGGATCTCCCCGCAGAGGTCGGAGAAGTAGGCGCTGTAGCCTGCCACCCGGACCATCAGCCCAGCATGCTCTTCCGGCTTCCGCTGCGCCGCCCGCAGCGTGTCGCCGCTGATCACATTGAACTGGATGTGGAAGCCGCCCAGCTCGAAGAGAGATCGGATGAGAGCCGCAAGATTGTCGAGCCCGCGGTCGTCCCTGACCAGCTCGGGGTTGAGCTTCATGTTGAGCAGCGTGCCGGCAGTGTGCCGGGCGTGATCGATCTTGGCGACCGACTTGATGCCCGCGGTCGGCCCGTTGGTGTCGTAGCCCTGATACGGGGAGCAGCCATCGGCCAGAGGTCCCCAAGCCTTGCGGCCGGAGGGTAGCGCTCCCACGACCTTGCCGTGCGGCACGTGCGACGAGACCGGGTAGAGGCCGTTGATTATCCGGCCGCCGGTGTTGCCGCGATACGCGTTGAGCAGATCGGCGGCGTAGTCGGTGAACTCGCGGGCGAACTGATCCACTTCGTCGCGGTCGTTGCCGTACTTCGGGGCGCGGTTGATCAGCATCTGGCGCACGTTCTCCGCGCCGGCGAAGTCTCTCTTCAGAATGTCGACGAGCTGCGGCAGAGTGAGCACCCGCTCGTCGTAGACGAGTTTCTTGACCGCTGCCAGCGAGTCGGCGAGATCGGCGATCCCGGTGCCGATGAAGGCCGGGCCCGCGTTGTACTGCGCGCCGCCGTGGATGATGTCGGTCGCCGATTCCACGCAACCGGCCATCAGGCACGACGAGAGCGGCTTCGGAAGGTAGGCGGCGTGAGCCTTCTGCACCACGAGATTGGCGATGGCGATCTCTTGCATGAAGAGCCGTAGCTGCGCCCGCACCGCCTCCTTGAAGGCCTCGAAGGTGGTCAGGGTCTCGGGCTCACCGGTCCGCACGCCGAGCTGCCGACCGTCGACCCAGTTGCGGCCGTTGTCGAGGGCGAACTGAACGGCCGCCCCGAAGTTGTAGTGTCCGCCATCGGACCACTGACTGAGACGTCCGTGAACGCCGGGCTCCACGCAGCCGCCCACGATGAAGTGCTTGACATCGTCCTCGCTGATGCCCTTGTTGCGCAGCATCTGGACGGTGACCTCCTCGTTGAATAGAGCAGGGAAGCCCGTACCGAGGCGGATGAGCTTGCAGATGTGACGCAGGAACTCCGGCGGCGTGCCTTGGTGGATGAACGCCGAGAGCGACGGCTGGTTGAGACGTAGGTCCATGGTCGCCCGCACCATCATGTAGGAGAGGTCGTTGGTGGCGTCCGTGCCGTCGAGCGCCGTGCCGCCGACGTTGACGTTGGCGAAGGGCATGTAACCGGCGAAGTACTGGGAGCAGTTCTCGTTGAGGAGCCATGTCATGCCCGACATCTTGATCCAGAGGCACTCGATCAGTTCCTGGGCTTCTTCGCTGGTGATGCGACCGGCGTCGAGGTCGGCCCGCAGCAGTGGGTAGAGGTAGTAGTCCAGTCGGCCGGGCGAGTAGGACGCGGCGTTCTCCTCGAGCAGCAGCATGACCTGACAGAACCAGATCGCCTGCAGGGCTTCACGGAACGTCGCCGGCGGCTCCCATGGTACGCGGCGACAGACCGCGGCGATCGTGTGCAGCTCGGCCGCGCGCACCGGCGGCGCGGTCTCGGCCAGGCGCTCGGCCTCGCGAGCGTACCTCTCCGAGAAGACCTTCGTGGCCTCGCAGACGGTGATGACGGACTCGAGGAAGCGGATTTTCTCGAACGCTTCCGGCTCCGCGGGATCGAGTTCCGCGAGACGCGCCCGCGCCGAGCCCGCGATACCTTTGAAGCCCTTCTTGAGAAGGATGTTGTCGTAGCCGGGGGAGAACTCGCCGGGCCCGTTCTCCGACTTGAGCTCGACGTCGATGATCCCCGTCTCGCAGGCGATCGCTCTGGTCGAGTCAGGAAGGTTGGCCTGGTAGTACTCCTCTTCCGAGCGGCCTCGCCAATAGGGGAAGATCTCGTGGCGCAGCAGCTCCTTCTGCTCGTCGGTGATGGTGTAGGGGTCCTGCGCGCGGGTCGCGATCGTGTCCAGCTCGCGCTCGAGCCAGCGCCAGGCGATCTCGGGGCAGAATATCCCGGCGCGCGGCTGAAACCCCGGCATCCCTACGATCAGCTCGTCGTCGAGGATGGTGACGGACTTCTGCGTACAGACGCGAGCGAAGGCTATCGCTCGGCGCAGACTGGGATGCAGCCCCTCCGTCTCCTGATAGCTCCGCGTGTAGATGGCCGCGCGCTCGGTGCAGATCGCCGGCTGGAAGGTGAAGTACCGCTCTCGCAACGCGCTGACCCTTGCGGTACAAGGCCCGTATTCTGTGGTTCTCACGAGCGTCTCTGTGGTGGCCATCATGGGTCATCTCCTGCGCGGCACTAGTGCCACGCGATCCGGTTCTCATCAATGAGCCGGGTGCGCACCCAAGGCCCACATTCATTGTCGCGCGGGCCACCATCGAAGAGAAGGGAGTATAGTGAGTGTCTACTGATGGCATATTCCTATCTCTACGGGTGGTGCCTTGACTGAGGAAGACTCCCGCTTCAGAGCACTGGTCCAGTCTCTGTTCGATGCCTACTACGATTGGGACATCGAATCGGGGCACGAGGAGTTCTCCGAAGAGATGGACGCTCTCCTCGGGCTGCGTCCGGGTGAGTTTCCGCGGACATTCCAAGCTTGGGCAGACCGGCTCCATCCTGACGACCGCGAGAGAGCACTAGCGAACGTCGATCGCTTCTCCCGCGAGGCGGGCACGTACTCCGACGAGTACAGGTTGCGTCGTCGCGATGGGTCCTACGCGCTTGTCGTCGATCGAGGTGTGACCCTGCAGGACCCGGCGGGGTGCTCCACCCACATGGTGGGCGTGATCCGTGATGTGACGCAGCAGCGCGCAGCTGATCGCGCCATCCAGGAGTCTGCCGAGCTGTACCGCACGCTGTTCGGCGATGCTGCTCACCCCGCCTATCGGATCGACGAAGCCGGACGCTATCTCGACGCCAACCAGGCAGGCATCGCCTTCCTGCAGACGACTCGCCAGGCGCTGTTGCGCCAGACTATCCGGGAGCATTTCGGCGATTCCGCACTGGATGCACTACGAGCGGCCACGACCAGCGGGGCCGGTCACGCCGAGATGACGGTCAACGTGGGCGACGAGCCCAAGCTCCTGGACCTCACCGTCGTCCTCTGCCACATCGAGGGGGAGACCACATACTTCGCTCTGGGGACCGACGTCACAGATGATCGGAGGCTGAGAAGGGCGCTCGAGGACTCCGAGCAGTCACTTCGCCGGCAGGCAAAGGCCCTGGAAGAGAGCAACATCGCCCTGCGCGTGATCCTCGAACAGCGCTCACGTGATCGCGAAGACCTCGCGCACACGATGGCCAGCAACCTCGAGCAGCTGGTCCTGCCGATGCTGGCTCGGCTGGAGCGGACACTGGCCGGTACCCCGGACATCGTCTACCTCAACGGGGCCGTCCAGACCTTGCGCGACATCATGCAGCCGATCGCCCGATCCTTCGATGGGAGCGCCGACTCATGCCCCGTTCCGTTGACACCGCGGGAACGGGAGATCGCGAATCTCATCCGCATCGGCAAGAGCAGCGACGAGATCGCGGCTGCGCTGTACATATCGACCGCCACGGTCGCCTTCCACAGGAAGAACCTGCGCAAGAAGCTGGGCCTCGATCCCCACGGCCCGCGTCTCGTCACCCACCTGGCGCGACTGACCGCGGGCCCGGAGTAGACCTGACCCGTTTCCGCAGACAGTCTGTAGCTGGTGACTGCTGGCCACCCCGAGGTCACACAAGTGGCACACATGCGTGGTCGCAGACGTCTGGCCAGAGCAAGTTCCGAGCCGGCGGAGAGGATCGTCGTGCTGCCCGAGGCAACCGGCCAATCCTTCTCGTGCTGCTTGGTGCGCAACCGTGTGGAACGGTGGCCGTGTGACGCGTCGGCATCGCGTCGGCAGGCAGCGGGGTGGTCATGCTGATCCGTGCGCGATCGTGCTGCACGGTACGAATGGAACTGGTGGGCCGCGTAGGGATCGAACCTACGACACCCTGATTAAAAGTCAGGTGCTCTGCCAACTGAGCTAGCGGCCCGGAAGCCGAATTCTACCATCGGGGTCCCTGCACGGCCGCCGCGAGCGTGGTGGGGGTGGCGCCCAGTTCAGGCATGCATGGGGACGTGCCGCTCGGTCGCGAGCGTGGTGCGGACTGCGCCCGGCTCAGGCATGGTCGGACATGCCGTGCCATCGCGCGCGGCGAGCAAGATGAGGTCCGGCCGGGGAACGCCGGACCTCGTGCATGTGTCTGGGGGCAGCGTCAGGCCGGGAAGCGCCGGACCTTGCGCAGGCGTGTGGGGCGGCCTCAGGCCGGGTAGCGCCAGATCTCGTGGAGGCCGCCCTGCCCGGCCTCTCCGTGACAGATGCGCGACTCGCCGGTGCGCACGTAGCCGGCGCGTTGGGCTGTGTGCGCGGAGGCGATGTTCTCCGGCTCGATCAGGGCTTCGCACGTGCGGAAGCCACCCGATTCCAGCGCCCAGCGCGTCACCGCCTGCAGGGTGGCGGAGGCCACGCCCTGACCCCGCGCCGACTCGCGGACGAAGTAGCCGATCTCTGCGACGTCGTGCGCCGGTCCGGGTTCCAGGCCGCACGAGCCCAGGATCTCGGCTTCGCCGGTGGTATGCGCCGCCGGCGCCGGCGCGATCGTGATGGCGAACGTCGGCGTGCCGTTCTCGAACCAGGCGCGCGCCGACTCGGCGATGAAGCGGCGCTCGTCCTCGACGGTGCACGAATCCGGGATGCCGATGCACCAGCGAGCGATCTCCCGGTCGCCGGCGATCATGGCCTGCCCTGCCTCGGCGTCGCGGAGTCGCCAGGGTCGCAGCACGAGATCGGCAGTCAGCTTGGTGCCGAGCGTGGCGCGGAGCGTGGGGGCGGGAGCGGGCTTGGGGTCGTCCGGCAGGCGGGCGAAGCAGTAGTAGTCGTTGCGCAGCCCGCGATGCTCGAGGTAGGAGCGCAGCAGGCCTTCGCGGCGGAAGCCGCTGCGCGAGGCGACGGTCTGCGACTCGAAGTTGAGCGGATGGATGATGAGCTCTACCCGCGGCAGGAGCAG
>CAZIGT010000083.1:0-11046 GCA_964538465.1 uncultured Thermoleophilia bacterium | reverse complement strand
ACTCGGTCAAGGAGTTCGGGCTGAGCTTCCTGTGGTCGTCCGAGTGGAACGTCAACAGGAGCATCTTCGGCTCGCTCTCGCCGACGATCGGCACGCTGACGCCCACGTTCATCGCCATGCTGATCGCCCTGCCGCTGGCGCTCGTGATCGCCCTCTTGCTGGTGGAGCTGGTGCACCCGGTGGTCGGTCGCGTCGTCGGTACTGCCGTGGAAATGCTCGCCGCCATCCCCAGCATCATCTACGGCATGTGGGGTCTGTTCGTGCTCGTCCCCATCATGCAGAGCTACGTACTGCCGGCGCTGCAGAAGACACCTCTCGGGCGGCTGTCGTGGCTGCTTGGAGGGGGCACCAACGGCATCGGCCTGCTCACGGCGGGCCTGATCCTCGCCTTCATGGTGCTGCCGTTCATCACCGCCGTCTCCCGGGACGTCCTGCGCATGGTGCCCACGGTCACCAAGGAGGCTGGCTACGGGATGGGCTCCACCACGTGGGAGGTGAACCGCAGGATCAGCCTGCGGTACGGGTTCGGCGGCTTCGTCGGTGCCACGTTCATCGGTCTCGGTCGCGCCTTCGGCGAGACCATGGCGGTGGCCTATGTCATAGGCAACGAGTTCCGGCTGCCGAAAAGCGTCACCGATCCCGGCGTCACCTATGCGTCGGCCATCGCCAACAACTTCGCCGAGGCGGTCGGCATGAACAAGGCGGCGCTCATGGAGCTGGGGCTCATCCTCTTCCTGGTCACCATCATCTTTCAGCTGATCGCCCAGCTCTGGCTGCGCCGCGTGAACCGCAAGGTCGGAGCCCGCTGATGCGCCCGCTCGCAGAAGCGCCGCGCCGTTCGGTGACGCGCCGCAAGACATCCGACCTGCTCATCAAGGGATTCGCCTGGGTCGCCGCCTGGTTGGGCATCGGCCTGATGACCTGGATCATCGTCGAGGTGGTCAAGCGGGGCATCGGCGCCTGGGACTGGGACTTCTTCACCAAGCTGCCGACGCCGGTGGGCGAGGCCGGAGGCGGCGTCGCCAACGCCATCGTCGGCACGCTCGTCATGACTGCCCTGGCCACCGCGCTGGGAGTCCCGGTAGGGTTCTTCGCCGGCGTCTACCTCTCGGAGTTCGGCCGGCACGGCCGCTTCCCGGCGCTCATGCGCGGTGTGACCAACGTGATGATGGGCATCCCGTCGATCATCGTGGGCCTGTTCGCCTACATCCTGCTGGTGCCCACGTTCGGTACCTTCTCAGGCTACGCCGGCGCCCTGGCCCTGGCCGTCATCATGATCCCGGTCATGGCGCGCACCACCGAGGACATCCTCACGCTGGTGCCCAATGAGATGCGGGAATCGGCGCTGGCCGTGGGCGCGCCGCGCTGGAAGGCCACGCTGGGCGTGGTCTGTCGCGCGGCGCGCAGCGGCCTGCTCACCGGCGCCATCCTTGCGGTGGTGCGTGTGAGCGGAGAGACCGCGCCGCTCCTCTTCACGGCGCTCAACAGCGCCTACTGGACCATCGACCCCGGGCAGCCGTTCGCCAACCTCACGGTGACGATCTACCAGTACGCCAACTCTCCCTTCCCGGACTGGGTCCAGAAGGCGTGGGGTGCGTCGCTGCTGATCATCGTGCTGGTCCTGGGGGCGAACATCACCGTGAGGCTGATCGCGCAGAGAGGCAGGCAATGGTAGGGACGGTAGTGGACGGCATTCCGACACAGAACGAGCTCGCGACGGCGTGTGAGCCTGCGACGAACGATGCTGCCGGCCGGCAGGCCGTAGCGCCGCCGCGCATCGACGTGGCCGAAGTCAGCCAGGTCGCTGCCGGACCTGCGGGCCACCTCGAGCCGAAGATCGCCGTGCGCGATCTCGACTTCTGGTACGGAAAGGCGCAAGCGCTGTTCGCCAACAGCATCGACTACTACGCCAACCGCGTCACCGCCATCATCGGCCCCTCCGGCTGCGGCAAGTCGACGCACATCCGCTGCCTGAACAGGATTTTCGAGCTCTACCGCGACCAGAAGGCGGAGGGCGAGATCCTGCTGGACGGCACCGACATCCTCTCGTCCAGGGTGGACGTCCTGGACGTCCGCCGGCGTGTGGGCATGATCTTCCAGAAGCCGAGCCCGTTCCCCATGACCGTGTTCGAGAACATCGCCTATGGTCTCAAGCTGCACTACCGGCTGGGCCGCGGCGAGCTGCACGAGCGGGTGGAAGACGCTCTGCGCCGCGCCGCGCTCTGGGACGAGGTGAAGGACAAGCTCGATCAGCCGGGCACAGGTCTCTCCGGCGGCCAACAGCAGCGTCTGTGCATAGCCCGCACGATCGCCACGGAACCTGAGATCGTGCTCATGGACGAGCCCTGCTCGGCGATCGACCCCATCGCCACCGGTAAGATCGAAGACCTCATCGCGGAACTCAAGAAGCAGTACACGATCGTTCTCGTGACCCACAACATGCAGCAGGCCGCTCGCGTTTCCGACTACACGGCCTTCTTCTTCCAGGGGCACATCATCGAATACGGCGAGACCACGCAGATGTTCTCGAATCCGGGGGAGAAACAGACCGAGGATTACATCACGGGCCGCTTCGGCTGACCCGGCCGTCCATCGAGAACGGACAGGAGACCCATGGGCGTCCATTTCGAACGGGAGATCGACCGGCTCAAGAAGCGCATCCTGGCGCTGGGGGCCATGGTCGAGGAGAACATGCACAGGGCGTTCGTCGCGCTGGAGAAGCGCGATCTGAAGCTGGCGCGCACCGTGATGGCCGCCGACGTGGCGATCGACGAAGCTGAGGTGGAGATCGAGGAGGAGTGTCTCAAGATCTTGGCTCTGCACCAGCCGGTGGCCGGGGACCTGCGGTTCATCATCGCGGTCACCAAGATCGACAACGAGCTGGAGCGCATCGGTGACCTGAGCGCCAACATCTGCGCCCGGGTCGTCGATCTCTCGCAGCAGCCGCACGTGTCGGTGCCCACCGGCATGCTCGTGATGGCGGAGCGCATCGAGGCCATGCTGGCCGCCACGCTCGATGCGCTCATCGACAGCAACGCCGACCTGGCGCGCAGGGTTCTCGCCGACGACAAGGAGGTCGACGAGCTGTTCGCGCGCTTGGTGGCCGACCTCAAGGAAGAGATTCGCGCGCGCATCGACCTGCTCGACCCGCTGATCGTCGTCTTCTCGGTTGCGCGCTACCTGGAGCGGCTCGCTGATCGCATGACCAACATCTGCGAGGACGTCATCTACATGGCCGAAGGCGAGATCGTACGCCACCAGGACCCGGCGGCGTCGGCGGTGGACACGCTGCTCGAGCGTGAGCGGCAGGCGGGCTGAGCCCAGCCCTAGCAGGCTGCCGGGCTGAACGCGAACGTGAGCGGCGGCCTCGGCGGGCCGGATTCGGTCTCAGCGTGCTGCCGGGCTGGCAGTGGTGCTCGGCGACGGCTGCGGCGTTCCGCCCACCACGACCTTCACCGCCGCGCTCTTGGCGGCGAGAAGGGCCTTGGCCGCCGGCACGGACAGTCGCAGCGAAAACGTGCCGTTGAGTGTCGGTGTCCACGGCAGCTTCACCGTGCCGTCGGCGCCGAGCGTGCCCTGTGCCACGGTCTTCCACCCGCCCGACCCCTTGAGCTGCAGCGACACGCGCGTCCCGGCCAGCGACGTTGGGGCCACGGCGGCCGTGAAGAGGCACTGGCGGCCCACGGCCGCCGTCTGCGGCGCCGTCAGCGTGGCCCTGGCACGCACGGCTATGGTGACCTTCGGCGAGTGCGCAGCGCCCACGGCGAACGCGTAGACGGTCTTCTTCTTCGGTGCTATGGGGCACGAGTATGTGGCGTACTTCGCCGTGTGCCCGCCGCCCAGGGACTGCGTCTTGGCGATGATGCGCTCCGCCGGCACGCTCACGGAGTGCCACTTGCCGCCGACGAAGTAGCGCAGCTTCAGCGTGTCGCCGTCGGCCAGCGCGGGGTAGGTGCGGCCGCGCAGTTGGTAGGCCTGGCCGTACGTGATCACGATCGTCTTGCTCGAGCTCGGCGCCATGGACAGCGTGCGCACGTCGAACCACGTGTCGCGCAGGCCCAGGCGCACGCGCAGGATGGCGCCGGTCGTGGGGCGCGATCCCTTGGTGCCCACGACGTAGGCCTGGACGATGCGCGGCGAAACGCCCCGCTTGGTCACGTAGATGGTCCTCAGCGAGCCAGGCGCCGCATACCCGCTGCCGAGCTGCTTCGTGATCGAGGCGGCCGAGCGGCGGATGGGGTTCTCCGGCCAGACGTGGTACGGCGAGTATGTGTCGTAGGGGTCTTCGACGCCCTTGAGGTAGGCCACCGCCGATCCCGCCCAGATGTTCTCGACGTTTTCGGTATGGCCGCCCGACGTGGAGAAGAAGTAGGCGCCTATCGGTTTGCCGCCGTACATGGGTACGCGGCCGCGCGTGGCGTCGACGGCGGCGCTCGTCGTGGCGGCCTCGCCGTCGGCGCCACCGTACGCTTGGCTGCGCGCGGTGCAGTAGACGTCGAAGAGCCCGCTGCCCCCGAGATGCTGGGCGCCGAAGGAGCGTGCCGCAACGGCCTGTGCTTTGAGCGCCTCGGCCGGCCAGCCGGACGAGACCTCGCGTGGCACCACGCCGTAGATGTACTGCTCGAGCGGCAGGTGGTTGATGATCGAGAGGCCGCCACTGAGCCGTACTATGCGGAGCGACCCGCGGTAGTGCATGTTCGCCGTGTTGATGTAGCCGTTCTGGTTGCTGTTGGCCAGACGTAGGAACGACGAGCCGGGCGAGAAGACCACGGCGCTCGACACGCTCCACGTCTGGCCTCCGGCGGTCACGGTACAGCCGCTGCCGGACGCGGTGACGACCGCCTGCGTGCCGCCGGCGATGGTCTGGCTGGTGGATCCGGACGAGAACGTGTAGTCGGTGGCGGCGGTCAGTCGCACACTGGCCTGACCGTCCGCGAGAAGCACCCGGATCACGCTGTTGGGGACCTTCCCGATGGTGACACCTGTGTAGTAGTGCTTGATGATGGCGTCCCACTTCCAACCCTTGCGGGCATACCCATAGGCACCGTACTGGGACATGCCGATGCCGTGGCCGTAGCCGCGGCCGGTGATGTTGAACTGCACGGATTCGGTGGCGGCGTCGGCGGGGGCCGGAACGGCCGCCACCGCAAGCAGGGCGACTGCCAGAAGAAGGAGCAGGCGGCGGGCGCCGCGCGTGCCGGGGCGACCCGTCGCCACTGCTGACCGATGTGTGTCCTGGGAGTGCGTCATGGGGAGAAGTGCCGCGGCATGAGCGGCGAGGCTCGCCACAGGGTAGTCCCGGCCGTGACGGGCGACAAGTCGCTCCTGTTGCCGGGGCAGGAAGACGCGCGTGGCTGCCCGCCGATCGGCGTCCGGGCTGCGCTCGATTGTAGCGGATGGCCCGGCGACCGATCGGTGCTCGGCACAGTGCTGCCGTCCGCCGCCGCCGGCGTTGTCTGTCTTGCGCGACTTCTCGATCATCTTCCGCCAGGCGCTCCCGTCGCTCGCGTACGGGTGACCGTCGTCGCCCGGTGCGTCGTCCTTGCCTCTTCTCTCGCATGAGGGCTAACCCTGCCCACCCTGCTCAGGACGCACGCGGGCGTCTCGACCTTAGCGCCGGGCAACGCCGGCTCGTCCTGGGGGCGTGACCCGTGCGGTAGGGTATCCGGCGTTGCGTCCAGCGGCGGCGCGGCGCCTGCGCCGAGGGATGGGGGTGCCAAGGGCGAAAGCCTTTGAGCGCCGCGCCGTTCAAGTGGACGACGGGTTTGACGATAATGCAGACGGACGGCTCCATGGCGTCCGCATAGCACTATGAGGGGCTTCGCGAACATGCTCAGGAGCGAGACCAGTCGGCACGGCCGCTCGCGGTCGCGTGGATTGTCGCTACCACCTGGCGGCGCCCGATGGTCGTGGCCGTCGCATCCGTCGCGTGCTGCGGCACGGCCCGCACTCCGCCTGGCGCCTGCTCTTCTCTGCCTCGGCCTGCTCGCGGCCGCCGGGGCGGCATCGGCGGCCATCGCGCCGCCCGCCTCCGCCCAGACCTACACGGATGTCCCTCAGGGGCACTGGGCGCGAACGTACATCTCTTGGGTCACCGCCCAGAAGGTCGGCGATCTCGCTCTCCTCGACGACTTCGACAAGGGCAAGTTCAAGCCCAAGGTGGCCATCACCAGGGCGCAGCTGGCCCGCGTTCTGGTGCTGGCCCTTCGCCGCCAGGGCACCGCGTACACGGCGGTCGAGCTGGCGGACGTGCCCGAAGACCACCCCTACTACCGTGAGATCCAGATCGCCCTGAAGCTGAAGTTGCTGGGAAAGCGCGGAGACGCCTTCGAACCCAACGAGCCGGTCTTGTTGTGGCAGTTCCACAAGGCCGCGGTGCGCGCGGTGAAGCTGCGCTACCCGGGTGAGGACTGGACCATGCTGAGGTCTCTGGATCCGGCCAACTGGGAGCCGAACAAGGGGTGGAAGCCGAAACCGCCCAAGTACTTCGCGACCGAGGTGGCCGCGCGCTACCTGGGACTCCGCTACAACCACCCCAGCTCACAGGACTCCTTGGAGCTGTCGCCCATGGACCCGGTGCGGCGCGACGAGGCCGCGTACACGGTCTACCGGATGCTGCACCTCTCGCAGTGGCGCGTCTACTCCCTCCGTACGTTCAACAACGTGCGCTTCCCGAAGCTCAGCGAGCGCCAGAAGCAGATCCTCAAGTTCGCCTTCAAGTACATCGGGTACCCGCACATCTACGCCGGTGAGTACCCGACGGTGGACTCACCCTATGGCCTTCAGGCGCACGGCGGGTTCGACTGCTCCGGCTTCACCTGGTGGGTGATGAAGATCAGCTTCCACTACGACAAAATCACCTTGAGCCAGCGCTCGGCAGCGCAGATGGCCGCCGCCGCCAAGCCCCGCATCAAGCGCTCCAAGCTGCAGGCCTGCGACCTCATCTTCTTCGGCCCGCAGGGGCCCAAGTCGCCCGCATACTCCAGCTACCATGCGGGGCTCTACATCGGCAACGGCTGGTTCTTCAACTCCACCGGGAACACCGCCGGTGTGAGCTTCGGCTCGCTCAACTGGGACGGGTGGTCCTGGGGTCCCGACTTCATGTGGGGTCGCAGGGTGCTCAAGAAGAGCGAGCTGCCGACCGCCACACCCACCGCGTCACCGAGCGTCTCGCCGAGCGCGTCGCCCAGTCCGTCCACCAGCACGTCCCCATCGCCGAGCCCCACGCGGACGAGCAGCGCGAGCAGCTCGCCAACGGGCTTCTGACCCCCGGTCGGCTCTGCACCATCGGCCATGAAGTGCGAATCCACATCCGTACTACTCGGCGCGCTGGCCGTCGCGATGGCTGCGGCAGTGGCGGCCGTAGCAGCGTGCATCATGGCTCCCTCAGCCGTCGCGGCAGGGCCCACTGAGCTGAGCATCTCGACCAGCCTCCCGCTCGTGAGCGGCGGCAGCCGCCTGGTTGTCCGAGGAGTCCTGCGCGAAGCCGGTGGGCAGGCGGTCGCCGGAGCCGAGGTGCATCTGGTGGCGCGGCCCGTCGGCGAGGCGGAAGCCGTCGTCGCCACCGTGCACACAGACGCCGACGGCGCCGTGCTCATCCGTCGTCGCCCGTGGACGAACACCTCGTACAGGCTCGAATTCGCCGGCGACGTCGAGGCGGGCCTGCTTGCGTCCACGTCACCCGAGGCCACGGTCTCGGTGCGTTCGCGCATCACCATGGCTCCGCGGGGGACCCTCTGGGCCGGGGAGACGGGGGAGCTGGTGGGGAAGGTGACCCCGGCGCGGCCGGCGGGCACGCAGGTCACGATCCTGATACGCCGGCCGACGGGCTGGGAACCGCTGGGCAATGCCGTGCTCGATGCGCAGTCATGCTACGAGTTCGCATGGCTGCCGCCGCGCCCCGTGCGGCGCTACTTGCGAGCATTCGTGGCCGCCGACGACCGCAACGCTGTGGGTCTCACCAGATCACGCAGAGTGCGCGTTCACGACCCCGACCCGCACGGCGTGCCGGACTCTCAGGCGCGCACGATCGTGATTGATCACTCGGAGTACCGCCTGTACTACTACGAGAAGGGCCGCGTTGTCCGCGAGTTCAAGTGCGTGCTCGGCGCGCCGTCGACGCCCACGCCGTACGGGCGCTTCCGCATCCAGCGAAAGCGCCCGCACCCGGGGGGCGCCAACGGCGCCTACTACATGGGGTACCTCGGCATCATAGGCATCCACGGCACGAATCAGCCGCAGCTGCTGGACCGGTTTCCTCGCGCCTACTCCCACGGATGCACGCGTCTGCACAACCGCCACATCGCGTGGCTGTACCGACGCTGTCCCATCGGCACGCGCGTCTGGTCCGTTCACTGACACGGGTGGGGATGGCCGGCTGTGGTCAAGGTCCGCGCCGGCCTCAACCGCGGCCGATGTGCGAGACGCTGGGAGTACGCTGAGCCACGGCCGCCGCGCGCGGCGGCCGCTTCGTCCCTAGATCAGCTCTTCGGCGGACAGCTCGGCGTCTGGCTCGGTGGACATGAGGTCGAGCACCTCGTTCTCGTCCACCGCGCGGCCCTCGAAGAGAACGCTGGGTCCGGCGAGGAGCGTGACGCGGGCGCCCGCGGTGAGGGCGTACGGGCGCCCATCCTTCATCACGGCCGTGAGCAAGGAGTGATCGACGTCGCGGCGCACCTCGCACGAGTCGATCGGGAACGGCTCGCCGCCGTCTACCTGAAGCTGTGGCTGCCTGTCCGATCCGATGATCACGATCCCCGATCCCCTCGGCTGGAGACGATACCGGCACCGAAGCCGTGCCGTCGCCTTGGCGCGGGGATGCGACGCCCCGAGCGTGCCGACGGCCATTCCCTTATCGGCCGCAATCGGTGCTGCAGTATAGCAGGAGCCTCTAGAGTACTATAGATAGGAGCGGCGCCGGCCTTCGAGGGCGGCAGAGCGAGTCGCCTGCTCACAGGGAGGGGCACGCGGGGGCAACGCTCTAGTGTCACGGTGAGCAGGCCATAGACTCTGCCATGACGAGGCCGGTGGCAGAGATGGGTAGTTTCGGCGGCGGCTACGCTCCCGGGGCTTCCCGTCGACCCGGCTGTCCCGGACTCGTGGCAGGAGAACGAGGGGAAGGAGTCACTGTGGAGACGTCTCGCAAACGGACACGATGGGCGGCAGCCCTTCTGGCGCTGGCCGCACTTCTGCTGGCGGGCGCCGTGGGCGCGGGCACCGCCTTCGCGGCGGACGACGGCACGACCGCCGACAGCGGCTCGGTGTTCCGCGTCGGCTGGACCAACGACCCGGACAGCCTCAACCCGTTCCTCGCCTACGAGGGCTCGGCGACCGAGCTCGAGCACCTCAACTACGACCTGCTGGTCGGCTACAACGCCAAGACGCTGGCGCCGGAGCCGGAGCTGGCCAAGAGCTGGGAGAAGTCGGACGACGGCCTCGTGTGGACGTTCCACCTGCGTGAGGGCGTCACCTGGAGCGACGGCGAGCCCTTCACCGCCGATGACGTGGTGTGGACCTACAACTTCGTCATGGACGACCCGTCGAACTACTTCGCCGCGTACGTCACGTTCTTCACCGAGGTGAAGAAGATCGACGATCTCACCGTGCAGATCACGACCAGCAAGCCCAAGGCCAACATGCTCAACCTCTGGATACCCATCCTGCCAGAGCACGTCTGGGCGAAGATCCCCAAGAAGAAGGCCCTCACCACATTCAAGAACGAGCCGCCGGTCGTCGGCACGGGGCCGTTCCAGGTGGTCGAGTGGAAGAAGAGCGACTACGTGCGCCTCAAGCGCAACGACAACTACTGGCGTGCGAAGCCGAAGGTCAAGGAAGTCATCTGCCAGACGTACCAGAACGTCGACACGATGGTCCAGGATCTCAAGCAGGGCAACGTGGCCGCCATCTACCCCGTGCCGGACGCGCAGTTCAAGTCCCTGGACAAGGTGGAAGGCATCAAGGCCATCAACTACGTGACCAAGGGGTTCGAAGAGCTGGGCTTCAACTGCTGTCAGGACTCCACCAGCAAGGGTAGCCCGGTGCTCCGGGACTGGAAGTTCCGCCAGGCGCTCAACTGGGCGGTCGATCGCGAGAAGATCGTCCAGGTGGCCTACAGCGGCTATGGCAAGGTCGGCACGAGCCTCCTGCAGCCGGACTACTGGAAGGATCCGGACTACCACTGGCAGCCGTCCGCCGACGAGGAGTACACGTTCGACCTCGAGAAGGCCAAGCAGGCGCTGGACGACGCCGGCTACACGGATACGGACGGCGACGGCATCCGGGATTACAAGGGCAAGCCCATCAACCTGCGTCTCTGGGCGCGCAGCGAGTCTCCTACCAGCCAGGCCTGCGGCAAGCTGCTCACCGGCTGGTTCGAGCAGATCGGTCTCGAGATCAAGTACGAGGTGCTGGACGACGGCTACATCTCGGACAAGATGTACGAGACCACGAAGGCCGGAGACCCGGCGCCCGACTACGACATGTTCCTCTGGTCGTGGGGCGGCGATCCCGATCCGGACTTCAACCTGAGTGTGTTGCTCAGCTCGCAGATCATGAGCTGGAGCGACACGTTCTATTCCAACAAGGAGTACGACCGGCTGTTCGACGAGCAGCAGACGGCGGCGACCCCGGAAGAGCGCAAGCAGATCATCGACAAGATGCAGCAGATCCTGTACCGGGAGAGCCCGTACATCATCATGTCGTACTCCATGGACCTTGAGGCGTACAACGACTCCAAGTGGGCCGGCTGGGTGCGCTCGCCATCGCCGGACGGCGGCGTGTTCATGAGCGCCGACAACATCGACACCTACATCTTCGTGCACCCGGTGACGGCGACGGCCGCGGAGGGCGGTGGCGGCCTGGGCACCGGCGCCATCGTCGGCATCATCGTCGCAGTCATTGTCGTGGTCGGCGCGGTCATCTTCGTGATCGTCCGCCGCCGTGGCAAGGGTGCGGAGGAGACTGAGGAGTTCTGATCGCGCCGCAACGATGAGGGGCGCCCGATCCGCAGCCGAGACAGCGTTCGACCGAGGCGCGTGGTGCGGATCG